>VGOB01000028.1 GCA_016865935.1 Chloroflexota bacterium | reverse complement strand
ACGCCAAATTGCAACCATGGCGCTCAAGTTGCGCGAGACGTACGTTATCCCAACACTGGCTCAGACGGTCCGGTCCACCGCCTGATTTTCTTGCCCAATGTGCAAGGATTCTGTTGGAAAGGTACTACCGATCTGACTGCGTTGTCAATGATTGTATGATACTCTACTTTTGTAGTTTAGGCAAGTCGTACACGGGGCAGGGTACAGGGGTCGGGGCACAGGGATCAGTCACCGATCTCTGTACTCTGATCCCTGTCCCCTGTCCCCTGACCCCTCATTCGCGCCACAATACCACCGCGCCCACCACCAACAACACCAACATTCCCAAAATTCGCGCGCTCGCCAATGGCGCGCTGATGAACGCGAGGACGTTGAGCGGAACGAACAGCCAAAACAAAATCGCCGCCGCGCGATTCAACCCGCGCGCGTTCCAAACGCCGATGCCGAACAGCGCGACCGCGCCATTCGCGCACAGATATTTCATTTGCGTGATGACATTCAACACGAGCAATTGATCCGCGTTGAGCAAGGGCGTCGTGTTCATCACGAACTTGGGCAAGATGTACGAAATCAAACCGAGCGTGATGCTGTTCTCCAGCCAGTCGAGCGCACCGGTGGCGAGCGCGAATCCCAAGCCGATCCACGCGAACACCGGCGCGCGCCGCCGCGCGTACATCGCCAGCCCGCTGAACGCGATCACGTACGCCAGCGCGAACAAATCGTCAATTGCCATCATCGCGCGCAGTTTGCCTTGACTGTTGACGAACAATTCCGCGACCAGCGTCGGCGACATCGAAGTGAGATTTTCCAAGTCAGGTCCGATTTGCAAGCCGACAAAGATCATCGCGCCGAGCAGAACCACCGACACCGCGCCGGCTATCGCGCCGACGCGCAGAATGAATTTTTCGTTCAACATCGTTGCCTCCTTGAAGATACGACCGCCGACGGACGACCGACGACCGTCGCGAAATAATTATACCACGATTTTCGATTTTTGATTGCCGATTTTCGATTGTTTTTTCTGCCTTTGCTCATTTTTCCTCTTTGTGCTAGAATGTTTGTCCGAATCGGAAACCATAAATCGAAAATCAGAAATCAGAAATCGAAAATGTCACAAGACAAACTCATCATTCGCGGCGCACGCGAACACAATCTCAAAAACATCAACCTGGAAATTCCGCGCGACCAATTCGTCGTCATCACGGGCTTGTCCGGTTCCGGCAAATCGTCGCTCGCGTTCGACACGATTTACGCGGAAGGACAACGCCGCTATGTCGAATCGCTCAGCGCGTACGCGCGTCAATTCCTCGGGCAGATGGAAAAGCCCGACGTGGAACAGATCGAAGGACTCTCGCCCGCGATTTCGATTGACCAAAAGGGCGTCAGCCACAATCCGCGCTCGACGGTTGGCACGGTGACGGAAATCTACGATCATCTGCGCTTGCTCTTCGCGCGCGCCGGTCAGCCGCACTGCCCCAAGTGCGGACGCGCGATCCAACGGCAAAGCGTCGAACAGATCGTTGATGCGATTGAAAATCTGCCCGACGGTTCGCGCATTATGATTCTCGCGCCGCTGATCAAGGATCGCAAGGGCGAACACAAAAAAGTTTTCGACGACGTTCGCAAAGCCGGGTTCGTGCGCGTGCGCGTCAACGGCGATGTGCTCGACGTGAACGAAGACGTGAAACTTGATCGCTACAAACAGCACACCATCGAAGCAGTCGTGGATCGTCTCGTCATCAAGCGCGCCAACGGCGATCATTCGCAAGCGTTCGCCGCCGACACAGGATCCGTTGCGGGGAAATCACAGAAGGCGAACGCGTACGACAATCGGATCGCCGATTCGGTGGAGACCGCGCTGAAACTTGGCGGCGGAGTAATTCTCGTCTCGGTGCAAGAAAGCGGTCAGCGGTCGGCGGTCAGCGGTCAGCAACAACCTGATCTCGTTTTCTCCGAACATTTCTCCTGCCCTGTTGACAACATCTCGCTCGGCGAAATCGAGCCGCGCACGTTTTCGTTCAACACGCCGCACGGCGCGTGTCCCGCGTGTATGGGACTCGGTATGCAAATGGAACTCGATCCCGACCTGATCATTCCCGATCGCGATTTGTCGTTGAACGAAGGCGCGATTCGCGCGAACGGGATTGACAGTAGCAACGACGAAAGTTACTACGGCAAATTGATCGAAGCGGTCGCGCGCAAATATAATTTTTCGATGGACAAGCCCGTGCGCGAATTGCCGCGCGAGCAGCTCGATCGGATTTTGTACGGCACCGGCGACGACGTGATCCGCGTTCGCTACGAGAATCAATTCGGACGGATGCGCGAGTACGACACGACGTTCGAAGGCGTGATCCCGAATCAGTTGCGACGCTACAAAGAAACCGATTCCGATTACATTCGCCAAGAGATCGAATCGTTTATGACCTCGCGGCCTTGTCCCGTCTGTCGCGGGCAACGCCTGAAACCCGAAGCGCTCGCGGTGACGATTGCGGACAAAAATATCGTCCAGGTGACAAGAATGTCCGTCGTCGAAGCGCTCGCGTTCGTCAACGATCTCCCCAAACATTTTTCCGAGAAACAGAAAACAATCGCAGTCCAAATCTTGAAAGAGTTGAAATCGCGACTCGGATTCCTCGTCAACGTTGGGCTGAACTATCTCACGCTGGATCGCAGCGCGGCGTCATTGAGCGGCGGCGAAGCGCAACGCATCCGGCTCGCAACGCAAATCGGATCGCAACTGATGGGCGTGCTCTACATTCTCGACGAACCCAGCATCGGTCTGCATCCGCGCGATAACAAACGCTTGATCGAAACGCTGTTGCGCTTGCGCGATCTCGGCAACACCGTCCTCGTCGTCGAACACGACGAAGAGACGATGCGCGCGGCGGACTTCATCGTTGACCTGGGACCCGGCGCGGGTGAACACGGCGGGCGCGTCGTGTGCGCCGGACCGATCGCGGAAATTATGCGCTGTCCCGAATCAATCACCGGCGCGTACTTGAACGGCACGCGCCGCGTCGCGCTGCCCGAACAACGCCGCGTGGGGAATGGCAAAGCGCTCGTCGTCAAAGGCGCGGAAGAAAATAATCTCAAGAAAATTGACGTGACGATTCCGCTCGGCAAGTTCGTCTGCATTACCGGCGTGAGCGGCTCGGGCAAGTCGTCGCTCGTCGTGGATATTTTGTACCGCCGCCTCGCGCAATATTTCTTCAACGCGAAAGACAAGCCGGGCAAGCACGATGCGGTGATCGGCGCGGATCATCTGGACAAGGTGATCAACATTGACCAATCGCCGATCGGTCGCACGCCGCGCTCGAATCCCGCGACGTACGTCGGCTTGTTCACCGACATTCGCGATTTGTTTGCGACGACGAACGAAGCCAAGATGCGCGGCTACAAAGCCGGACGATTTTCGTTCAACGTCAAGGGCGGACGCTGTGAAGCGTGTCAGGGCGACGGCATCATCAAGATCGAAATGCAATTCTTGCCCGATGTCTACGTGCCGTGCGAAATTTGTCACGGCAAACGCTACAATCGCGAAGCGCTAGAAATTTTGTACAAAGGCAAAAATATTTCCGACGTGCTCGATCTGACAGTGGAAGAAGCATGCGAATTCTTCGAGAACATTCCCAGGGTCAGATCGAAACTCGAAACGCTGCGCGACGTCGGCTTGGGGTACATTCACTTGGGTCAACCCGCGACGACGTTGAGCGGCGGCGAAGCGCAACGGATCAAGCTATCGAAAGAATTGTCGCGCCGCGCGACGGGACGCACGCTGTACATTCTCGACGAGCCGACGGTTGGGTTGCACATCGCGGACGTGGAAAAACTTTTGGAAGTGTTGAATCGGCTCGTGGACGCGGGCAATACCGTCGTCGTGATCGAACACAATCTCGACGTGATCAAAACGGCGGACTGGATCATTGACCTGGGTCCCGAAGGCGGCGACGGCGGCGGACGCATCCTCGCAGAGGGATCGCCGGAGGATGTGGCGGCGATGAAGCAATCGTACACGGGACAGTTCCTCAAGAAAATTCTGAAATGAGCAATCACCGCGCCAACTCTATTCTTGCCTCCTTCGCGTCCGAAATCGCGCCGCACGCGCGCATCCTCGACATTGGCGCGGGCAAGGGCTGGCTCGCGCAAGCGATGGCGCGCCAACTCGTCGCGCGCGTGACGATGGTGGACGTCGCGTCGTACAATCAGAGCGATTTGCCGCTGACGATTTGCGACAGTCGCGCGCTCGCGTTCGCGGACGATAGTTTCGATTTCGCGGTTCTCAGTTTCGTCTTGCACCACACGCCCAAACCTGAAACGATTTTGCGCGAGGCGTTGCGCGTCGCGCGCGCGGCAATCGTGATCGAGAACGACGTGCGCGGCGTGGCGCGGCAGTGGCTCACGCGCGCGATTGATTCGTACCCCGCGTTGCGGTACGGCACGCCGCCCTGCTACATCGCGCAGCCGCGCGCCAAGTGGATGCAGTTCTTCGCGCAGTTTCCGGTCGAGGCGCGCGTGTTGAGTGAGTTTAGGTTGGAGCGCGGGTTCTTTAGGAATTTTACGGTAGTGCTACGACCGCAGACCGCCGACTACCGACCGCAGAACATTGCGGCAGTCAGCGGTCAGCTGTCGGCAGTCGAAATTTAGCAAGCGATGAAGTACCACATCTGGACTGAAGGTTGCCAAATGAATGACGCGGATTCCCGGCGCGTCGCGTCCGAGTTGGAGAAACTCGGCTATCGCGCGACGCGTGATGCGGAATCCGCCGACGTGATCGTGCTGAATACGTGCGTCGTGCGACAGAGCGCGGAGGACAAAGCGTACTCGCGCTTGATGTCGCTCAAGCCGCTAAAAGCCGCGCGCCCTGATCTCGTCCTGGGTCTGATGGGCTGCCTCGTCGGCGTGCGCGACGCGTCGCCGCTGCAAAAGCGTTTTCCATTCGTGGACGTTTTTCTTCCACCGTCCGATCCGACGCGCCTTGTGGAATTGTTGCGCGCGCGCGGCAGTGTCATTGCGAGCCGTCCTGAGCGGAGTGCAGCGGAGTCGAAGGAAGCGGCGAAGCAATCCCCGATCCGCGAATTGGAGATTGCTTCGTCGCAATCCTTCGACTCCGCTTCGCTCCGCTCAGGATCGCTCCTCGCAATGACACAGACAGAGGACTTGGAAATCGAACAACGCGAAACGGAAACGCGCTATGAGTTGCAAGACGCCGACCTGGTTTTGCCTGTCCACGAGCGCGGCAACCTCGTCAGCGCGCACATCCCGATCATCTACGGCTGCAATCACGTTTGCACGTTTTGCATCATTCCGTACCGGCGCGGGCGCGAACGCTCGCGCTCGATTGGCGAAATTGCCGCCGAGGTGCGCGCGCTCGTCAAGCAGGGCGTCAAGGAAATTACGTTGCTCGGACAAATCGTCGATCGTTATGGCTACGACGTGGGCGACGATCCGCGCTTGCCCGATCTTCTGCGCGTACTCAATGATGTTGAAGGACTGACACGCATTCGTTTTCTCACGTCGCATCCGTTGTACCTGACCGACGCGTTGCTCGACGCGATTGCCGCGCTGCCCAAAGTGTGCGAGCATATCGAAGTGCCGGTGCAATCGGGCGACGACGCGATGCTGGCGAAAATGAAGCGCGGCTACACCGTTGCCGATTATCGCGCGCTGATCGCGAAAATTCGCGCGCGCGTACCGAACGTCGGCATCGCGACCGACATCATCGTCGGAATGCCGGGCGAGACGGACGCGCAATTCCGCGCGACGTACGATTTGCTCAAGGAACTCGAACTCGACGTCGCGCACATCGCGATGTTTTCGCCGCGCCCGAACACCGTCGCCGCGCGCTGGGACGACAACGTACCGCCCGACGAGAAAGAGCGTCGTCGCAAAGCGATTGACGATCTGCAAGCGGAAATCGTCGCCAAGATCAACGCGCGATTCCTGGGACAGACCATCGAAGTACTTGTCGAAGAGAAAACAAAGAATCGGTGGAAGGGACGCACGCGCAACAACAAACTCGTTTTCTTCGAGGATGCGACGCGCCAGTGGAAAGGCAAACTCGCGCGCGTGAAAATCGAGTGGACGGGTCCGTGGTCAATGATTGGAAAAGTGGAATAATGAAAAAGACCTGGAAGGTTTTGGAAACCTTCCAGGTCTTTCACTTCTCGTCGCGCCGATTCCGAAAAATCATTCTCAACGGCGCGCCTTCAAAGCCCCAGCGCGCGCGAATTTGATTTTCCAAAAAGCGTTCGTACGTGAAATGCACCAAGCGCTTGTCGTTGACGAAAAAGACGAACGTCGGCGGCGCGCCTTCCACCTGGGTCGCGTACAGAAATTTCAGCACGCGCTTGCCTTTGGAGGCGGGCGCGTGTTTGCGCGTCGCCTCGCGCAGCAACTCGTTCAGTTCCGAAGTTTGCACGCGCAAGCGAAACGCGTCGCGCACGCTGAGCGCGCGCTCGATCACCTGGCGCACGCGTTGATGCGTTTTCGCCGAGACGAACACGACCGGCGCGTACGCGATGAAATCGAGTTGCGCGCGAACGCGCTGCGTGAACTCGTCCAATGTATGTTCATCTTTTTCGATCAAGTCCCACTTGTTGACGACGATCACCACACCCTTGCCTTCGGCGAGAATGTAACTCGCGACGTGCTGGTCTTGCGCGAGCACGCCCGCGTCCGCGTCAATCACGAGGAGCGCGACATCGGCGCGTTGAATCGCGCGCAACGCGCGCAGCGTGCTGTATTTTTCGATTCCCGGCTCGATGTGACCGCGCTTGCGCAACCCCGCCGTGTCAATCAAAACGATTTTCTCATTTTCCCAGATCAATTCCGTGTCGAGCGCGTCGCGCGTCGTGCCGGGAATATCGCTCACCATCGCGCGCTCTTCGCCGAGAATCGCGTTGAGCAGCGACGACTTGCCGACGTTCGGGCGACCGACAATCGCGAGATGCGGATTCTCGCTTGGGACAGCCGCTGTTTCGGGCGGCAGATGCGCGATGATCTGATCGAGCAGATCGCCGACGCCAACGCCGTGCAGCGCGGAAATTGGAATCGGAGCGCCGAGACCCAGTTTGAAAAATTCGACCGCGTCTTGCGCGCGCGTTTCGTTATCGGCTTTGTTGACGACGAGGTAGACCGGCTTGTCGGTCTGCCGCAAAACTTTGGCAATCTCAAAATCGTTGGGCGTCGCGCCTTGTTCGGTATCGGCGATAAAGACGATCGCGTCCGCTTCGTCCATCGCGATTTGCGCTTGCGCGCGCACGCCCGCGAGCATCGCGGCGGGCGTGCCGGGCAAATCGGCGCGATCATCCAGCGCGAGTCCACCGGTGTCCACGACGATGAATTCGCGTCCGGCAAATTCGACCTCGCCGTACAAACGATCGCGCGTCGTCCCGGCGGTGTCGGAAACGATCGCAAGGCGTTCTTCGATCAAACGATTGAACAGCGTGGACTTGCCCACGTTCGGGCGTCCGACGATGGCGACGATTGGTTTCGACATAGTTTATTCGTTTGATAGTTTCATGGTTTGATAGTTTGGATTCGTCAAAAGAATGTTAGCTTGAGCGTCTGACAATGTAACTATCCAACTACGCAACTATTCAACTACCTCCCACAACGCGCCGGGCGTTCCATCTACCCTGCTGAACACCGGCACATCGAGGACTAGGATTTGTTTGAGCGCATAGCGCGCCGCGAGAGTGCGTCGCGTGTCGCTTGTCTCCGCGCCGTCGTCCAGCAGAAACACGCGGCGATGGGCGCGCAACATCGCGTCCACAAAGATCGCGCGTTCCGCCGAGCTCCACTCGCCCGGGCGAAACGTCGCGCGGCGCGCGTACAGATCGATCGCGCCGTCATTCATCGTCGCGCCGATCACCGCGTTCGGCGGCGTGAGCGCGGCAATCTGATCGAACGCGGCGCGCTGCGCGGCAGTCAGATAGCCGTACGAATTCTGCGGCGCGCCGAACGGAATCGGCAAGACGTTCCAGACGCGGATCAAAAGCAAGAACAACGTCGCGATGAAACCAGTCGCGGCGACGAGATTCTTGGCGTTCGTGGTGCGCGCTTGAGCGCCAGGGACTGGCGATAAATCGCCTACTACGAACAACGCGCGCACAAACGCGACGACGCCGTATGCCGCGACGATCACGAGCGGCGGAAATTCCGGCAGAAGATCGCGCAAGCGCAACGCAGGATACAGCAAGTGAAATCCGATCAGAACGAACGCCCACAGCGCGAGCGCGATGAATTCTACGCGCCGGGCGCGCGCCAGACGATACGCGCCATAGAACAGGAATGGCAACAGCCAGCCGAATTCGCGCGCGGCAAACAAGCCGGCGTTGAACGCACTCACTGTTTCAGCAAGTGACGCAATCGAAAATAAATCCAACTCGCGCGATTCCGGCGTGAGCCAACTGCCAAAGATAACGTGATGATACCACAGATCGGGCAGCGCAACCAAAAGCGCCGCGAGTCCCGCGACGACGAGCGCGCGCACGCGCAACCCGCGCGGCGCGCGGTTCGTCCAAAGCAAAACGCAGATCGCCGGGACGATGAGCAACTGCGTGTGTCGCACAAAATATGCCGCGCCGAGTGCGAGACCACACATCGTTGCAAAGACGAGTCGCGGCTCGCGCGCAAAGCGCAACGCCAAACCAACCGTCAGGACGGAGAAGAGCGCGGCTTGCGCGTCCACCATCGGCACAGTCGCCCAATCGAAAAGCGTGTGCGATGTGGCGAGAATCGCGATGCTGAGCGCGGCGATCCACGTTCGATCCTTGGAATCGTGAAACAATTCCCACGCGAGCCAGCCGGTTGCGACGAGCAAAAGCAAACTCATTACGGGATTGACGAGATACAATCCGGGTTCGCCCGCCAAACGATACGCGATGGCAAATGCGAACGAACCGCCGGTGGGCCAAACGGTCGGCGCGTCGCCGTTTGGATTGATTGGAATGTGATAACCCAGATGCACGATCGGCGACCAAGCAATGTTGAGCGGCGCGACGCTTTCGAAAAGTGGAAAGCGATGCAACGGCGTGCCGCGCCGCGCGAGGTCAACGCCCATTTGCGTGTATGCGTACGGATCGGTCCCGGTCACGCCGTGCGCGCGATGTCCGATGTACAGCGCGCCTGCCCAAACGAAAATGGCGAGAGTCAACGCGAGTAGGATGATGTCATTGCGAGCGTTTTTCCGCGAAGCAATCCCCAATTCGCTGTTAGGAGATTGCTTCGTCGCAAAGATCGCTCCTCGCAATGACAGAGCGAAAACGCGAACCTGGATCGCCAGCGTGTAGACGAGCGCGCACACGATCCACGGCTCCAAGCGAAACAAGGTTGCGCGCAGATCGGGCGCGTTGTAATCAAAATAGCCGGGCACGTCGCCGCCGAAAACGCGAATGAACACAAAGCGCGCGGCGATCATCGCGTACAGAAAAAAAAGCGGCGCGAGCGTTTGCGCGGCGAACGTACCACGCGCTCGGTAAAGAATCGCCGGAGCGATGGACAAGAGCAGCAGCGCGAGTGGCGCGATCCAAAGTGGAATTTGGATCAAGTACGCGGCGGCAAGCAGCCCGGCAAAATGCAGCGCGAGCGTCGCGATGATTTGAACGCGCGTCAGCGCGCGTTCGTCGTCGCGGAAGGTTAGCGCGGCAAAATATTGGGTGAGCATTGGCGTAGAGTGGCGGGTGTCATTGCGAGCGAAGCGAAGCAATCTCCATTTTGCGATTTGGGGATTGCTTCGGCGCAAAAGACGCGCCTCGCAATGACACAGCCAGAGTTAATCCACAAACCGATATTTCAACAGCGTCCAGATCGCGACAAAGCCGTCTTTCATTCCGATCTTTTTGCCTTCGCTGTACTCGCGCCCATAATACGAAATCGGCACTTCGAAAATGCGAATGCCGCGCTTGAGCACTTTTGCCGTCACCTCCGGCTCGAAATCGAAACGATGCGAACGGAGCCGCATTCCTTTGATGACGTCAGCGCGAAACGCTTTGTAGCCGGTTTCCATATCGCTCAAGATCGCGTCGTACAAAATGTTCGTCATCAGTGTCAGCGCCTTGTTCGCGACCATGTGCCAAAAGAACATCGCCATCCGGGGACCGAGAAAGCGCGAGCCGTACACCACTTTGGCGCGCCCTTCGATGATCGGCTGAATGAGTTGCACGTAATCGCGCGGATCGTACTCCAAGTCCGCGTCTTGAATGACGATGATGTCGCCGGTCGCGCGCGCGAGCGCGGTCACAATCGCCGCGCCTTTGCCGCGATTGCGATCGTGGTACAGCGCGGTGACATTTGGCGCGCGCGCGAGCAATTCGCGCGTGCCGTCGGTCGAGCCGTCGTCAACCGCGATGATCTCTTTTTCGTACGGCACGGCTTGGACGCGCGGGATGATTTCCAGGATCGTCGCGCGTTCGTTGTAAACGGGAATGAGGATGGAGAGTTTCAAGTTAGCTCCGTGATGCGTGAATTTTGAACCTCGAACTTTGAACCTTGATCAGGGCGACAAGCGCGCGCGAAGTTCGTCGCGCGAAAGCGCGCGCGTCTTTTTGAAAACGAGCGGCAAGGGATGATCGTAGACGGTAAAACTTTCGTCGGCGCGTCCCCAGTTCCAGACGCGCGCGTCGGACGCGGAGAAGAACGGCGGCGCGCGTCCGTCGAACCGATCGTCCGCGATCACGAGTCCGTCGAGCGCGATGCCATTGGCGGCAGACGCGGCAAGTTCAAAGCCGAGTTGCCCATCGAACAGCGCGCGATAATAGCGCGATGCAATCGGATAGCGTTGTGACAGGCGCGTGATCGGCGCAGAGAGGCGCTGCGTCGCCAGAATGATGCAATCGGCGTCGCGCAGTGTGTTCACGATCGTTTCCAGTTTTGCCGCGTTGTCGTCGTCGTACATCGGCAGCGTGATTGTTGTGTATTCGCCCGGCTCGCGCGTCGCATCGCCGACGCGCATCGGCACGGGCAGCGCATCATCCCAGTATTCGATCACAATCGTCGCGTTCGGCGGAACGCTCGCGTAGATCCATTTGGAAATAGTCAGCCAGGGATGTTCGCGCGAGTAGAGTGATGTAAAGGCAAAGGCGTAGGCGAGCGAGACGGTCAACAGTAGGCCGTAGACCGTAGACAGTAAACGTGATGCGTGATGCCCGAAATGTGAAACCTGCAACCTGAAACCTGAAACTTTGAACCTTGAACTTTGAACCTTGAACGCCGATGCCGCCATTAGAAACAGAAACGGCGTCAGCGGCAACAAGTACCGCAAATATTTCGCGTACTGCGCGCCGACGATCAGAAAATAGATGAGCGCCCACGCGAGAATAAAGCCGTCGCGCCACCCTTCGACTCCGCTCAGGGCGCGTCCGCGTTCGCGCCACCAGCGCCACGCGAAGAGCGCGCTGCCGAGCCACGCGAAAATTCCGAGCGGCAAACCCATTCCCCAGATGCTGCTTTGAACAATCGGGTAGACGAAGGGCAGCGTATCGGCGTACTGGCGCGTGTACGGATAATCGAGCCAACCGCGCGCGACGAGCGATTCGGTACCGATCTGCCCGAAATAGCGCACCGGATCGAGGAGCGCGTACGGCTGCGTGACGATGAACGCGGCGAGCGCGACGGCGAGGATGCCTCCCAGCGTAACACGGGTTGACCAGAGTTGTGTCAGCCAATTCCTGAGGGGGAGCGCGGGAGAGAGGGAGACAGGGAGAGAGGGAGAGGAATTTCTCCCACTCTCCCACTCTCCCTCTCTCCCATTCGTCTTTACTACCGCAACGACAATCGGCACAACCAGCGGCAACGCGGTCACCTTGGTCGCGAGCGCGAGTCCGAACGCGATGCCGGTCGCGATCGCGTCGCGGCGTTTGCGATCCTGCGCGAAACGCGCGGCAAAGTACATCGTCGCGACGACGAGCAGCGTGAGCAACGTGTCCACCGCGTAGAAATGCGACAACTGAATGTGTAAAACCGTGACCGCGATGCACGCGGACGCGATCAGCCCAGTCGTCGCGTCGTACAATCGCCGCGCGAGCAGAAAGGTCAGCGCGATCGCGCCGAGATCGAACAGCGCGGAGAGCGCGCGCCCGAGCAGCGCGAGTCCGACGAAATCTTCGCGCCAGGGAACCGCGAGCGCAGGCGTCGGCGCGAACACACTGAGAATTTTCAAGAGATAGATTGGAAAGGAACCGTAGGCAAAAAACTTTGGATTGAGTGGACTGTCGGTGGAGAAAAATTCAAAGGCATTTGCGGGTAAACGCAATTCCGCAGCAACAAGCAAAATTTTACGTTCGTCGGGATGAAACAGATAACCGCCGTCCCACGCCAGTCCGTAGAAGCGGAACGCGGCGGCGACGACGATGGTCAGGGCGAGTGTGATCCAAATCAGAGGGGGAGAGAGGGAGAGGGGGAGCGCGGGAGATTTTTTCTCCCTCTCTCCCTCTCTCCTGGTCTCCCCCTCTCCCAGTCTCCCTGTCATATCTCTCCGTTTTCTTTCACCGCTTTCAACCGCGCCAGAAAATCCGGCGAGTGCAACAATTCAACTTGCGCGATGGTTTCCGCTTCGGCGGAGGCGTTCGCAGCGCGATCAAAAGAGCGATTGATCAGATCCTTGGCAAGCGCGAGCGCGCGCGGCGAGTACTTCATTTCGCGTTCCGCCCAACCGCGCGCCAGCCCCATCAGCTCGTTCGGTTCGGCGATGCGATGCACCAAGCCGATGCGCTGCGAATCGTACGCGGTGACGTTGCGTCCGCGCAAGATCATTTCCTTCGCCGCGCTGACGCCGATGAGACGCGTCAAGCGCTGCGTCCCGCCGAGCGCGAGCACCATCCCCAGTTTGATTTCGGGCAAGCCGAAGATCGCGTGCGTGGACGCGATCCGAAAATCGCACGCCAGCGCGAGGACGACGCCGCCGCCGTACGCGAGTCCGTTGATCGCGGCGATCGTGATCTGCGGCAGCTGCTCGAACGCGTCGAACGCGTCGCGCCATTTGCTGATTTCGGCGCGCGTTTCATCGGGCGCGGACACTTCGCCGATGCGCCGCAGCATCTCCACATCCGCGCCGACGGAAAACGCTTTGCCCGCGCCCGTGACGATCACCGCGCGCGTGGACGCATCGCCGCGCAATTCGTCCGTCAGCGCGCGCAGCTCGCCGATCAATTCGCCGTTGAGCGCGTTGCGCTGGCTCGGGCGGTTCAGGAAAATTGTCGTGATGGAATCAGATTTTTCAACGCGTAGGGTTTTGTATGCCACGATACCTCGCCAATCGAGTTCAAAGTTCAAGGTTCAAAGTTAGAGATTCAACGTTGAACTTTGAACCTTGAACTATTCTCCAAGTTTCAGCACCGCCATAAACGCTTCCTGCGGAATCTCGACGACGCCAAAGCGTTTCATCCGTTTCTTGCCCGCTTTTTGTTTTTCGAGCAGTTTGCGCTTGCGCGTAATATCGCCGCCGTAACATTTCGCCAGCACGTCTTTGCGCCGCGCGCGAATCGTTTCGCGCGCGATAATCTTGCCGCCGATTGCCGCTTGCAACGGAACGGGAAACATTTGGCTCGGAATCACTTCTTTCAATTTCTTGCACAACGCCGCGCCGCGCGGATACGCGTAATCTTTGTGGACGATCATCGAAAGCGCGTCCACGATTTCTTCGTTGACGAGCAGGTTCATCTTGACGAGATCGCTCACGCGGTAATCGGCGAAGGTGTAATCGAGCGAGGCGTAGCCGCGCGTGCGCGATTTCAGTTGATCGTAAAAATCAATGATCAGTTCCGAGAGCGGAATAAAGTACGTCAGCAGCACGCGTTGTTCGTCGAGATATTCCATCTTGTCGAACGCGCCGCGCCGCTGAACGACCAAGTCCATAATCGGACCGATGTACTCTTTCGGTGTGAAAACCTGGATGTGCATCCACGGTTCTTCGACCTCTTCGATCTCATCGCCGCCGGGCATCTCGGCGGGATTGTCTACCGTGATGACGCTGCCGTCGCGCTTCAAAACGTGATACTCGACGCTCGGCGCGGTCGCGAGCAGATTCAGATCGTACTCGCGCTCCAAGCGTTCCTGCACGATTTCCATATGCAGTAGACCGAGAAAGCCGCAGCGAAAACCAAACCCGAGCGCGGCAGACGTTTCGGGATCGTACGTCAACGACGCGTCGTTCAATTTCAGTTTGTCGAGCGCGTCGCGCAAGAGCGGATAATCGTTCGTCTCGACCGGATAAAAGCCCGCAAACACCATCGGCTTCGCCGGACGATAACCGGGGACGGGCGCGCTCGCGGGATTGGCGCTGTGCGTGATCGTGTCGCCGACCTGAATGTCGCGCACGTTCTTCAAGCCGGTCGCGACGTAACCGACTTCGCCCGCGCTCAGCGTTTCGCCCGCGACCATCTTGGGGCGAAAGACGCCGACTTCGAGCGCGTCAATTTCCAAGCCGGACGACATCAGTTTGATTTTTTGATTCTTGGGTAACTCGCCGTCCACGACGCGCACGTACGCGACGACGCCTTTGTACGCATCGTACTTGGAATCGAAGATGAGCGCGCGCAGCGGCAGTGTCGCATCGGCGACCGGCGCGGGGATGCGCGCGACAATCGCCTCAAGAATTTCGGGTACGCCCGCGCCAGTTTTCGCGGATGCTTGGACGATCTGATCGTTCGGCACGTTCAACAGGCGTTCGATGTCGTGCGAAATTTCATCGGGACGCGCGGAAGGCAGATCGATTTTGTTGACGACCGGAATGATGACAAGGTTGTGTTCGAGCGCGAGGTAGAGATTCGCCAGCGTCTGCGCTTCGATCCCCTGGGTCGCGTCCACGACGAGAATCGCGCCCTCGCACGCGGCAAGCGCGCGCGATACTTCGTACGTGAAATCCACGTGTCCCGGCGTGTCAATCAGATTCAGTTCGTATTCGTTGCCATCGCGCGCGCGATGAAGCATTCGGACGGCTTTCGCCTTGATCGTGATGCCCTTTTCGCGCTCCAAGTCCATCTGGTCCATCACCTGCTCCACCATCTCGCGTTTGGCGAGCGTGCCGGTCGCTTCGAGCAAGCGATCGGTCAGCGTGGACTTGCCGTGATCAATATGCGCGATGATGCAGAGATTGCGGATTTTCGACTGATCCATCAATCAAAACTCTTGTACGTACCTTCATTACGTTTATTGACTTTTGTAATGATGATAACTCTTGCCGCGTCGTCAATCGCGTAGATGACACGGTATCGTCCAACGCGAATCCGGTGGATATTCGCGGCTAATTTCACCACGCCAAACGGTCGCGGGTTTTCAGCGAGATGCTGGATCGCTTCAGCCACGCGCTCGAAATCGCGCGTGGGAATTTTATCGAGTTCGCGTTCGACGCGGCGGCTAGCGTTTACTACTTGACACACGATGCTTGCCTCGACGTTCCTTCAAATAATCGCCAAACGCGCGCCCTTGCCCCGCGCGATATTCTGCGACGGATCGCTGAGAATCGAGAAGGTCTTCCAAATCTTCCAGCCGCTTCATCAAGGTTTGATAGCGCGCCAGAGGCAAAAGCACTACATCGTTCTTGCCAATTTTGGCGACGGCGGTTTTCTCGCCAATGATTTTCAGAGACATTGCTGACATCGTACACCTCGCGTTTCTATGCGTCTGCATTATACCACGCCTTGCGCGTGCGGGGAAATTCGCATTTGACGCTCCGCGTTCGCGATGCTATAATCATCGGTATAATTGATCGAGCGGGTGATGACTGCCCAGCACGCGTGTTGTCGCGCGGTTCGAATTCTGGAGTTGGAACCAATGCTGGACATTCGTCTCGCGCTTTCCCATACGACTTGTACAAAACGTGCCTGCGCGTTCGACGCGGTTTTTTCGCGTGGACGGCAGGCATTGTTGTTTGTGAGAACATCAAGCAAGGAGGCAAACGGAAAATGATTTGTAAGAAAGTGTTTTGAAAATCAAAGAGCGCGCTCGTAGTTGCGACTTGAGTCGCCCGTGCCACGCCCCAAAACGACTAAAGTCGCTACTACGGGCGATTTTAAAACACTCTCTTACGTCAGTTCGCCAAAAACAACAGACCCGAAGGACGCGTTTCCCTCGGGTCTGGTTGCTGGTTAATGCGACGAAATCAACTTGGGCTCGTACTTGGTGCCCACCTCGCGCACATCCACCACTTGGACGCCGATTTTCCCCAGCGCGCTCACCAACTCGTCGCGCTTGACCCCCAGCACTTTCATCGTGATCTCACCTTGCTTGGATTCCTTGCCCACCAAAGTCACCAGACTCCGAATGTCGCCGCCAAGTTGCGCGATCTGGCTCGACAACTTGGCAAGCTCGCCTTTGGTGTCCGGCACGCGCACCATCACGCGCAGCGAGTGCGCTTCGCCGCCGAGCGCGAGCGTCATCGCGCGAAAGATGTCCGTCTCGGTGATGATGCCGACCAACTGATTGCCGCGCACAATCGGCAGACAGCCGATCTTGTGTTCGACCATCACGCGCGCGGCTTCTTCCACGGGCCAATCTTCTTCCACCGTAATCACGCGCTTGGTCATAATCTCTTTGATTTTGAGCTTGGCAAGAAGCGCGGGGATTTCGTAGAAACTCAGCGTCGTCGCCGCCGATGGTCCGGCTCTGAGCAAATCTTTTTCGACGACGATGCCGACCAGCGCGCCCTTGTCGTCTACGACGGGCAGGCGGCGCACTTTTTTGGCGCGCAACAAATCCATCGCATCGCCGAACGACGTATCGGGATGCACGACGACGGGCTGGGCAGTCATTCTCTCTCGCACCAACATAAGACACCTCCGTAGGGACTGAATTCGAGTCAGGCACAGCGTCGCCTCACTCCAAGCATACTATACCGCAAACGAACGCAGATTGCAAGCGGGGCAACAGAAATATACGAATTTTTAACTTGAGCGAATCGCTCAAATGTGTTATACTCTACCGGTGTAGTCAAGCAGTGATTGGTCAATCAGTCGCCTTGTCCCTGGTTGACCGATTGACGCGTTGACTAATTCCCGTTGAGTCGCAAGCCAGACTGGAGGTCATTTATGGTGATGGCGCAGGAAATGCTCGAATCGGATGAGGTCGAGCAATTCGAACGGCATATGGATCGAATGTTGCACTCGGTTTTTCCGCACGATCATCGCGCGCGCCCGCGCGTGTGGCGTCCGCCGACGGACGTGTACGAAACCGATGACGCGGTGATCGTCAAGGTCGAAATCGCCGGGATGCAACCGGACGATTTTCGGATCACCTTCGTTGACCGCGTGCTGACCGTCACCGGCGCGCGGCAAGACCGGGACGCCAAACTCAGCTATCATTGCTTGGAAATCCCTTACGGCGAATTCCGCACCGAAGTTTTCTTGAGCGGCACGTACGATGCCGAGCAGATCGAAGCCAGGTACGACAACGGCTTGCTGTACATCACGCTTCCCAAATCGAAGCAAGAACATCGCGTCCCAGTCCGCATCCAAACCGCTTGATGCTGTCTCACTGTCTCACTGTCTCACTGTCTCACTGTCTCACTGTCTCACTGTCTCACTGTCTCACTGCTTTGGAGCGTCTATGCAAATCTTTACCGGCAAAAAAGAGCCCGAACCCGAAGAAGCAAAAAAAGAACAAGAGAATAATCCGAATATCCCAACCGAGTTGCCCATCCTCCCCTTGCGCGGCACCGTCGTCTATCCGTTGACGGTGATCCCGCTCAACGTCGGTCAGCCGCGCTCGATCAAACTCGTGGACGAAGCCGCGACGAGCGCGACCCGAATGATCGCGCTGGTCACGATGAAAGACGACAAGCCCGAAGAGGCGGGACCCGACGACGTGTTCGGCGTTGGCACCGTCGCGATCATCCACCGGCTCTTGCGCGCGCCCGATAACACCGTGCGCCTGATCGTGCAAGGGATCGAACGCGTGCGCATCCAAGAATTCACCGCGACCGAACCGTACCTGCGCGCGCGTATGCAAATCCTGCCGGACACGATCGAAAAGAACGTGCAGGAAGAAGCGTTGATGCGGAACACGATCGATCTGTTCCGCCGCCTCGCGTCGCTCGCGCCGCATCTGCCGGAAGAATTGCTGATGGCGGCGCTGAACGTCGAAGACCCGCGCCAACTCGTCTATATGCTCGCGACGAGCATCCGGATGGAACTGAAAGACGCGCAGGAACTGCTCGAACTCGATTCGGTCGCGGACAAACTGACGCGCCTGGACGCGCTGATCACCAAAGAACTCGAAGTCCTGGAACTCGGCAAGAAGATCCAATCGCAAGCGCAAGGCGAACTGGAAAAGACCCAGCGCGAGTACATCTTGCGCGAGCAGATGAAGCAGATCAAAAAGGAACTGGGCGAGGAAGACGAGCAAGCGGTCGAGACGAAAGAGTACGAAAAGAAAATCGCCGAAGCGAAAATGTCGCCCGAAGCCGAGAAGGAAGCCAAGCGCGAACTGGGGCGGCTGCGCACGATGCCGCCCGCCGCCGCCGAGTATCACGTCATCAAAACGTACCTCGACTGGCTGACCGAATTGCCCTGGAACAAGACGACCGAAGATCATCTGGAAATCGCGCGCGCGCGCCAGATTCTGGATGAAGATCACTACGATCTCAAAGACGTCAAGGAACGCATCCTCGAATATCTCGCGGTGCGTAAATTGCGTTTGGAACGCGGCGGCGACGAAGAAGCCAAAACGTACAAGGGCTCGATCCTGTGTTTTGCCGGTCCGCCCGGCGTCGGCAAAACGTCGCTGGGACAATCGATCGCGCGCGCGCTCGGACGCAAGTTCATCCGCATGTCACTCGGCGGGATGCACGACGAAGCGGAAATTCGCGGGCATCGGCGCACGTACATCGGCGCGTTGCCCGGGCGGATCATCCAATCGTTAAAGCGCGCCGAATCGCGCAATCCGGTGATGATGCTCGACGAAGTGGACAAGATCGGCGCAGACTTTCGCGGCGATCCGTCGTCCGCGTTGCTCGAAGTGCTCGATCCCGCGCAGAACAAGACGTTCCGCGATCACTATCTCGACGTGGATTTCGATCTGTCGCAAGTGATTTTCATTTGCACCGCGAATCAACTGGAACCGATCCAGCCCGCGCTGCGCGACCGGATGGAAATTCTCATCCTCTCCGGCTACACCGAAGAAGAAAAATTGAACATCGCGAAAGGTTATCTCGTTCCGCGCCAAGTCAAAGAAAACGGACTCACGCCGGAAGAGATCACGTTCGAAGACGACGCCATTCGTCAAATCGCGCGCGACTACACGCGCGAAGCCGGAGTCCGCAACCTCGAACGCGTGATCGGAAGCGTGTGCCGCAAGATCGCGACCCATATCGCGGAAGGCAAAGAACTGCCGGTCGTCGTCAACCCATCCAAGGCGAGCGAGTTGCTGGGCAAACCCAAGTTCTATCGCGAAATCGCGGAACGCACCTCCATCCCCGGAGTGTCAACCGGCTTGGTCTGGACCCCGGTCGGCGGCGACATCGTGTTCATCGAAGCGACGCGAATGCCGGGCGGCAAAGGGTTCATCGTCACCGGACAGCTGGGCGACGTGATGCGCGAATCCGCGCAAGCCGCGCTTTCCTACGTGCGCTCCAAAGCGAAAGACCTGGCAATCGAACCCAAAGCCTTCGAGCAGAGCGACATTCACTTGCACGTGCCCGAAGGCGCGACGCCGAAAGACGGACCGAGCGCGGGCGTGACGATGGCAACCGCGCTCGCCTCGCTGATGACGAACCGTTTGGTGCGCAATGATATCGCGATGACCGGCGAGATCACGCTGCGCGGACGCGTGTTGCCGGTCGGCGGGATCAAAGAAAAGGTGCTCGCCGCGCACCGCGCCGGACTCACGACGATCATCTTGCCGCGGCGCAACGAAAAAGATTTGGACGATCTGCCGGACGAAGTTCGCAAGAGTTTGACGTTCGTCTTCGCGGAAAACGTGACCGATGTGTTCAACGCCGCGCTGCTGCCCGCCCCCGTGAAACCGGCGGGCGGCAACGGCAACGCGCCCGCCGAGACCGCACCGGCGCAGAAAGACAAACTGCCGCGCGCGGCAAAGAAACGCGAAACGTGATACGTGATACGTGATGCGACTCTACTGAAAAAAGGTCTCTGAATGTCGTTTTCGATAATTTTTCACGCTCGTTTTCTAACCCAAAAGTAGTACGCGAGCGAGTTTTTTCAGTGGAGTCGTGATGCGTATTGCGTGGTTCGTGCTCGATTAACAACCGAATAATTTCTACCAACCCAGGGACAATTTGATCGCGCGAATTATCGAATCGCCGCGCGGGTCATCGTGAGCGGCGAAGCCATCTCCGCTTCCATTTCGGAGATTGCTTCGTCACAAACTACGCTTCTCGCAATGACACCGATTGTCCCCATTCAGGCAAGGATCATTGACGGCAAGAGAATTTGCGCTGATTGTGCGCGCGCCCCTTGACTCGACCATTGCTTGCGTCGGATTACAAGCGACTGATTGATTTTCGGCGATTAGAAAAATGCCGCAGTCGAAAAAATATTGACGCAAATTTTGTCGAGCGATTTCTGCGTGTGACTCTGCGAGCGATTTTCGTTTTTACACGATAAACGCCTCGCCCATTTGGCAGTACGTTCTCTCCCCGCGCTGATCCTTCCCGCGAATAGCAAATTGCTGATAGCCGACGGCTGATGGCTGATTGACTTGCCCTCGCCACGCGCCATCTGCGATTCGTCATTCGCCACACACGGAAGGAACCCCGATGGTTCATCGAAAAAAAACTACCCAGCGCCAGTGGTACCGCATGGATTTGCATTTGCACTCCCCAGCGTCTGCCGATTTCAAACAAACTGGCGTGACCTATCTCGACCTGCTCAAAAAAGCGGAAGAGAAAAATCTCGACGTGATCGCGTTCACCGATCACAACACGGCGGCGGGCTATGCGCGCCTGCTCGAAGAAGTCGAGTCGCTCGAAATGCTCGAGCGCTTGAAACGCCTGCGCGACGACGAACGCAAACAACTGGACGAGCATCGCCGCCTGCGCGAGAAAATTTTGATTCTGCCCGGGTTCGAAATCACCGCGACACTCGGCTTTCACGTCCTCGCGCTCTTTCCGCCCGAAACAACCGTGCGCGAACTCGATCACCTCTTGCTCTCGCTCCGCGTCCCCGCCGATAAACTCGATCTCGGCAGCGGCGAAGTGGGCGCGACGAGCGACGTGCTGACGATCTATCGCACGATCAACGAAGCGGGCGGACTCGTGATCGCCGCGCACGCCAATTCGTCACACGGCGTCGCGATGCCCGGATTCGATTTCGGCGGACAGACACGCATCGCGTACACCCAAGACTCGAACTTGCACGCGCTCGAAGTGACCGATCTCGATTCCAAATCGCGCCGCCGGACGGCGATGTTCTTCAGTGGCACCAAGCCGGAATATCCGCGCCGCATGCACTGCATCCAAGGCAGCGACGCGCACAAACTCGATTTCGATCCCAGGTTCAAAAACGAAATGGGCATCGGCGACCGCGCGACCGAAATTCTGCTCGACGAATTATCGTTCGACGCGATCAAAGCCGTTTTCGCCGCGAACGATTTTTCGCGCACGCGTCCGTACCGCCCCGCCGCCGCAGAGCCGTTCGATCCGCTGCGCGAAGCGCGCGAACATGGCGAGACGTTGATCCAGGCGTTTCACGAACGGCTGGGCGAAAAACGCGGCGTCGCGCGCGCGATCTTGCAAGACATCGTCGCGCTGGCAAACACGAACGGCGGCACCGTCTACATCGGCGCGAGCGCGGAAGCGCGCAAGCCGGTCGTCGGCGTGGACCGCCCGGAGCAAGCGATGACCGATTTGCGCGCCGCCATCGCGAAAGGGATTTTGCCGCCGCTCGAAGTGCAAATCGAAACGCAAAAGAGTCAGGGCAAGAATGTTTTGCAAGTGATCGTGCCGCGCGGGAGCGACGTGCCATACGTGCTGGAAGAAAGTTACATTTACATTCGCTCGGAAAACGAAACCGGACTGGCGGTGCGCGACGAAATTCTGCAACTCGTCCGCGACGCGCTCGCGATCGAATTGGCGGTGACCGGCGCGCCCGCGCCAAAAACCGCGCGCGTCGAAACCGCCCCCGTTGCGCCCGCCGAATCGAAAATCGAAATGCCGGCGCTTGCGCCGACGATCACGCCGCCGCGCACCGGCGTCGAAATCGTCGCGGCGGAACAACGCAAGGGCGTGTGGTACTACGCGGTGCGTGATCTGCGCAATATGCGCGTCGTGCAAAATGTGACGCTCAAGAGCGCGCGGCGTTTGTGGCAGTACGCGATTGCCGAGCGCGAAAAAAATCCGATTCATCCGAGCAAGCTCACCTGGGTCGGCGGCATTGCGATCGCCAAGACGTACAAGCGCGCGAGCAAAGTGCGGTACGATCTCGCGCAACGCATCGGCGAGCAAACGCTCGTTTACTACGGCGTGACTGAAGATGGCGTTCACGGTCCCTGGCGCAACCTGATCGAAGGCGAGCCAATTGTGGAAGAGGAAATTCCTGAAGTCGCGGAACCAGAAACGCCAATCCCCGGCGCGCTCGAAGATGCGGAGATTCCCGGCACCGATCAAGTCGAAGAAACGGAATCGCCGGAAGAGATCGCGCAACCGTTGATCATCGAAGAGGAAATTCCTCTGCCAGAAGACGCGCCGGAGCCGCGCGCCGAAGCGATCACCTGGTTCGAAGATGTCGGGGAACCCGGCGATGAAATCGAGGACGCGGAGGCACCGGTCGCGCCATCCGAACCGGCGCCACGCGCGGAGGAATCGCCCGCGCCTGAACTGCCAGCCGCGCCCCCAGTCGAAACTCCGCCGACCGCCATCGTGCCGGCGTCGCCCGCACCGCTGGTCCCCAAGACGCGCGCGCAAGAATGGCGCGAGCAATTGGAGCGCGCGATGGAGGAGGCGCGGCGAGCGCGAGAGAAAGGGGAATAGTGAAACGCACCGAAATTGGGAAATATCTTGTGGTTGACCCGGATATTTGTCACGGGCAATTGACTTTCAGGGGAACGCGCGTGCCGGTGGATACCGTTTTAGCGCTCTTGGCAAAAGGATATTCGGCTGATCAGTTGCTCAACAGTTATCCGGAATTAAGTCGGACTGCGATTGAAGAAGCCATCCAACTAGCCATCGACGCGCTGCAGACACGTTACCGCCAGCCGCTTGAGGTTGCCGCGTGAGCCAGATCGTACTGGATGACCAACTCTTCGATCAGGAGGTCCTCATCCCCCTCGCGCGTTGGATCACCGTTCAACGGTTGCGCGCTTTGCGACCGAACGAGGTCATCAAAGATGAGCGCGTTCCGGTGTTGTTGCGCGAATTGGATCAACCAACCTTCGTCACAATTGATATGGGATTTTGGGATCGGGGCTTGGTTCACTCCCAATATTGCATTCTCTGTTTTCCCTTGCGTAATGAAGAACAAGAACAATTGCCTTTACTCTTGCGGCGCCTTCTCCGGCTATCGGCATTTCATACCAAGTCCGAGAGGATGGGCAAGGTCGCGCGCGTTAGCGTTGCCGATATCCAGTATTGGCAAGTCAGCGACAATCGTTTGCGTAACTTGGAATGGCTGGGGTGATCGCGCGACTATTGGTACTGATAATCGCCTTGCTACTGATGATGAGTTTGCCCCTCGCCGCTGATTCTCCCACCACTCACACCGTCGCGTGGGGCGAGACGCTGTACAGCATCGCGCGCGCGTACGGCGTCACACCCCACGCGATTGCGAACGCGAACGGCATCAACGTCAACAGTTGGGTGTACGCGGGTACGCGCTTGACGATTCCGACGAGCCCGCGCGATAACGATGTTGCGCCGACGACGCCGAGCGGGTACTACACCGTGCGCGCGGGCGACACGCTTTTTTCGATCGCCGCGCGCTTTGGCACGACGATTGACGCGATCGCGTCCGCGAACAATCTGCCTGCGAACGGTGTGCTCTATGTCGGCTGGTCGCTCAAAATCCCAACGCGCATCGCGTCCGACAAATCAATCACCCAATCACCTAATCGCCAAACGCACATCGTCCAGCCCGGCGAATTTCTCGCGCGCATCGCGCTGCGTTACGACACAACCGCGCAAGCGATTGCGTATGCCAACAACTTGCCGAATGATTGGATGATTTACACGGGACAACGTTTGAACATCCCCGGCGCGCCAAATCCATCTGCCGCACCTGCCGCGACGACGAATATTCGTCTGACGAATGTTCCGTTGTATCGGCAAAAGCAAACGCTGACGTGCGAAGAAGCATCGGCGGCGATGGCGACGCGCGGCGCGATCACCGAAGCGCAACTCGTCGCCGCGATGCCGCGCAGCGAGAATCCGTTTATTGATGGACGAGGTCGAGCGACGATTGCGCGCGAAAGGTTGCCCCAAAGCGTACCTGCTCGTCAAGCGCGGCAACGAAGACGTTGTGGAGTTTTACAATCATCGCGGTTGGGAAACGATGGAGATTACGATTATGGGCAAGACGATGATGTCAACCCATTAACAAATCCAAATCGGCTTGGCGAAAGCCAAGAAAATCTTTGGCGCGCAAGTCGGCGATTAGCGCAGCCAAGGTCTGCCGATCCACCAATCGCGCTTGTTTGCACGCGAGCAAGAAGGCGGGAATGTTCACCACGTCCACGCCAAGTTTTGTTGCGACGCGGCGCGCCTGGTTATCATTGCCCAAAAGCACCGTCGGCTTTTGCGCGATGGCAAGCGCGATGGCTTCTTGCTCGCCCGCGCCCAGCCGACGAAAAGATTCATCAGTCGCCAAAGCTTCGAGTTGTGTTACGGAAGGCGCGACGACCTTGACCCAAGTGAGAGCAGTCAAGGATGCCAAGAGACTGGTCAAGGCAACTTCACGATACACGGCGGGTGGCGCGGCGACTGTCTCAACCTGATACAAGGATCGAATCAGCGGCATCTGTTCGATTTTGAGAAACGCGCTCAGAAAGTCGCTGTCCAAAATGACGACAACGCTCACGGTTGATTTCTCCCGGCGGCGCGCAGTGTCTGGCGAGCCATTGCGCTAATTTCGTCCGGCGATTCAAACGCCGTGCGCGCGATACCGCGCCGATGCAGCGCGGCTTTGAGCGTCTCGATGGTCAAGCCGCTCCATTCGGCGGCGCGTCCGAGCGAAAAAACGCCGCGCGCGTACAATTGACACGCGAGCGCCTCGCGCACATCGGGCCGCGCCGCGAGCAGCGTGTTCACCGCATCCGCCAAAAAAGATTCTTCACTGGGATACAAACCGGTGTCGGCAAGCGCGTCCAGTTCGTCGCGCAAGCGTAAGGGCACAAACGTTTCTGACATTTTTGCCTCCCACCGCCATTCTAGCATAATCAAATTATTCTGGCAATTAGAACCGAACGGAAAAACACTATGACTTTGAAACGACCACGCGCGCGCGATCTCGGCATCAAAATCGGACGCATCAAGACTGGACGCTACAACGCGATCACAGATGTCGCGGGCGTTCGCGTCGGGCATACCACGCTGATCGAAGGCGCGGGCAAACTTATTCCCGGTACGGGACCAGTTCGTACCGGCGTCACCGCGATTCTGCCGCACGGCAGCGATCTCTTTTTGGAAAAAGTGACCGGCGCGGTACTCGCGATCAACGGTTTCGGCGAAGTGACGAACGCGGAGCAGATTCACGAGATGGGCTGCATCGAAGGACCGATTATGCTCACGAATTCGCTCAACGTCGCGCGCGTTGCGGACGCGGTGATTGATTGGTCGCTCGATCGCAACAAGGCGATGGGCACGGAAACCTGGGGCATCAGTCCTTGCGTCGCCGAGACGAACGATATGTACCTCAACGACATTCGCGGGCGCCACGTCCAGCGCGATCACGTTTTCCTCGCGATTGATTCTGCGAAAGGCGGTCCCGTCGAGGAAGGCGCGGTCGGCGGCGGCACGGGAATGATCTGCTACGATTTCAAGGGCGGCATCGGCACCGCGTCGCGCAAACTGCCCGACAAACTGGGCGGGTACACCGTCGGCATTCTCGCGCAAACGAATTTCGGCTGGCGTCCGCAATTGATGATTGACGGTGTGCCGATCGGGCGCGAGTTGGAGCAGTACAAACCGGTGCGGCGGAAAGGTGTCATTGCGAGTCCTTCGTCTTCGCTCAGGATAAACTCCGCGACGAAGCAATCTCCAACTCGCAACGTGGAGATTGCTTCGTCGCAAAAACCGCTCCTCGCAATGACAAAAGGATCGCGCGTGACCGACAGCGGCTCAGTCATCGTCGTGCTCGCAACCGACGCGCCGTGCTCGACGCGCATCTTGACGCGGCTCGCGCGACGCGCGCAGAACGGACTCGCGCGCACCGGCTCGCACACCGGCAACACCAGCGGCGATTTCGTCATCGCGTTCAGCACGCCGCGCCGCAAAAAACATTTCGCCGACGCGCTGACGTACCCTGCCGAGCAAATCATCGAGCAAGGCGATCTGATCAACTATATGTTCTGGGCAGTCGTCGAAGCGACGGAAGAAGCGATTCTCAATTCGCTCTTCAAAGCGGACACGATGATCGGACGCGATGATCGCATCGTCCCAGGTCTGCCGATCGAAGAAACTGTCGCGTTGATGAACCAGTACGGGCGGAAGCAAGTACATCTTCCTTGAGTTCAAAGTTCAAGGTTCAAGGTTTTTCAACTTTGAACCTTGAACCTGAAACTTTGAACGGATAAAATATGCGAATCGGCATCCTCACCATCAGCGACCGCGCGTCGCAAGGTGTTTACGAAGATCAATCGGGTCCCGCGCTGCGCGAAATGATCGGAAAGCATTTCGATGAAGACGTTGACCTCACACATATCGTGCCCGATAATTTTGGCGAGATCAAAGGCGCGCTGATGAAATGGTGCGACGACGCGCATCTCGATTTGATCTTGACGACGGGCGGTACCGGCTTTGCGCCGCGCGATGTCACACCCGAAGCAACGCGCGCGGTGATCGAACGCGACGCGCCGGGCTTGGCGCAAGCGATGCTCGCGGCGTCGCTACAAAAAACGCCGTACGCGATGTTGTCGCGAATGGTCACCGGAATTCGCGGTCACACGCTCATCGTTAACTTGCCCGGCAGTCCCACCGCCGCGTGCGAAAATCTCGCGGTGATCTTACCCGCGCTCCCGCACGCCATCGAACTGTTGCGCGGCGCGCCCGGCGAAAATCATCTGTACGAAAATCCGCTCGACGAAGAAATTCGCAAGCGCGATATGGCTGGAGAATGAACCAATCAACCAATCAACCAATGAGCCAAACGATTTTCCCAAGAAGAGGTTTGGCTCATTGGCTCATTGGGCAATTGGCTCATTGCGATCAACATGGAGTTTCTGCTAAAAGGATTGCTCCTCGGTTTCTCCATCGCCGCGCCGGTCGGACCGATCGGCGTGTTGTGTATCCGGCGCACGCTCGCGGACGGACGCGCGGCGGGATTCGTCTCGGGCTTGGGCGCGGCAACCGCCGATGCAATTTACGGCAGCATCGCCGCGTTCGGACTGACAATCATCTCCGGTTTTCTCACCAGCCAAGAAATCGCGCTGCGACTTGTCGGCGGCGCGTTTCTGTGTTATCTTGGCATCAAGACTCTGCTCGCGCAGCCCTCCGAACGCGCAGCGAACGCGCAAGGCGTTGGACTAGTCGGATCGTACGCGTCCACTTTTTTTCTGACGCTCACCAACCCGATGACGATCTTTTCGTTCCTCGCAGTTTTTGCCGGACTGGGATTCGTCAGTGGCAGCAGCGATTTCCTTTCCGCCGCGCTGCTCGTGCTCGGCGTGTTTGCCGGTTCGGCGATGTGGTGGCTCGCGCTCAGCGGCGGCGTCAGTTTCTTCCGCGCGCGTTTCGATCTGCGCGCGCTGCGCTGGGTGAATTGGATTTCCGGGATCATCATCACGACTTTTGGCGCGCTCGCGCTGTGGAGTTTGAGATAACTATTCCGCGAATGAACACGAATACAAATTTCGCGATAACTACTCAACCACGTTGTCATTTCGAGAATACATACCGTCGCGCGGTATGTTTGCCGCAAGAAACTCGCGTGCGTTCGTAGTGGGCGATTCATCGCCGTCCCGTGCGCTGAAGCGCATACTACGAACGTCAAGTTTCTGGGTAGCGAAGCGAGAAATCTCGTTGTCACGCTAGTGAGATTTCTCGGCGCAAAAAAACGCGCCTCGAAATGACAGAAGGAATATTATGCGTTTCTTCACTGCCAACGTAAACGAGATAAAGAAATTTTCGGACGCGCAATTGTCGAACGTGAATCTGTTCGACGGCGAGGCATTCTTCGGACGCCTGGTCTGCTTTACGCGCGGTCAGGTCGTCCCGTATCATCGCCACGATCACACCGACGAAGTGTTCGACGTGCTGGAAGGCGAAGGGACGATCCTGATTGACGGACGCGAGATGCGCGGCACACCCGGCACGATTTTGTACGTGCCTGCCGGAACCGAACACGGCTTTCGCGCTGACGGCTCCGCGCAGTGGGTGATGCGCGAAACCGTCCACGAACGCATTTACGCCGGTCGCGCCGCGAAGATGATTTTGCGCGCCGCGCTCAAGCGCCTGCCGATCATCGGCAAAAAATTTCGCTAAGGGTTCAGAATGAACAAAAAAATATTGTTCGCGATCATCGCCGCGCTGGTGATTTGCTTGTGTTGCCTGCTTGCCAGCACCGGCGGATTGCTTTGGTTTGGCATTGACCCGCTTCGTTCCGCTCTCGCGCCACGCGCGACGCCATCGCCAACTCCAAGCACTCTCGGAACTCCGTACCCCGCCAATACGACGGCGGACGCGCTGCTCCGCACACAAATTCCGCCGCGCGATCTGTACCAGATCGTGCCGCGCCTCCGCAAGAATCTCGCGCTGTTGACGCCCGTGCCAACGCCCGCGCCGCGCGCGTGGAAAGTCGGCGATCGCGACAAATTTTTCGTGATCAAAAACGCGGCGACCGGCGAATATCGAACGGCGCACGCGACATTGCACGCCGCCACGCCACACTCGCTTTTCTGGGTCGAGGACGGACTCAGGTTCGACGCGAACGCGCTGAAGCAATCGGCAGATTTTTTTGAAACGCGCATCTATCCGACCAACGTCAAATATTTCGGCGCGCCCGGCATCGGCTTGGATGCAAGTGGGCGGATTCACATTTTGAACACGCGCTTTGACGATGCCGCCGGATATTTCAGCAGTGTGGACGCGCATCCGCTCGCGTTCGCGCCGTTCAGCAATCAACGCAACCTCATTTATATGAACATCGAAGCCGTGCCGCTGAATGGCGAAGAATACAACGGCGCTCTCGCGCACGAGTTCGAACATCTGATCAACCACTCTCAAGCGAAATCCAAAACCGGCTGGATTGACGAAGGAATGGCGGATCTCGCAATCAAGATCAATGGCTTGCGCGTGCTGGGCGTGACGGAAATTTTCGCGCGGCAACCCGATACGCAGTTGAATACCTGGGGCAATGCGCCAAACGAATCGGGCGCGCATTACGGCGCGGCGTATCTCTTTTTCAATTACGTCGCCGGACGATTCGGCGTGGAGATGATTCGCGAGATCATTCACACCACGCGCGAAGGAATTCCCGGCGTCCAAGTCGCGCTCGATCGCCGCGCGAACGGTTTGCGCTTTGACGATCTCTTTGCCGACTGGGCGGTCACGAACATCGTGAACGATCCCAAGATCGAAAACGGACGATACGCGTACACGAACGAAGAAAAATTTCGCGTGACGCGTCTCGGCAATCTGAATCAATATCCAATCACGCGCACCGTGCCGCTGAAACAGTACGCCGCCAGTTATTTCGCGCTCGCGCCGGACAAGCGCGACGTGACGATCTATTTCACCGGCACGACGACGGCGAAATTGATCGCGGCGGATGCCTACAGCGGCAAGTGGATGTGGTACTCCAATCGCGCCGATCTGGCGAATATGACGTTGACGCGCTCGTTCGATCTGACGCGCGCGAAAAGCGCGACGCTGCAATTCTGGACGTGGCACGACATCGAAACGAACTACGATTACGCGTACGTCGCCGCATCGAGCGACGGCGGCAAGACCTGGGACATCCTGCGCGGCAACTCGACGACGACGAACAATCCAAACGGCGCGAGTTACGGACACGCGTTCACCGGTCGCTCTGGCATCGTGGATGAAAAATCAAAAACTCCGGCGCGCTGGATTCAGGAACAAGTTGATTTGTCGCCGTACGCGGGAAAAACGATTCTGGTGCGTTTTGAGTACATCACCGACGACGCGTACAACGCGCCGGGTTGGGCGCTGGACGACATCGCGATCCCGGAAATCGGCTACCGCGACGACATCGAAAGCGGCGAAGGCGGCTGGCAAGCCGCGGGGTTCATTCGCACCGATAACGTTCTGCCGCAAAAATTCATCGCGCAGATCATCGAAGCAGGTGACGCGACGCGCATCGTGCGGATTCCGCTCGACGCGCAAAATCGTGGCAGTTACACGCTCACCGGGTTCAGCCAAAATAGCGCGCGCGCGACACTCGTCGTCACCGCGCACGCGCCCACGACGACCGAGGCGGCGGAATTTCAATTTGCCGTTGTCGTTCGATAGTTTGATGGTTCGATAGTTTGATAGTTGCATAGTTGAATCGTTGCCCAATCTTGAAGCAACCGAACTATCCAACTATCAAACTATGCAACTACCCAACTACCAAATCAAATGGTTCTTTTCACCCTCGGCACATTATTGTTACTCGCATTTCTCGCGTGGGGCACGTGGCGTACCGCGCTCGCCTTGCGCGAGATGACGCCTGATTTCAATTTGCTATTGCTCCCTGCCGAAAATCTTTTGCGCGTGGGGTTGATCGGCGTGTGCCTTGGCTTGGCGTGGATCAGCGGACAATCGTTCGCGCAGTTCGGCTGGCAGTCGCTCGATCTCTCGCGCGATCTGCTGGCGGGCTGTTTCGTCGGCATCGTCGGCGCGCTGAGCGTGCCGCGCTTGACGCGCGGGGCAATCGCGCGTTTCGGCGCGGCGATCTACTCGCCGATTGTCGTCAAAAGTATTTTGCCGCGCAACTCGCGTGAATGGTTTCTCGTCCCGCTCGCGCTGATTCCCGCCGTACTGTTGGAAGAATTGTTATTTCGCTCGTTGTTGCTCGGCGGGTTTGGCGCGTTCGCGCCGCCGCTCGCGCTCGCGTTCATTTGGTCAATTCTGTTTGGCGCGATGCACTTGCCGCAAGGCGCGCTCGGCATCGTCGTCGCCGCCGCGCTGGGATTGGTGTTGTCTATTTTATTCTTGGCGACGCAAAGTGTGATCGCGCCATTCATCGCGCATTACGCGATCAACTTGTTGCAACTCGTGTGGGCGTCGCGCGCCCAAACCTGGTTGGGAAATTACGGTGGAAACTCAGGCAGTCATTTTTGATCTCGACGGATTATTGGTGGATACCGAACCGTTGCATCGGCGCGTGTTCAACGCGACGCTGGCGCGGCACGGCGTAGAGTACGAAATTCGGGACGAAGAATTCGGACGCGCCTTCGTCGGCATTTCCCAGCGCGAGAATTCCGAGTACTTGATCGCGCGCTTTCACATTCGCGCGTCGGCGGACGAATTGACGCGCGAGCATCACACTGAGTACGCGCGCATCGTCGCCGATCCGCGCAATCTGACGCTGATGCCCAGCGCGCGCGTCTTGCTCGACCATCTGCAAGCGCGCGCGCTGCCAATGGCCATCGCCTCCGGCTCGCCGCGTGCGCAAGTCGAAACGATTGTGCGCGGCTTGGAACTCGCGTCCTTGTTTCGCGCGATGGTGACCGGATCGGACGTGGCAAACGGCAAGCCCGCGCCGGACGCGTATTTGCGCGCGTGTGAACAATTGCGCATTGACGCGGCGCGCTGTCTCGCGTTGGAAGACAGCGCGAGCGGCGCGGCGGCGGCAAAGGCGGCGGGCTTGCGCGTCATCGTCGTGCCAAACCGGTACACGCGACACCAAGACCTGGCTTTCGCGGATGCGCGCGTCGAGAATCTTGCGCGCGTGATCGATCTGCTGAATAGATGAAATTTTTATCGCGACGAACGACAAAAGACGAAGGACGAAATTCGTCGTTCGTCCTTCGTCAAAAAATTCGCGGCGGTCGGCGGTCGTCTGTCGGCGGTCGTATTTGAGGAGGCACAAATGAGTGACGAACGTAATCACCCGCGCGATCCGTTGAGCGCGATGACCGGCGGACTGGTGTTGATCGTGCTGGGTATCGCGTTTCTGCTCGCGCAAAATCAAATGTTCGGCGTGCGGTGGGACAATTTCTGGGGCGTGTTTCTGATCGGCTTGGGCGGCATTTTGTTGCTCCAAGCATTGTTGCGCGCGCTCGGTTTTGGTCATCGGCGCGGGATCATCGGACTGGTGATCGGCGCGGGCGTGTTGATCACCATCGGCTTGATTCCGTTCGGCGGCAGCGAGTGGGGCAAGTGGTGGCCCCTGGGTCTGATCGCGCTCGGCGTCGCGCTGCTGCTGGAACAATTCGCGCGCCGCAATTGAAGGAGCACTGTTGAATCTTTTTCAAGCCATTCTCCTTGGACTCGTGCAAGGCGCGACCGAGTTCATTCCGATTTCGAGTTCGGCGCATTTGATCATCATCCCTTGGTTGTTCCAATGGGACGACCCAGGTCTTGCGTTCGATGTCGCGCTGCATCTGGGAACGCTCGTCGCGCTCTTGATCTTTTTCGCGCGCGATTGGATCCGGTTATTCCGCGCCGGAATCCAGTCTATCCTGTCATTGCGAGCGACGTTTGCGAAGCAATCCCCAAATCGCGAATTGGAGATTGCTTCGGGCGAAAACCGCCCTCGCAATGACACTACTCGCGGCGACGATGTGGATCGGCGACTCGCGTGGTGGATCGTGATCGGCAGTATTCCCGGCGCGAGCGCGGGCGTGCTGTTCGAAAGCAAGATCGAAGAACTGTTCCACGCGCCGAACGCGCAGCATAACACGGGCGCGATGATCGCGATGGGCGTCATCATCGCGCTGCTCGGCGCGGCGTTGTTCATCGCGGAACGGATCGCGCGGCACACGCGCGCGCTGAACCAGGTTTCGCTGAAGGACGCGATCCTGATCGGCTGCGCGCAGGCGCTCGCGCTGTTTCCCGGCGTTTCACGTTCCGGCGCGACGATCACCGCCGGACTCGCGCTCGGGCTGGAACGCGAAGCCGCGGCGCGCTTTTCGTTTCTGCTGTCCGCGCCGATCATCGCGGGCGCGGGCGCGAAGAGCGTGTTCGATCTCGCGCGCAAAGGGATTGCGCCATCCGAATTGATTTTCTTCGGCGTGGGAATGTTGAGCGCGGCGATCAGCGGCTACCTGTGCATCGCATTCCTGTTGCGCTTTTTGCAACGCAACTCAACCGATCTGTTTGTGTACTATCGTTGGCTGCTTGCCGCGCTCGTCATCGGCGTCGCGGTGGCGCGAGGGTGATATGACGGACGACCGACGACGGATGACGGACGACCGACGACCGAACGACGGTCATCGGTCATCGGTCATCGGTCAGATTCAACGCTGGTTCGGATTCTTGCTCCTCCTCCTCGCCGCCTGCGCGCCGCCGCCGCACAAGCCCGTGCAAATGCAAATGATCGGCAGCGATTCAATGCACGGGATCGCGCAATCGCTTGCGGACACGTACACGCAATCGCGTCCTTATGTAACCATCACGATCCGCGCGGCAAACTCCGATGTCGGCATTCGCGCCGCGCGCGAGTACACCAACACGATCGGACTCGTTGCGCGCGCGATCAAACCGCACGAGCTCGACGGGACGCGCGCGGTTGTCGTCGCGCGTGACGGCGTCGCGGTGATCGTCCATCCGTCGAATCCGATCAACGCGATTATGCGCTCGCAACTCGTCCAGGTTTTCTCAGGCGAGATTGCAACATGGCCCCTCGGTCCGATGGCGGGCAAGCCGATTGTCGTCGTCAGCCGCGAGGAGGGTTCGGGCACGCGCGACGCGTTCGAGAAGATGGCGATGAATGCGACGCGCGTGACGCGCACCGCGCTCGTGATGCCAAGCGAATCGGCGGTCGTGGATTTCGTCGCGCGCAACCCAACCGCGATTGGTTACACCTCGATGGGCGCGCTGACGCACGACGTACGCGCGCTGACGGTGGACGATGTGCCGCTTGCGCGCGAAACCGTCGAGAATCAAAAGTATCCGTTCATCAGAACACTGACGTTCGTCGTGCCGCAATCGCCTGATCTCGAAATGCAAGATTTCATCGCGTTCGCGCTAAGCGCGGAGGGACAGCGGATTGTGGCGCAAAAATTTGCGCGCACACCGCTGATGTCAGGACACATTTGTAATTTACGTAAAATTGTCTTGTTGTGGCATAATCGATGGATGACCACACCAGACGATACCATAGCCGTTCAAGAATATATCCAAGCGATGTTGCCCTGGGCTCACGGGCATCAAATTAAAGGGCTGACCGACTACGTGTTGGCGATCCTGGACCGCCCAACGGGCAATCAAGCCGCCTTGGTTCGCGGCATGGGCAACCAGGAGGCCGCTCTCAAACGTCTGACGCGATTGAACCACAACGA
>VGOB01000027.1 GCA_016865935.1 Chloroflexota bacterium | reverse complement strand
CCAATTTCAAACATGCCGGCGGTCGGAATTTTACGCTTGATTTCCGATGATAGTTTCGTGTTGCCAATTTCCGGGCAATATTTTTGTTTTTGCACAATTCCAAGGTCTATTTTCGCCAGACTACAGTTACGTGATCCACCACCATCGGCACACCGACGATTTCTGGACTGCGACAATAACTGCACCGATGCCCAGCGCGCTCGGCGACCTGCCGGCGCAAGCGCACCGAGATGCTTTTACGCCATGACATTGTTTGCCTGCGCCTCAACGTTTGGCAACGCATACCCGCGCCACTTTAACACCGCGAGCGCGAATGATTTACGCAATACCTGATGATCCGTCTCGGCGCGCAAACGCGCGAGTTCCGCCTGCTCGCGTTCGTTCAGCGCGCCCGCCGCATTTTTCCGCAGGAGCGCTTGGTGGCGCCGCCACTGTTTCGGGTCAATCGAACTACGCGCCACCGCCCAAAGATCATCATCGCGCAGTTTCAGCAGAGCGCGCAATTCGCCGCTTTCCTCGGCGGGAACATCTTCCAGCAAAGGCGGTAGATTGCCACGGATCGTTTGCAAAAGTACGACGTCCAGAGATTGGCGCGTGACTACCGCCGCGCGCTCCAAGCGCCGGTAGAGCACGCTAGGCAGTTTCACTTTCACAGTTTGCAGAGCCATCGTTCCTCTCCTTTGCGGGCATCATACAACCCGTCCGCACCATTCGCAACCATCATCCGCGTTTTTCTCGCATCGCGCGGCGATGCAACTATCCAACAACACAACTATCAAACCACCCAACTACATCCGCCCCGCCAACTTGCCCCACAGCACGCGCTTTTTGATTTCCTGAATTCCGAACGTGATCGGAATTTTCTTGGGGCACTCTTCCGTGCAGTTGAAAATCGTGTGACAGCGGAAGACGCCGTCTTCGCGCGCCGCGATCTGCAAGCGCTCCGCGCCGCCTTCATCGCGCGAATCCGCGACGAAACGATACATCTTGGCGAGCGCGGCGGGTCCCAGATATTCCTTGTCCCACCACGCGGTCGAGCACGAAGTGTGACAGCACGCGCACAGAATACAATCAATGAACTCGTCAATTTTCTTGCGATCCTCGACGCTCTGCAGGCGTTCCTTCCCCGAAGGGGGCGGCGCTTTGAGCGCGATCAGGTACGGTCGTACTTTTTCGTACTTGTCCCAGAACCGCGTCATATCTACGGCGAGGTCTTTGAGCACCGGCAAATGCGGCAGCGGCTCGATCAAAACTTCGTTGCCAAGCGGCGCGAGCTGCGTTTCGCACGCGAGCATATTTTTGCCGTTGATGTGCATCCCGCAACTGCCGCATACCGCGCTCCGGCACGACGCGCGGAACGCGAGTGTCTTGTCCACGTTTTCGAGAACGTGGTACAGCGCCATCAACACGGTCAGCCCCGGCGTCAATTCGATCTGATAGTTCTGGTATTTCGGTGCCGCATCCAGATCCGGATCGCGGCGATAGATGCGTAGAGTAACTGTTTGGCTCATTGTTGTCTCCAACAGTGTACAGTGGTCAGTGGTCGGTGGTCAGAATTTTCTGATCACCGTCCACTATCCACTGACCACTAGTATTTCCGTTCCTCCGGCTGCCACTTGGTCACTGTCACTGATTCGTAATCCAAGCGCGCGCCGTCGGGTGTAAAGTGCGCGAGCGTGTGCTTCATCCAATTCGCGTCGTCGCGCGTTTTGAAATCGAGCCGCGAGTGCGCGCCGCGCGATTCTTTGCGCGCGAGTGCGCCCGCCGCCGTCGCTTCCGCCGCGTCCAACATTCCGCCCAGTTCGATCGTGTGGAGCAAGTCCAAATTGTATTTGCGATTCTTCGCATCCACGCCGATATTGCGATAACGTTTTCGCAGTTCGCGCAACAGCGCGAGCGCTTCCGCCATCGGTTTCTCGTCGCGGAAAATCCCGATCTTGTCCGTCATCGCGTCTTGCATCGCATCGCGCAACGTGACCAGGCGTTCCTTGCCGGACGATTTCAAAAGCGCGTCTACGTCGGACGATGTTTTCTTCAGCGCGTCGGCGACGACCGATTCTTTGAGTGCGGATGATTTACCCTGGACGAACTTTGCCGCCGCGGCACCGGAGCGCTGCCCCATCACGACACACTCGAGCAAACTATTTCCGCCGAGCCGATTCGCGCCGTGGACGCTGACGCACGCGCACTCGCCCGCCGCGAAAACGCCGGGCAAAATCGTCGCGCCATCCTTGTCGGTGTCAATGCCGCCCATAATGAAATGCTGACCGGGCTGAATCGGGATCGGTTTTTCGATCGGATCGAGACCCAGGAAACTGATGCAGATATCGCGAATGCCGGGGAGTCGTTCCAGAATTTTCTCGCGACCCAGGTGGCGCAGATCGAGATAGACGCAACCCCCGCCATCGGGCAAGCCGCGCCCTTCGTTGATCTCGGTTTGAATCGAACGCGAGACGATATCGCGCGGCGCGAGTTCCATCGCTTTGGCGGCGTAGCGTTGCATAAATCGCTCGTTGTCTTTGTTGATGATATAGCCGCCTTCGCCGCGCGCGCCTTCGGTCATCAAAATATTCGTGCCGATGATCGTCGTCGGATGGAATTGGACGAATTCCATATCCTTGAACGGAATCCCGGCGCGATATGCCATCCCCAGCGTGTAGCCGGTTGATTGCATCGCGTTCGACGTGCGTTTGTAAATGCGCCCCGCGCCGCCGGTCGCGATGATGATCGCGTCCGCCGCGAACGCGTCGATCGCGCCGGTTTGCAGATTCAGCGCGACGAGTCCGTGATTTTGCGCGCCATCGCTCGCCAGCGAGAGCGCCGCCCATTCGTTGTAGACCTTGACGCGATGCTTGACCGCTTGCTCGTTGAGCGTGTGCAAAATGTAGAGCCCGGTTTTATCCGCGGCGTAGCAGGTGCGCGGATAACCCGCGCCGCCAAACGGTCGTTGCGCGATTTTTCCGTCCGGTGTTCGACTGAACGGCACGCCCCAATGTTCGAGTTCGTAAATGCGCGTCGGCGCGTCGGTCGTCAAAATTTCGGAGCAATCTTGATCGGCGAGAAAGTCCGCGCCTTTGACCGTGTCGTACGCGTGTTTCGCCGGGGTATCGTCTTTGCATTCGGGCATATTCGCGAGCGCGGCGTTGACGCCACCCTGCGCCGCGCCGGAGTGCGAACGCACCGGATAGAGCAACGACAAGACCGCCGTGTCCACACCCAGCATCGCGCATTCGACTGCCGCGCGCAAGCCCGCGAGACCGCCGCCGACGACTAGGACTTTGTGTTTCATCATAATTTTCTTTTCCTCACTTGACGAAGAACGTCAGCGCGTACGCGCCCCAGATCAGATACACGATACCGACGAGCCAGAGCACCAGGTTGAGTGCGCCGCGTTTGCCTTCGTCCGCGATGAAATCGAACAGGACGTTGCGGATGCCGTTAAGCGCGTGATACAACGCGGTGGCAAGCAAGCCGCTGTCAACGATGACGTACAGCACGCTCTTGAATCGCGCTGCGACGCCGAGGAAATTGATGCTCAGATTTTCGGGTACGTAATGCAGCACAAACAGATGCGTGCCCAGAAAAACGAAAAGCAGAACGGCGGTGATGCGCTGCCAAATCCACGCCCACACGCCTTGGGGTTTGGGTGTTACTTGTGACATAGGTTTCTCCAAGCTAGTCAACAGTAGACAGTCGCCAGATAACAAATTTTTCTGGTGACTGACGACTGGCGACTGACGACTTGCGTTTCACACAAAAATGTGGGGCAAGGCGACGGCGAACGCGATCACGAACGGAATAATCGCGAGCGCCATCAGCGCGATGAAAATCGGCTTTTGCTTTTTCACGCCGTAGCCCAAATCGAACAGGACGATGCGCGCGCCGTTAAAACCGTGGATCAAGATAATCGCGAGCAAGCCCATTTCGAGCAGGATGAAAATCGGCGCTTTGAGAAATTTCATCGCCTCGTTGAAATTGCCCGCGCCGCCGACGACCGTCGAAATGACGAGGATGTGCATCAGCAAGTACACGGCGATGGCAAGCCCGGTAAGCCGGTGCAGCCAGAACGCCCACATCCCCAGCCCGCGTCCGGGATAAACCGTGTGTTTGGTTAATGGCATAACTCCTCCTTGAGTGCGACCGCCGACGGACGACCGCCGACCGCCGATAATTTGGGAATCTACTCTCCGTGTTGCTTCTGATACGAATTTGATTTGGCGCGCGTCGGTCTGCCGTCAACGGTCGGCGGTCAGAATCTCCGCGACGCGTTCCGGCGTGACGTTCCCGTACACATCATCGTCCACCATCAGCACCGGAGCGACGCCGCACACGCCGAGACAACTTGTCATCTCGAACGTCCACGCGCCGTCCGCCGACGTCTGCCCCGGCTCCAGCTGCAGCGCGGCGCGAATCGCGTCGTACACCGCGCGCCCTCCGGCGACGTGGCAGGGCGCGTCTTCGCAAAAACGAACGACGTGTTTGCCGCGCGGCGTAACGCTGAACAGCGAATAGAATGTCGCCGCGCCAAAAATTTTTGCCGCCGGTATTTTCAATTCGCGCGCAAGTTTTTCCACTTCCGCGCGCGGAATGTAACCGAGTCGTTTGTTGATTTCTGTGAGTTGTGCAACGATGTCGTCGTTCATCCAAGCCCCAGTGTGTCATTGCGAGCACATTCGCTTCGCTCAGTGTAAGCTCCGCGAAGCAATCTCCAAGTTGTGAGCCGGGGATTGCTTCGTCGCGCAAATCGCTCCTCGCAATGACACCAACCTACTATCCAACTATCAAACGCTCAATCCCACAATACACGCGCATTTCTTCCGCGCGCACATAACCGATCAGCGCGATGTTCCATGCGCGCGCAAGTTCCAACGCGAGTGAGGTTGGCGATGTGCGTGACGCGACGATGGGTACTTGCATCTTCGCGGCTTTGGTGAGCATCTCGGACGAGATGCGCCCGGTCGAAAGCAAAATCTGATCGCGCGTTGCGATTCCGCGCAGCAAGCACTCGCCGCGAATTTTGTCGAGCGTGTTGTGGCGTCCCACGTCTTCCGTCAGTGACAAGATCGTTTCGCCGTCGGTGAGCGCGGAGGTGTGGACGCCGCGCGTCGCGCGATACAAATGCCCTTGCGCGTACAACTCGTCCATCATCGCAAACAGTTGTGACGCGCGTACCGTGCGTTCGGATTCGAGCGGCGTCTGCTTTGACGACAAATCGCTGAAGGTCACGCCGCCACCGCAACCGCTTGTTAAAACGCGATGCGCGGGCACGCGAAAATCATCGCGCGTCAACCGCACTTCAATCGAACCGACATTCTCCTCGCAGACTGCCATCGTGCGCGTTTCCGCGATGCCAAGCGCGGGAATGTACCAGTACGCGCGATCCGCCGCTTCGTACACACGCAACGACGCAATTTCGTCCAAGCGCGCGATCAAGTTTTCCGACACAAGAAACCCGAGCGCGAGATAATGCAGATTGCGCGGCGTCGCCATCAACGTGACGACTTCTGCGCCGTTTACGTACAACACCCACTGGCTCTCGCCGATGATCGCGCCCGTCACTTGTTCCGCGCTTGATTTCGTCACGCGGTAGTATTGCGTCGTCGCTTTTTCGTCAAGCATCAATATTTCCGCGTTGCTGAATCGAATCAACTAACGCACTACCGAACTATCGCACTATTCAACTACGATGGCATCAAACTTGCACACCGTCAGGCAAATGCCGCAGCGTTCGCACAAGTCATCGTTGAGAATGTGTACCTGTTTTTTCTCGCCCGTGATCGCATGTGAGGGACAGTTACGACTGCAGACCATACAACCGGTGCACGTATCGAGAATGCGGTATGAGATGAGACCCTTGCATACTTTGGCGGCACATTTCTTTTCGCGAATGTGCGCTTCGTACTCGTCGCGAAAATATTTGATCGTCGTCAACACCGGATTCGGCGCGCCTTGTCCCAGCCCGCACAAACTTCCGGCGACGATAAACTTGGACAAACTTTCCAGGCGCTCGATGTCGCCTTCTTCGCCGTCACCCTTGCAAATTTTTTCGAGGATTTCCAAAATGCGGCGCGTGCCAATGCGGCAAGGAACGCACTTGCCGCACGATTCGTCCTGCGTGAAATCCATAAAAAAGCGCGCGATGTCCACCATACACGTCGTATCGTCCATCACGACCAAGCCGCCCGAGCCCATAATCGAACCGAGCGCGCCCAGGTTTTCGTAATCAATCGGCGTTTCCAAGAATTGTTCGGGAATGCAACCGCCCATCGGTCCGCCGGTTTGAATCGCTTTGAACTTGCGACCGTCCTTGATCCCGCCCGCCACGTCGAACACGACTTCGCCGAGCGTGATGCCGAGCGGCACCTCGATCAAGCCGGTACGCACGACATCGCCCGCGAGCGTGAACGTTTTCGTCCCCTTGTTTTTTTCGTTGCCGATCGTTTGAAACCAGTCCGCGCCGCGCCGAATGATGTTCGGAATATTCGCCAGCGTCTCGACGTTGTTGATGATCGTCGGCTTGCCCCACAAACCGGAGACGGCGGGGAATGGCGGGCGCGGACGCGGCTCGCCGCGCTTGCCTTCGATGGATGCCATCAGCGCGGTCTCTTCGCCGCAGACGAACGCGCCCGCGCCAATTCGCAACTCGACATCGAAATCGAATCCCGTGCCCATAATATCTTTGCCGAGTAGACTCAGTTCGCGCGCCTGGCGAATCGCGATGCGGATCGTGCGCACGGCGATCGGATATTCGGCGCGGCAATAAATGTAACCCTGGTGCGCGCCGATGGCGTAGCCCGCGATGATCATTCCCTCCAAAACCGCATGCGGATCGCCTTCCAGCAAACGGCGATTCATAAACGCGCCGGGATCGCCTTCGTCGGCGTTGCAAATGACGAACTTGGTTTCCGATTTTTGATTCGCGGCGAACTCCCATTTGCGCCCGGCGGGAAAACCCGCGCCGCCGCGTCCGCGCAGATTCGATTTCAGGATTTCATCAATCACGTTGCGCGGCGACATTTCGGACATTACCTTGCCGAGCGCGGCGTACCCTTCGTCCGCGATGTAATCTTCGATATTCTCCGGATCGATCACGCCGCAGCGCGCCATAATGATCCGCATCTCTTTGGCAGCCGGCGCGCGCAGTTCTTCGTCCTTGCGAACTTCGGCGGTGAATTGATATTTCTGAACGATGCGCCCTTTGAGCAAATGCTCGCTGACGATTTCCGTGATCGCGTCCGGCGTGAGGTTGATGTACGAAACGCCTTCCGGGTACACGACGATCTCAGGTCCCGTGTGGCAGTGCCCCAGCCGTGATGTTTCGAGAATATCCACTTCGTCGCGCAAGCCGTGCGCGTCCAATGCGCGCACGAGCGCGTCTTCGATATCTTGCGCGCCTTTCGCCAAACATTCGGGATCGGTGCAGAGTAGAATATGGGAACGGTAGAATTGATCGGGCATTCAAACCTCGTGATTAGTGATTGGTCAATTGGTGATTAGTCAACATGGTAGTTCATCGGATTGTATTTCGTACTCAATAGTTGATTCACGCACGATGAGGTTTGCCCCTGGTTCTCCCACGCCTTGCCTACTTTTCTTTAGATACGCGATATAACCGTGAATCAGGCGGTAGACTTCATCAGCAAGATCACGCGCATGTTGGTATACGTCTATCGGGATGTAGTTCAAGTCGCGCGCAGTAATCAGATGATTGATCGTTTCAACTAACGAGCCGCGCGCGTTGTAGCAAAATCGAACATTGTCTTGGTAGTAAAACCTTCCATATCCTTCGGCGATATTCGCGCCTACACTTTGTGAGGAGCGCCGCAGTTGATCGGCAAGATTCCACTTTTCTTCTCGTGGTAAACGGGGCACAACGTGTTGATGGACGAACAACATCAACTCATGCGCCTTCTGCCACACGGCTAATCCTTCAAGCCCCTCCGCCATTTTCCCTCGCATGGCTAGTCAACCAGTGAGTGTTCAATTGGTGACTAGTCACCTAGTCACCAATCACTAATCACCAATTGACTAACGCGTTATCATCCATTCCTTAATCGGTTTTCCGCCGACGACGTGCTCCGTGACAATCGCGCGCGCGCGCTCGGGCGAGACTTTGCCGTACGTCGCTTTGGTTTCTTCGCCGACCTGCACATCCACGATCGGCTCGAACTCGCACAACCCAATGCAACCGGTTTGCGTGACCAGCACCCCGGCGATTTGATCTTTTTCAATCGCGTCAAGCACGGCTTTCATCGTTTCGCGCGCGCCGGCGGCGATCCCGCACGTCCCCATCGCGACAGTGATGTGGGCACGCGCGTTCGCGTTGCGAATCTCACGTTTGCGTAACGCTTCTTCTTTGATCTTTTTCAAGTCTTCGAGTGATTTGACTGACATAGTATCTCCATTTTCGATTTTCGATTTTCAATTTGCGCTTGGACAATCGAAAATCGCAAATCCAAAATCGAAAATTTCAAATTCCGTAAATCTGCGCCAGCGAATCGGAAATTTCCCGGCGCAGGTACTCGATCACGCCCGGCTCGCTGAGCGGCACGTCGCCCAACTCGGCTTTGATCGGACGGGTGTCGAATTCAAATGATCGTTCGTCCAATCTATGCCGGTACACAAAATCGGCGTGCGAATTCCCCACGACGAGCGCGAGAATCGTGTTGGGCAGATCGCCCAGCGGCATCCGATTGATGTGACTGTGCTGAAATGTCGCGGTGACGGTTGTGCCTTTGCCGACCTGGGATTCGATGCTGAACGCGCCGTTACACAACTCCGTCGCTTGTTTCAGGAACGGAATGCCCAAGCCAACCCGGCGCGTCGTGCGCGTCGTGAAAAACGGATCGGTCACGCGTTGGACCATTTCGGCATCCATCCCGCGTCCATCGTCCGCGACCTGGATCGTCAAGCGATCGGCTGGCGTATCCTCGTTCACGTCAATCGTCACGCGCGTCGCGCCCGCGTTCAAACTATTTTCGACGATGTCGAGAATGTGCAAAGCCAATTCGCGCAGCATGGTCAGTCAGGTGCCGCGTGGCGAGTGACGGAATACGTAACACGCAACACGCGCTACACTTTTTCATACTTGCGTAACACCGACGTCATCTTGTCTGGCGTAAGACGCCCGTGCACGTTATCGTCAATCAATATCGCGGGCGCTTGCGAGCACGCGCCGATGCACCGACACGCCTCAATCGTGAACTTGCGATCCGGCGTCGTGTCGCCGAGTTTGACATCGAGAATTTGTTGCGTCTTTTCGATCAGCATTTCCGCGCCGCTGACGTAGCACGCCGTCCCCAGACAGAACGCAACGCGATGTTTGCCGCGCGGCTTCATCGTAAAGAACGAATAGAAGGTGATGACGCCGAAAATATCTTTGAGCGGCACGCGCAATTTTTCCGCGATGTAATTTTGCATCGGCTTGGACAGGTGTCCGATCTGCGCTTGAATCTCGTTGAGAATCACCATCGTCGCGCCGGGCTTGGCGCTGTGCTCGGCGATGATCGCGTCGATCCGCGCGCGTTGTTCTGGAATGACGACGGGATCGTCGTCCGCAGGTTTCAGCGCATCGGCAAGTGGTACGTCGCGCAAGTCTTTGGCTCGCATCAATATCTCCCGTTCAAAGTTTCAGGTTCAAGGTTTCAGGTTTCGCCCCTCGCCCCTCTTTCAATTCTGAATCTTGTATCTTGCTTCGCGCAGCGCGCGCGCAACATTCGCGACACTGCGCGTACCTTCCAAATCGAGTTCGGTGATCGCGCTGCCGACCGCGTCCAGCCAGTGCGCGTCGGACCCGCGCATTACCGCGTACTGTCCTGGCAGACGAAATCTGGCGCGCGCGTCGCGCGCTGAAATGTTCGCCGAAATTTCCAGCGCGGGCACATCCAGCCCCGGCGGCACGAAACCAAGCAGGGGAATCAGCCCGTTCTCGACGCGATCAATGTGCGCGGGAATCGCGAGTCCGTGCAGCGCGCCCACTTCGCGCGCGAGTCCTTCCAGCGTAAGGTCTGCTGAAATCAATAGCAGGCGTTCTTCGCGCGCGATAAAATCTCCGGCGGCATCCACGATGAACTGTTCGCCCAACTTGTCCGGCACATTCGGCAGATTCGGCAGCGCGAGTTCCAGTTCGGCTTGCAGCGCGCGCACCTGGCGCACCGTGTCGAACAAACACAGGACGTGGACCTCTTCGCGCGTCTGCAACTCGATCCCCGCCCACACTTTGACGCCGGTCTCGCGCGCGGCGTCCATCACGGCTTGAACGTTCGCGCTCGCGTTGTGATCCGTGATCGCAATCAGATCGAGACGTTGTTCCAGCGCGCGCTCGACGATCAGCGGCGGGATCATTTCCACTTCGGCGCACGGCGAGAGCACCGTGTGGATGTGCAGGTCGGCGCGAATGAGCATTGCTGATTTTCGATTTTCGATTTTCGATTGCTGATTGCCCAAATTCGCCAATCGAAAATCGGCAATCGAAAATCGAAAATACTTTTACTCTTGCGCCGGTACGCCTAGTTTTGCAAGCGCACTGACAACCCAGAACGTCGTGCGCGGCGTCGTGAGAATCGCGATGTTTTCCGCGTTCGCTTTGGCGATCACATCGTTCGGCACCGGCGCGCCTTCGGTGACGATCACCGCTGCCATTTCCAGCAGGAGCGCGACGGCAAGCACGTTGGGGTGCGCCTGCAGAGTGACCCAAACGTTTCCGGCTTTAGCGCGCGCCATCACGCACGAAAGCAAATCGGCGCTGTAGCCGCCCGTGACGTTTCGATTCAGCGCGGCTTGCCCCGCGACGATTTTCAGATTCAATGCTTGCGCGATTTCTTGAACGATCACATTCCCCTCAAGTATTGCGCGCCGCGCTTGCCTCCGGCGCGTGCAACAGAATCGTAATTTCCAACCGCGTCCCGCGCCCGACTTCGGAATCAATTTTCATCTGGTCGGCGCACTTGCGGATATTTTTCAAACCCATCCCGCCGCCAAAACCCATCTGCTTGATTTCCGGCGGTGTGGTCGTGTATCCCATCTCTTCGGTCGCGCGTTTCAGATCGGCGATGCCGGGACCGTCGTCTTCAAAGATCAGAGAGAGTTGCGACGCGTCCACTTGCGCGGTGATCTGTCCGCCGTGATCGGTGTGGATGATCAGATTCATCTCCGCTTCGTACGCGGCAATCGCCGCGCGGCGGACGATCTGCGGATCGGCGCCGAGTCGCGTCAGCGCGCGTTTGATTTTGGAGGAGGCTTGCCCGCCCTGCGTAAAATCGTGGCGCTGGACGTTGTAGCGCAAGATCAGCGTCGTGTGATCCGATTGCACGTCGCGAAAAATGTGGCTGGCGCGATAGCGCGCGATCTCTTCGTCCTGGGTGTCCGCTTGCACTTCGGCGAGCAAGCCGCGCGTGATGTCGCCTTTGGTCAGCATCCCGACCAGGCGTCCTTCCGCGTTCAGCACCGGAATGCGACCGACGCCGGTCTGCGCGAATTTTTGCGCGGCGGTTTCGACGGGATCACTGTCGCGGACGGTGATGACGGAACGACTCATCCAATCGTTCACGGCGCCGCTGACCGCGCCTTGCTCGAACGCGCGCAACAAATCTTCCAGACTGATGATGCCGATCAGATCGCCGGTGCCGTTGACGACCGGGACGCCGCTGATGCGCCGCTTGCGCATCAACTCTTTCAGTTCCAGCAAAGTGGTCGCGGCTTTGACGGTGATCAATTGGCGCGTCATCACTTGCCCGACGCGGAAATCTAGTTTTTGGACATGCGTGATTTCGGGAGTGGTCACGCCGGGTTACTCCACCTGACGCGCCGGTTTGATGCCGGCGGCGAATAATTTGCCGCACGCCTCAAACATTCCGAGTCGTGTTACAATAAGGGGAATTCCGGTTTCTTGCGCTAGGCGAAGCGTACTGTCGTCCGGCGCTTTGTCGCGGACGAAGACCACTCCCGCCGCGTCTACCATTTCGGCAGTCCGCACGACTTGAGGATTGATGATCCCGGTCAGGATCAGGGTAGTGTGGGGTTTAGCATGCGCGAGCACATCGCTGAGGAGAGCGGTTTCAAAACCGTACTCGACATCCCGCGCGTGGTTGAACTCGTTCAGGGCACGACCGTTGAGAATCTCGATAATTTGACCAAGCTTCATCGCTTGCTCCCTTTGCTTCCTTCTGGTCACGGCAAGCGCGCCAAAGCGTGACCGCGTGATCTTGCGATCATTGTATCCGATATTCTAATTTGAGCAAGTCCGAATCAAGTCCAAACACGGTCAAAGTGCGGTGTGTTGTCGCGCCGTTCAATCGTCCGCTGGCTTGGGACGGCGCAGATAGACGAACCAGTAGACCAAGCCCACCAAGACCGAGCCGCCGATAATGTTTCCAATCGTCACAGGAATCAAATTGTTGAACAGGAATGTTTCGAGCGTGATGTTCGGAAAATCGGCAGGGGTTTTGCCGATGCTCGTCCAGAACGATGCGGGCGCGCCGAGTTTGATCAGCAAGCCGATTGGAATGAAATACATATTCGCGATGCTGTGTTCGAATCCGACGGCGACGAACGCGGTGATCGGCGGAATGATCGTCAGAATGCGATCGGTCGTCGTGCGCGCGCTGAAGGTGAGCCACACGGCGAGGCATACCAGGTTGTTGCACAAGATGCCCAGCAGCAGCGCCTGCAGAAAAGTCAGATTGCATTTCGCGTCGGCGGTGGACAGGGCGACGGCGCCAACCGCGCCATTCGCAAATAAAAATTGTCCTCCCAGGAATATCGCGACGACGGCGGAAAGCGCGCCGATAAAGTTTCCGGCGTACACATAGATCCAATTCTGAATCAATTCCCACGCGCTCACTTTGCGGCTCGCCCACGCCATCACGATCAGATTGTTGCCGGTGAACAATTCCGCGCCGCCGACGATGACCAGGATCAGCCCCAGCGAAAAACTCAGACCTGCCAACAGTCGCGTCACGCCGTACGGCAATATCCCGCTCGCGCCCGCCGTGACGGTCGTCGCAAAAATCGCGCCGAACGAAATGAACACGCCCGCGACGATTGACAGGACGATCACGCTGATCGGATCCATATGCGCTTTCTTAAAACCGATTTGCTCGGCGCGCGTTGCCATTTCCGGCGGCACGAGTGCGTCGAGGGAAATGTGATTGTTGTTATTCATCTTGTCTCCGCGTTCTAATTTTAAGCAAACAGAAACGCGCAAGCCGAAATGCTTGCGCGCTCCTCCCAACGACGCAGTTTAGCACCGTCGAGTCAAAAACGTGTGAGAATTCGGTCAAAGAATGGTATGGCTGCTCACCACAGCGCGAGTTGATGCATTGGCGCGTGTCCGTCCAGCAGGATGAACGGCGCGGCGCGTTTTTCATCCGCGCCCACGCGCGCGAGTTGTTCGATGGCGCGGAACTTGGTCGCGCGGCGCGTCTGCACGATCCGGCGAACGGAGATGGGACCCAAACCAGGGACGCGCAACAATTCTTCTTTGCTCGCGCGATTCAATTCGACGGGGAAAAATTCGGGATGATGGATCGCCCAGACTGTTTTGGGATCCGCTTCAGTCGGCAGATTGCCGTGCGCGTCAAAAATCAACTCGTCGAAAGTGAAACCGTACTGCCGAAACAGAAAATCGGTTTGGTACAAACGATTCTCGCGGACGAGCGGCGTCGGCGCGCGTCCATCGAGCGGCGTATTTTCGATCGGCTGGAACGCGGAATAGTAGATGCGCGCGAGCCGCAGATCGCGATAGAGTTGCGTCGTGCGCGCGGCGATCTCGCGGTCGGTCTCATCCGCCGCGCCGACGACGAATTGCGTCGTCATCGTCTTGTGGCGCAACCTGGGATCGCCGGCGATCAGTCGCCGCGCGATTTGCAGCGGCGCGATCAGTTCTTCGGTGTACCGTTTGGTGGACGAAAGTTTCGCCAAGTGTTCGGACGTTGGCGCTTCGAGATTGACCGAGACCCGGTCGGCGAGTTGGAGCGCGCGTTCGATCGCGGCGGGTTCCGCGCCGGGCATCAATTTCAAATGGAGATAGCCGCGAAACGCGTATTTGTTCCGGATGAGATCGGCGGTGGCGATCATTCGATCCATCGTGCGCGTGCCGCCGCCTGCGACGCCGCTGGAAAGAAAGATCGCTTCGGCGAGATTGGCGCGGTGGATTTGATCGAACGTGCGCGCGAGTTCGTCCGGTTGAAACGTCGTGCGCGGTTGTTCGCGGTCGCGGCGCGTCGCGCAGTAAAAGCAATCTTTTTCGCACGCGTTCGTCTGCAAAACTTTGAGCATCAGAATCCGCTGCCCGTCAGGACGCACGGCGGGATAAATCCATCTGCCGATGTCGTCACGCACGCGCGTTTTTCGCGCGGCATCGCCTTGTCGGGCTTCTAAACCGAGATGATTCAAGTAGGTCGGCGATGCCGCGCGACCTTCACCGCACGAACCACACGCGAGATCGGCTTGCGCGCCGGAGCCGAGCAAATCGAGTTTCGCTTGAATGTCCATCGCTGTCCTCGCGGTTATTATACTGAACAATAGTTCTAATGTCAACCGCGCGAAAAAGAAAAAAGATTGCTTGCAAGGGTCGTTGCGAGTCAAGCGAGTATTCTCGTTCGGGGTCCGCCAAAATGTGAATGCCTCCGCGATTATTGAAAATCGTGGAGGCATTGGGATATTCGTCGCGCGCTATTTTTTGCGCCGCCAGCGCGCTCCGGCAAAAACGCAGCCAAGCACGCACGCGCCAGCCGCGAATGCGAGCGCGCCGAAATCCGGCGCGGCATCCGCGCGCGCGCCGAATGACGAGAGCGTGACGGCGGTGGGCTGATTGAAACCCACTCCGTAACCGCGCGGACCAATTTCCGTGTTGCCGGTTCTCGCCGTGACGGTATTGATGTAGGTTCCTTGTTGCGCAGACACAGGAAACTGAACGCGGTAAATCAATTCAATCGCGCTGTTCGCGGAGATGCTCCAGGTTTGATTCGGTTTGCTGAGCCAGTAGATGGTGCCACTGGAACCAGACGCAGGCATGTAACTCGAATTGGACGACTGGACGAAACTTGCGGCGGTCACATCTTGATATGTCGTGGCGGGTAAACCTGATCCGCTTGGCAGAGTATCAGTAATCGCGTCGAGTAGCACCGGCACGCTCGCCGTATTGGTGATCCGCACGGTGTACGTCAATATCCCACCCGACGAAACACTTTGCGCGGACGCCGTTTTGTTGATCTGGAAACTATTTTCCGGCGGCGGCAATGCGCGCGTGCAAGGAATGGAGGTGCATGCCGATCCATAGTTGCCGGTGTACTTGACCTGACCGCCGGTCTTTAGGTCGGCATAGGGATAGATATCGCTACTATTCCCAGCGCACAACACGCGAAAGTAATAGGTTACATCCACATAATTATTCGTCGCGCTTGAATCCACCGGATAGAAATACAGGCGATTATTCGCTCCTGCTATCAGCCCGGATGTGAAATCCGAATAGTCCACCGTATTGCTGATGAGTTGAAAACAGTCGGCGCGCAAACTAGGATTACCCGCCGGTTGGATTTGCGCATCGGCATTGTTTGAAGCGTTGCCAAAAGCATACCGCACCTGATACGTGATGACTTGACCTACGTACACGCCCGGTCCCAAAACAGCCGTATAGATGTTCCCGCCGGCGTTTGCGGTCAACTCGTTGCGCGTCGTCAGTGTCCCGTTGAAGTTCGTTGACCCCGGCGTGCTATCCGTCACCGAGACCGTGTAATTGCCGACCGTGCCATACGTGCACGGGTAGGTCACATACCAAAACACGGGGCGCACTTCACCGGGCGCGAGCGTGCCAAGATAAATCGTCGCGGCTTGTCCGCCTGCCAACGCAAAGCCCGCCGTAGAAAAACCGAGCGTCGCTTGCACATTCGTTAAAGTGCTGCCAGACGTGTTCGTGATGTTCACTTGCAGATACATCGCATGTGGCGTTGTGTTGTTCGTGCAGTTCGTCGCTTGATTGTCCACCAGCGCGTACGGCGTGATGGAAGCGATCGTAACTCCGGGCGCCGCGTGCGCGACGCTGGGCATTGCCAACGCGTATAACATCGCCGCGACAATCAGGCACAAAACACCCACACCCAACAAAATCCGATACGTACGATTCGGTTTCGACATGGTTAGACCTCCATAAATTTTATGCGCGATTCAAGATTGACCCGCAAAAAAAGAAAACCGACCAAGATATTCTCTGGTCGGTCTCACCACTCGCTATCGCCGTTCTAGGTGTCCGAGTTAATACGAACGGCGATTCTCTGCTTCCAGCAGGTTTTCGATTTCACCGCAATTATACCATTGATTCCACAAACTGCGCGTTACAGTTGCGTTACAGTTGCATAACGATTGCGTTACACGTTATTTGAGAAATTTATCGAAGAAATCGCCAATCATCTTCGTCAATTCCACGCGCGATGGACTGATCGCGCCGCCCGCTGGCGTGAAACCGTGTCCCGCGTTCTTGACGATGACGAGCGCCGCGTTTACGCCTCCGGCTTTCAACTTGTCGTACAAAATTTGCGATTGCTCCAGCGGCACCGTCGTATCCTTGTCGCCCTGCAAGATCAGAAACGGCGGATCGTCCGGAGTGATGTACGTCACCGGACTCGCCTTCACAAGAATCGGATCATCGCGCGAGGTCGCGCCGAAAACAGTGCGCCCAACGATTCCTGCGCGCCCACTCAACATCGCCGGCAAATCGGCGGGACCGAACAAGTCCACCACCGCTTGTACGCGCGACGATTGATCGAGATACTCGCCAACGTCGAAACCCGCACTCGCATCCGTCGTGCCAAGCATCGCGACGAGATGACCACCCGCGCTGCCACCCCACACGCCGATCTTGTTCGGATCGAGTTGGTACGTCGTCGCGTGCGCGCGCAAATGCCGAATCGCGCATTTCACGTCCGTGATCTGGGAGGGTCACTTGTACTGCGGCGCGAGCCGATAGTCGAGCGACGCGACGATGTAGCCGCGTTCGAGCAGTCCTTGCATATCCGCTGATCCCGCGCCGCTACCCTTGTCACCTGCCGTCCAACCGCCGCCGTGAACGTAGACCGCGATCGGCATTGGTTTATCACTCAACGACTTGGAGTAGAACAGATTCATTTTTTGCGCGACACCATCGGGCGTGCAGTACGTCACGTCGCGATAACTCGCGCCGGGTTTGGCTTGAATTTTTTGTGGCGTCGGTGTCGCGCGCGCGATCGGCGCAGTCTGCGCGCCGAGTTCGATCAGCACGATGGACTCGTTGCGCCCGCGCTGAATTTTCGCGACGAGCGATTGGCTGTCAGGTCCCCACGAAAGATCGCCGACGATAACGCCGGCGCTGGCATCGCGTCCCTCCGGCGCGTTCGGATCGTTGAACCGCGTCACGCGTCGCTTGTTCGATCCATCCGCGTTCATCACCCACACATCGGTCTTGGGTGGATTGCGCGTCATTCCTTCCAGCGACTGGGGCTTGACTTGCGGAATGTTGGTACTGCTGATCCACGCGATCCATTTGCCATCCGGCGAATAGTGCGCGTGCTCGTCCCACTCGCTATTTTCGGTGAGACGCACGAGTTGCTGCGTTGTCAGATCGAATGTGTAGATTTCCAGATCGTAGTAAAATCTGCCTTGCGGCACGCCGGAGAAAATGATCGCGCGATTGTCCGGCGAAAAACCATGCGTCTCGTACAATTCCAAATTGCCCGGCGTCAACGTTTGAATATTTGTCACGCGCGGCGCGCCATTCTCGATTGCGAAATCCGCGAGTTTGATCGCCCACTGTCCGCCCATTCCATCGCCGGGTTTGACGATTTCACTCCACACGATCTTTTTGCCATCGGGCGAAAATTGCGGATGCAATGTGCCGTGCCGATTTTGGACGCGCGTGATCTGCCAGAATTTCGATCCGTCCGCGTTCGTCACCCAGATATTGTTGTTGATGCCGATGCCCGGACTCGCGATGAAATTGCCGATCGCGCCCGGCGGCACGCGCAGCGCGGGGTCTTGCGCTTGAAAGACGATCCATTCGCCGGAGGGATGCCGCTCTGGATTTCCATTTTGTAATTGCGGCACCTCTTTCTTATCGCACGTGAGACACCGCTTGTCCGCTCCGTCGAGACGCGCAACGTATACATCCGACTTGCCTTCTTTGCCACCCACATCGAACGCGATCAGATTTTTCGCGTGCGACCAGCTGACGCGCCCGCCTTGCTCTTGCAAAACTTTGACGCGAATGTTCGCGCTTGGCGCTGGCGCGGTTTGCGTCGCACTGGCAACCGGCGTTGACGCGGGTGCCGTCGCGTCTACGCGCGGCGCGGTTGTGGGCGCGGCAAGCGTCGCGGTTGGCTCCGGCGCGCGCGCGAGTGGTCCCCGCTGACACGCGCTAGACAGAAATCCGAACAGGATCAAAATCGCCAGTGATACTCGCGTTTGCATTCTTCCTTGCTCCTTTCGTCGTAGAGACGATGCCCAAGCGCAGACTCGCTTGAAAAACTTGATGAAGGGCTACGCCGGAGTTACTTGCGTGCGTCGAAATGATAGTTGGCACTTGTGCCTGACCGAGCCGCAAGGTTTGGCCGAGTACGCCTTGGTGCGATGAAGGATTGGCATACCCGGCGGGCGGACTCGGTTTGCCGTCCGGCAAAACACAATGCGGATCGCCCAGGATGCTGTTCTCGCGACAACTCGATCGCGGGAGAGAATCGAAGGGTCGCCGGCAGATGATGTTCCGACGTCTGTGATGGCGCCGCGTTCGTCGTGGCGCGGACGCGCGGTGAAATGTGTTTCATCGTCCAAACGCCTCGCGGTAAAAGTCAAACCCCAACGCGTTGAGCAATTTGCCCGGTGTGTGGTCAATGCCGGGGACAATGATGAACTGGTGCGGAATGTTCAGTGCGGTCAGACGCGCGTCGAACTCGCGGTTGTACGCGAGCATCGCATCGCGATCCCCGACGGCTAGGCGGATGCGTGTCCCGATCGCATTCGCGCGGTTTTGTTCCGCGAGCACCCAGGGACTCGCCGCACGGAAATAATTCTGATCGTTGCCGTACACGATGCCCATAATCCTGATGCGCGCTTGCGCGTTGAACGCGGGTCCGATCTCAGCGGTAAATTCCGGTTGTAACGGTCCCGCGCCCAGCATCGAAATCGCGCCGAACTGCTCCGGGTATTTCAAACCGAGTCGCCCCGCGCCATAACCGCCCATACTGAATCCTTCGATCAAGCGCGCGTCGCGCGTTGCAACCGTGCGAAAGGTCGCGTCAATGTGCGGAAGCAATTCTTTGACGACGACGGTCTCCATCGGTACACTGCCGTCTTTTGAATCGCACCACATACTATCGGTGTGACCGTTCGGAAAAACGACGAGGATTGGCGGCAGCTTGCCCGCGCGGATCGCCCAATCGAAAAGTGAAACGAGCGTCGGCAGGCCCGCAAGTCCGCCCCCCGATCCATGCAACCAGTACAACGTCGGAAAACGTCTTTGTGTTTCCGTGTCGTATGCTTCTGGCGTGTAAATGTGATAACTCACATCCGATGTGATCGCCGCGCTCGCGAACGTGCGAAATTGCAGGCGCGGCGCGAGCACGGGGGCGGTGATCCATTCCGAACTGGATTTACTCGACGCTGTTGGCGCGGTTTGCGTCGCACTGGCAACCGGCGTTGACGCGGGTGCCGTCGCGTCTACGCGCGGCGCGGTTGTGGGCGCGGCAAGCGTCGCGGTTGGCTCCGGCGCGCGCGCGAGTGGTCCCCGCTGACACGTGATTGTTGCGAACCCAAGTACGATCAAGCCCGTGAATACAAGAATCTTTTTCATCTTTCATCCTTCACTTTGGATGTCGCTTGAAAAATTCCCACATTACATTCGTCGCCGAAATTTCGCGCGTCGGCATATCGCCGCGCGGCGAGCCGCGTTGCCCGCTGGGCCAGGCGTGTCCGCCGTCTTTGATCGTATACAACTCGACGCCAGTGTCGTACGCGCAATTCGCGTACGTGTCGCGGGTAACGTTGCCGCGCTCGGCGCGCGCGGGCGTCGTCGCGCAGCGATTGTGTTGCGCCCAAAAATTCATCGCGTACGCGACCGGTTGGTCTTCACGCGGATGCGGATCGGCTTGAATTTTCGGTTTGCCGCCGTCATACAAAACGTGCTGATCGTTCGTTCCGTGAAACGCGATCACCGCAATCGGCGCGCTGGGTTTACATTCGACGTTGAGCGCGCCCGCGACCGGCGCAATCGCCGCGATTTTGTCCGACAGTTCGCAACCGATTCGATACGACATCATTCCGCCGTTCGACATTCCGGTCGCGTAGATGCGTCGCGCGTCAATCGGATAGTCGCGCTGCAACGTTTCGATCAGCGCGCGGATGAAACCTACATCGTCAATTTTTCGATCGAGCGCGTAGCCGCAACAGTTGCCGGAATTCCACGTCAGTAATTTATCGTCCAGCCGTCCGGTGCCGTCGGGATAGACGACGATGAATTGTTCCTTGTCCGCGAGCGCGCTGAATCCGGTCATCCGCGCGGCGTTCGCGGAGTTTCCGCCGCCGCCGTGCAGAACGATCACGAGCGGCAGCGCGAGTTCGTCGCCGATCCCGCGCGGCAAATGGACGGTGTACGTGCGCGTGCGTCCGGCGAAGACAAGCGATTGATCGTAATCGCCGGATTTGAAAACGCGCGGCGCGCTGGGTGTCGTTGTCGGCGTTGCGATGCTGGGTGTCGTGCGCGCGCAACCGATGTTGAACAGGGCGAGCAAAATCCACACGAGCGCAAAGCGTTTCATCGTTTTCCTCGGTCTCAGTACATCACAGATTGTCATTCTGAGGCGCGCTTTTTGCGCCGAACGCTTTGCGTCTCGCAATTTGCAATTAGCGAGATGCTTCGCTTCGCTCAGCATGACAAAATTGTGATCTACTGTGTTTCCAGACTAACGCGCGCAGATGAGAGCGACTTTAATTTTGTGTAATCGGCGCGTAAAATCTCTTGCCAAATTATACAGGTTTTGCACTTGCTTGTATAATGCCCGAAGAATGGTTGCGACGGTCGTCGGTCATCGGTCGTCCGTCGTTTTTCAAGGAGACGCAATGAATCTGCTCGCGGAAATGTCGTGGGAACAAGTGAAAGAATATCTTGCGCGCGATGATCGCGTAATTTTGCCGTTGGGTTCGACGGAGGAACACGGGCGGCACCTGGGGCTCGGCACCGATTCGTTCGAGGCGGAGGCGATTGCGCGTGGGGCAGGGGAAGTGACCGGCGTTGCCGTCGCGCCGACGCTGAACTATGGAATGGCGCTGATGCAGATGGCGTTTCCCGGCACGCTTTCGCTGCGTCCGACCACGCTGATCGCGGCGCTGGAAGATCTTTTGCGCGCGCTGTATCGGCACGGATTTCGCCGCGTGTTCGTCGTGAACGGGCACGGCGGCAACGCGGCAGCATTGTCGAGCGCGGCGCAGATGGCTACCCAAGACGCGCCGGGCTTGCGTGTCAAGTCGTTCGAGTGGTGGACGGACGCGGAATCGTACCGCGTCGTGATTGAAATGCTGGGCGAACAAGTCGGCTCGCACGCGTCGCCGGGGGAAACCGCGCTGATGCTCGCGATCTGTCCGCGCGCGGTTTACCTGGAACGCTCGACCGGACGCGATGCGCCGGTGAAACCCTCGCGCGAAATGACGACGGTCCAGAATTTCGCGCAAAAGTATCCGGACGGGATTATGGGACGCGATCCGCGCGGCGCGACGCGCGAAGTGGGCGAAGCGTTGCTGAAAAAGAGCGTCGAGATTTGCGCGCGGGAGATCGCGGGATGGACGTGAACCGTCGGAGCGTTTCGACGATTATCGTAAATCGGGAATCTATGGTATACTGCGCGTGATCATCGAACGGGATTTGTGTGGGTTGTGCCGCCAGACCCTCGGAGGGAATGGCGGCATTTGTGCGAGGAGTGTGATATGATGTTCAAGGTAGGGGATGCGGTTGTTCATCCGATCTATGGTGTGGGGCAAATTATTCGGCTCGATCAAAAACAATTCACCGGGACGGAGCTGCGCCAGTACTTTCAAGTCAGCACGGAAAAGACGATGGTCTGGGTTCCGGTCGAGACGAGCGAAACGATTGGTTTGCGGCGTTTGACGACGAGAGTCGATCTGGCACAGTATCGCAGTATATTGAAGAGCCGTCCGGCTTCGCTCAACAAGGATCATTCCAGGCGGCGGCGCGCATTAACCGAAAGTTTGAAACAAGGTTCGTTCCAAGCGTTGTGCGAAATGGTCCGCGATCTCACCGCGCACGGCTGGCGCAAGCCGCTGGGGAGCGCCGATGCGACTCTGCTGCGTAAGACTCACGAGATGCTTTGTCAGGAATGGGCGGCGTCTGACGGCGCCACGATCGCGCATGCGACCCAGGAAATAGATCGGATGCTTCTGGAAGCAAAACGCGCGTATGCTTGACCGCGCGCTCGACGTTTTCTCCTGTGTGGCACGTAATTGCGGCGCGCGGTTGGATCATCGGGGAAAGGAGCGCGATGCAAGACAAAACGTATGTGATCGCAATTTTTGTCGTGTTGGGAATTTGTTGTCTGGGAATGTACGTCGCGGTGTCCGGTTATCTCAACAGCAACCCCGGCGCGTTCCCGGATCTCGTCGCGGGTTTTCAAGGTACGCCGATCGTCGTCACGATTAGCACGTACACGCCAGCGCCGACTCAGCCGATTGTCGCATTGCCGCCCACGCCGACGATTCCGGCGGTGCCGTCGCCGTTGGGCGCGCTGCAAACGATCACCGCCGCCGCGACGATTGTCTTTCCCACACCCGCGCCCACGCGCGTCGTCGTCGCCGCGACATTTACTCCGGCATCCGGTTTTCCATCGTGCGCGGGCTTTCCGTTTTGTCCGCGCGGCGGTCCGCCGGATTTCGGTTTGGGTCCCGGCGGCAACGAGTGTCCGCGCAACTATATTTGGGGACGCGTGACGGATGCCAGTGGACGCGGCTTGCGCGATCGCCGAATTCGTTTTCGGAATCCGATGGGGGAGATGGATGCGGTGACGACGAAAGCGCCGCCGGATCCGGAGGGCGCGTACAACATTCCGGCAGTCGCTATCGGTAGCACGTGGGAAATTTGGCTGCTCGATCCCGGCGGCGGCGAAGCCAGCCCGCGCGTGAAATTGATCGCGCAGCCGTACACCGGAGTGGGCAATTGTCCCACCCGATTGGATTTTGTGCAACAACGCTAAACGTAAAGCCGAGAGGATGTTCCTCTCGGCTTTCGATTATCTCGGCAATCTGGGATTGGACAACACCCGATCCAACCAATTGACTAATTGACCAAGTGACTATTTCGGCATCGCCTTGATTCGCACGTACGCGCCGCGCGGCGTGCCGTCCGGTTTGGTGATTGACCACCAATACTCTTCGGTCTGTTCCGTCCAATCCGGGTTCGCCATATAAATCACGAACATCGCGCCGATCCAGGGCGCCCAATTTTGCTTGGCGTACTGAAACGCGCGGACGATGTACTGCCCGTGTGTGGATTCGTCCACCGCGAACCAGGAGTACTCTTTGTGGATCGGATCCATCGTCCAGCCGAATTCGAGGATGACGACTTGTTTGTTCGCATCGCCGCGCGCGACCATAATCTTGCGAATGTCTTCGACGTGACGGAAGCAATAGACGCGTCCGGTCACTGGCTCGTTGTTGCTGTACTCGCGATTTTTGATCACGTCGTCCGGGCTCATCTCCGGCGGCGCTTTGTAACCCGGCGCGTGCAAGCCCAACGCGTCGAAATAGCCGGTCGAATTGTTTTTCATCGCGTCGTACATCCGAGTCACGTACGTCGCGTCCGGCATCGCCTGATCGTTGCTGGCGGAAGTCGGCGTCAAGCCCGCGCTGACGACGATCGCATTCGGATCGATCGATTTGATTTTGGTGTACGACGCTTTCAACAGCGCGACGTACTCGGTTGGATTCGGCGGGCGTCCGCACCACTCGCGCGACAGATTCGGCTCGTTCCAGATCGCGTACGCGCGAATCTTGCCTTTGTAGCGCGTGACGAACGCGTGCAAGAAATCGAGCCAGTCTTGCGTATTGCGCGCGGGACCCATTTGCTTTTTGGCTTGACTGAAACAGCCCGGCGCCGCCCAGTCGGGCGCGTTGTCCACGCGCGCGAGAATGTCAATGCCGAATTTATTCGCGAGTTGTACCGCGCGATCGGCGTTTTCCCAGTTGAACTTGCCTTTGCCCGCGCCTTCGATATCGCGCCACGCAAAAGTTTGTTTGACCCAGGTCAAGCCCGCGTCGCGCATCATTCCCAGATCGCGATCCGCGGCTTCGGGTCGCCACCACAAGAACGCCTGCGCGCCGTACTCGGGCGAATTCATTTTGATCGGCTTGACTTTGGGGATCGGGTTGATCGTTGGCGATGGATTGGGTTTGGCGCCGGGCGAAGCGGGTGGCGGCGGCGCGCTCGTGCTTGGCGCGCTCGTGCTTGGCGCGCTCGTGCTTGGCGCGCTCGGACTTGACGCGGGCGCAGTGCCGATCGGTTTGGCAACTTTGGTAGGGACAGGCGTTTCGGTCGGTGTCGCCTCGCACGCCGACACGGCGACGAGCAAACCGCAGACCAAGAGAGTGAACAAAATTTTTCGCATGGAACTCCTCGGAGAGTGTTTTTAAAATCGGATGAGTGGTTCGTAGTAGCGACTCTAGTCGCCAGTTCGCGCAACAAGACGACGATAGTCGTTACTACAAACCATTTACAAAACACTCTCTCAGACGAAGTGAATGGGCGGGAAATTTCGCCGCGATTATAACACGCGCGGCGCGTCCGTCAAAATTCAACGACCGCTGACCGCCGACGGCAGACGACATCTGGGTTCGGTTTGGATAACGCCATCGTTCCCCCACCTTTTCTCGCGGCGATTATACCGATGCAATCTGATTTTGACAAATATCCCGCGCTCAATTTATAATCACCGTGTGGCGCGTGAGACGTGATGCATGATGCGCAACCTTGAACTTGAAACCTGAAACTTGATGACGACGGTCGGCGGTCGTTCGTCGGCGGTCGTATTGTTAGGAGTCACTATGATTCTCGAAACCCTGGTCGTTGGTCCGCTCGGCGTGAACTGCTACCTCGTCGGCGATGAAAAAACGCGCGAGGCAATCGTGATCGATCCCGGCGGCGACGCGCGCGCAATTCTCGATACGCTGCGACACGGACGACTCACGCCCATCGCGATTGTCGCGACGCACGCGCATTTCGATCACCTCCTCGCGCTCGAAGAGGTCCGGCAGCAGACGCGCGCGCCGTTTTTTCTTCACGCCGACGAAGCGCCGGTCCTGGCAAATGCGAGTATCGGCGCGCGTTTGTTCGGCTTTGTATTCGGACAACCCGCGCCCGCCGACCGGTTGTTGCGCGCCGGCGACGAGGTGCGCGCCGGTTCGCTTGCGTTCAAGGTATTGCACACGCCGGGACATTCACCGGGCGGAATGTGCCTGTGGCGCGATAATCACGTGTTTGTCGGCGATACGCTGTTTCAGGGCGGCATCGGGCGCACCGATTTGCCCGGCGGCGATTACGCGACGCTGATGCGCTCGATTCGCGATAAATTGCTGACACTGCCGGACGACACCCGCGTCTATCCCGGTCACGGCGACGCGACGACGATTGGCGAGGAGCGGCACCGCAATCCGTTTTTGCGTCCGCTCGAAACAGGACAGTGGAACGTTTGAGCGCGCGGCAAAACCCGTTTTCGTTGCAGAAAACGGGTTTTTGATTGTTCCGTCTTACAAAGTACTCGCTAAAATATTTAATATGTTCAGTCTTGACTAAACTAATTAAACGCGTTATAATTGTATCGAAAGGAGTGAAAGAGACACCTATGGACAAGGATGGCAGTGGTAGTCGCAGCCATTTCGAGGCGATGCACTTTGTCGAGGACGTGGGGCTGTTGCTGGAGCGGCAAGGGATTCCACGTATGGCGGGACGCATTATCGGCTGGCTCTTGATTTGCGATCCGCCACACCAGTCCGCCAGTCAACTGGCGCAAGTGCTGGGCGCGAGCAAGGCGTCGATCAGCACGATGACGCGCTTGCTGATCGAGATGAGCTTGGTCGAGCAGGTGGGCGTGCCCGGACAACGCCGCGATCATTTCCACATCAAACCCGGCGCCTGGGACGAGGTGATGCGTGAGACGCTGGACGAAATCGTTCTCGGGCGGCAATTGGCGGATCGCGGCTTGGAATTATTGGAACGCAAACCGGCGGAACTGAAACAGCGTCTGCGTGAAGCGCGTGAGGTGTACGCTTTCTTTGAAGAGGAATATCCGGCGCTATTGGAACGCTGGGAGAAAACGCGCAAGAAAACCTTGCGCTAGAGAGTGATCCATTGAATGGTCTTGAAGAATTTGTTGCGCCGTAAAACGCGCACGCTTTTGACCGTGCTCGGCATTGGCATCGGCGTGGCGGCGGTCGTCGCGCTGGGAGCGATGGCGGAAGGGTACATCAATTCGTACACGACGATCCTCACGTCGTCCGGCGCGGATGTGATCGTCACACAGAGCGACGCGGTGGACATTATCTTGTCGGCGGTGGACGATACGGTCGCGCCCCAACTCGCCGTCATTCCCGGCGTCAAACAAGTTTCCGGTGTCGTGATTAGCATGATCACGACGCCCGAAGTGCCGTACTTTGTCATCTTCGGTCTGGAGCCGAACACGTTTGGGATGGAACATTACAAAGTCGTCGAAGGTCAGCCGGTTCTGCGCGAGCGACAGACGATCCTCGGCAAGACGGCGGCGAAGAATTTCAAGAAAAAAATCGGCGACAATTTCAAGATTCAAGACGTCTCGTTCCGCATCGTCGGCATTTACGAAACAGGGCAGGGCGTCGAAGATATGGGCGCGGTGATTTCGCTCAAGGACGCGCAAGCGGTTTTCAAAAAACCGCGCCAGGTGACGTACTATCAACTCAAGAGCACGCGTCCTGAGATGACCGAAGGCGCGATCAAAGAAATCGAGCGACGCTTTCCCAAGCTTGCCGCGTCGCGTTCCGCAAATTTTATGGACGAACAGTCGGCAACGGCGATGCTGCGCGCGATGGGTTGGTTCATCGGCATTCTCGCGGTGATCGGCGGCGGCTTGGGCATGATGAACACGATGCTGATGAGCGTGTTCGAGCGGACGCGCGAAATCGGCGTCCTGCGCGCGCTCGGCTGGCGACGCGGGCGCGTGATCGCGATGATCGTGGGCGAGGCGTTCTTGTTGTGCCTCGTCGGCGGTATCGTCGGATCGGCAATCGGCGCGTGGTTGGTGTACGCGCTCAATCAAATTCCCGCGCTCGTTGGAATGTTCGACAATACGTTGACACCTGCGCTCTTCGCGCAAGGGATGCTGATTGCGCTGTTCCTGGGTGCGGCAGGCGGCATTTATCCGGCGTGGCGCGCCGCGCGCTTGCAACCGGTGGAAGCGATGCGGTACGAAGGCGCGGGATCGCAAGTTCAAAGTTCAAAGTTCAAAGTTAAAAGTCAACATCCAACGTCTAACTTCCAACTTCCAATTTCCAATTTCCAATCTCTAATCTCCAATTTCGGCGGTCTGGCGTTGCGAAATGTTTTTCGACAACGCACGCGCACATTGTTGACGACGCTCGCGATCGGCGTCGGCGTGGGCTTGGTCGTGTTGCTTGGCGGTATCGCGGAAGGATTCGTGGATCAACTGGGTGCGATGGGGAGCGCGAGCGGTGAGTTGACGATCTCGGAAGCAAAAGCCGCCGATATGGGGCTGGCGGCGATCGAGGACAAGGTCGGTAAATGGACGGCGACGCTGCCGGGAGTCGCGGAAGTGTCGGGAATGTTGTTCGGCGTCGCGTCGGTACCGGGCACGCCGTACTTTTTCGCGATGGGCTTGGAGCCGACCAGTTACGCGATTCGCCATTACGCGATCACTGAAGGTGAACGCTTGCGTTCGCCGCGCGAAATTATCATCGGCAAAATCGCCGCCAAGAATCTCAAGAAAAAAGTCGGCGATCCACTATCGGTCTCCGGCGGATCGTACCGCATCGTCGGCATCTACGAAACAGGGACGAGTTACGAAGATGCGGGGGGGATCATGGTCTTGTCCGAAGCGCAACGCATTTTCAAAAAGCCAAATCAGGTGAGTTTTTATTTCGTCAAACTCAAAGACCCGAGTCAAGCCGACGCTGTCAAGCAAGCCGTCGAAGCGCGTTGGCCCCAGGTGAGTGTCTCGCGTTCATCCGAGTTTGCCGACAAGACGAACGATATGCAATCGTTCCGCGCGATGGCGAACGCGCTGTCGTTCCTATCGGTTCTGATTGGTGGTGTCGGCATTATGAACGCGATGCTGATGAGCGTCTACGAACGCACGCGTGAAATCGGGACGTTGCGCGCGCTCGGCTGGCGGCGGCGGCGCGTCGTCGGAATGATCGTGCGGGAAGCGTTGGCATTAAGTTTTGTCAGCGGCATCGTTGGAATTGTTTTTGGAATGGGCTTGGGCGCGCTATTGATGCAAGAGCCGTCTATGGGTTCGTTCCTGAAACCATCGTACACGCTGCCGTTGTTGATTCAAGCCATTGTGGTCGCGATGATTTTGGGGAGCGTCGGCGCGTCGTATCCCGCGTGGCGCGCGGCGAATCTTTCGCCGATCGAAGCGTTAAGGTACGAATAAGTCAGAAGGATGAAGGATGAAGGCAGAAGAGGTTTTTCATCTTTCATCCTTCCGCCTTCATCCTTTACTCGTGGAGGATAACAGTGAACCTGCGAAACATCATTATTGGAATCGTGATCGTCGTCGGGCTGGGGATTGCGTACTTGACGCTCGGCGGCGGGAGCGCGATGCTTGCGCCCAAGCCGACGCCGACGCCGAATCTTGCGTTGTTGGAATTGGAAAACATCGTGAACGCGTCCGGCACGCTCGTGCCGGTCAAGCGCGCGAACGTCGCGTTTCAGGGTCTCGCGCCAGCGCGTGTGAGCCAGGTCTTGGTCAAGCCGGGTGATGTCGTCAAACCGGGCGATGTCTTGATCAAGTTGCACGCGGCGGAAGAAGAGGCGGCGGTTAGCGCGGCGCGCGCATCGCTCGCGCAATTAAAAGCCGGCGCGACGAAGGAGGAGATCGCGTTCGCGCAAGCGAACCTGGACGCGGCAAAGGCGCAGCTTGCCAAAGTGCGCGCGAGCGCGACGCCGGAAGATCTCGCGATGGCGCAAGCGACGCTGGAACGCGCCGCCGCGATGTTGCGCGACGCGCAAGCGCAGTACGATCGTATCAAAGATGATCCACAACGCGGAATGTATCCGCAAAGTCAGGCGTTGCATTTGGCGACGCAAGATTATCGCGTGGCGGAGGCGCGCTATCGCCAGGTACTGAAAGGCGCGACGCCGGAGGATATTCGGATTGCGGACGCAAATATCGCGATTGCGCAGGCGAATCTGGATCGCGTGAAAGCGACGGCGCGCCCGGAAGAAATCGCGGCGATGCAAGCGAAACTCGATCAGGCGACGAGCGCGCTCGCGTTGTTGACGATCACCGCGCCGTTCAGTGGCACAGTCGCGGCGGTCAATGTCAAGGATGGCGAGACGGTGATGCCGGGTGCGCCGGTGATTACGCTCGGCGATCTGAGCCACTTGCGTTTGGAAACGGACGATCTGGGCGAGACGAACATCGCGCGGATCAAACTGGGTCAGATCGTCAGCGTGACGTTCGACGCGCTGCCGGGCAAATCGTTCAAGGGCAAGGTGACGTACATCGCGCCGATGGCGTCAGCGAAGCAAGGCGGCACGAATTATACGATCTACGTCGAGTTCGAATCGCTCGATCCGGCGTTGCGCTGGGGGATGACTGGACACATCGAGATCAACACGAAGCAGTGAGGCAGTGGAACAGTCAAGCAGTAGATCAGTGAATCAGTTGTCAGTCAAGTTGTTCATCCGAAAGAGGTGAATTACAAAATCTAAAGATCGGAGGTGATGCAATGATCACCATCTACAAAACCAACGGCGTCGCGCTTGGCACGCTCATCGAACCCATTCAGAATTCGTGGATCAACGTGGTGGATCCGTCGGCGGAGGAAATTACGCAATTGCAGGAGACGCTGAATGTCCCACAAGATTTTATCACGTACCCGCTCGATCAAAATGAAATGCCGCGCGTGGAGAAAGAAGACGGCGCGACACTGATTATGCTGCGCGTGCCAAGCTTCCAGGGCGAAGGCGCGGATATTCCGTACATCACGGTCCCACTCGGCATCATCCTGACTGACCGCTACATCGCGACGATTTGCCGCGTCGAGACGAACGTCATTCAGGCGATTGTGCTGGGACGCGTGCGCGGTTTGTCAACCGGCAAGCGCAATCGGTTCATCTTGCAAATTTTGCTGATGACGGCGAATCGGTTTTTGTACGATTTGCGCGAAATCAACAAAGCGGTAGATACACTCGAAGATCGGTTGCAACATTCTTTGCAAAATCGCGAATTATTGGAATTGCTCAAGTGCCAAAAGAGTTTGACGTACTTTACGACCGCGCTCAAGTCGAACGAAGTGTTGTTGCATCATCTCCAGCGCAGTCAGTTGTTCCAGCAGTATCCTGACGACCAAGAATTGTTAGACGATGTGCTGACCGAAGTGCAACAAGCGATCGAAATGACGAGTATCGCCAGCAACATTCTCAGTCAAATGATGGACGCGTTCGCTTCGATCATCTCGAACAACCTGAATGTCGTGATGAAGGTGTTGGCGTCGTTGACGATCGTGCTGAGTTTGCCGACGATGATCGCGAGTTTCTACGGCATGAACGTGGGCTTGCCCTTGCAAGATGATCCGATGGCATTCGTGTTCACCGTAGTCACTTCTCTGGTGGCATCTGGAATCGCGCTCTTTTTCCTGTGGCGCAAGCATTGGCTGTAGGACAAAATTGCCAAACGAGCCAAAAGAATCTTTGGCACATTTGGCGCGTTTGGCATCTTTGGCACATTTGACCCGGAGTTTGAATGACCGACGAAAAACAAATCGTCGTCGAGACGATCAACCTGACGAAAATTTATGGCGATGACGGCGGCGTGCGCGCGCTCGACGGCGTGAGTCTGACGATTCGCGCGGGCGAGTTCGTCGCAGTGATGGGACCATCGGGCAGCGGCAAGAGTACGCTCTTGAATATTCTCGGCGCGCTCGATCGTCCGACCGGCGGCGTGTGCAAGGTCAATGGGCAGGAATTGGCAAAGGTCAAAGACCTGGATCGCTTTCGCTCCAAGACCGTTGGCTTTGTGTTTCAACTGCACAACCTGATTCCGACGCTCACTGCGGTCGAAAACGTCGAGGTGCCGTTGCAAGAAGAAAATATGAGCGACCGCGCGCGGCGCAAGCGCGCGGAGGAATTGCTGAACCTGGTCGGCTTGAGCGATCGCGTCAACTTTATGCCGTCGCAACTTTCGGGCGGACAGCGCCAGCGCGTCGCGATCGCGCGCGCGCTGGCGAATCACCCCGCGATCGTTCTCGCGGACGAACCGACCGGCAATCTGGATAGCAAAAGTACGGACGAGATTATGGATTTGCTGCGCGCGCTGAATCGCGAACAGGGAACGACGTTCATCGTCGTGACGCACAACCCCGCCGTCGCGCGCGCGGCGGATCGCGTCGTCACGGTGCGCGACGGCAAGATCAAGCGCGACGAGCGAATGGACAGCGTCTTTCTTTCCGACTTGCGCGAGTTCAAGGAGAGCGCGCTCGGTCACGCGATTTTGGATGGGAACATCCCGCCGGAGTTGAGCGGAATCGGAATGGACAGGGTCGCGGAGCAGGTGAAAGAGGTGTTGGAGAAAGTTTGAGTTGCGGAATCTCAGGTTTCTGCTGACGTAAAAATGCGCTCGGCTGGTTGCCGAGCGCATTTTGGTAGACCTGGGTAGTCTTGACCGCACGGGTCTGGCGCGAACCCAAAACCGCGCGCTATTCATACCGCAATGCTTCGATCGGGTGCAAACTAGCTGCGCGCGCGGCGGGATACAATCCAAAGAACAAACCGACCGCGACCGAAAAGCCAACCGCGAGCAAAACCGAAACGGGATCGAGCGTCGTCTTGATCACACCGGTCGCGTTGACGGCCATCCCGACTGCCGCACCGAACAAAATCCCGACGCTGCCGCCGGCCACACTCATCGTGATCGCTTCGATCAAAAACTGGATCATGATGTCGCGCCGGCGCGCCCCAATCGCTTTGCGGATGCCGATCTCGCGCGTGCGTTCGGTGACCGAGACGAGCATAATGTTCATAATGCCGATGCCGCCGACGAGCAGCGAAATCGCCGCAATCGCCGCGAGAAAGATTGTGAGAATGTCTGTGATTTGGTTCAGCGCGCCGAGCAGATCTTTTTGACTGAGCACCGTGAAATCGTCTTGCTGATACCGAATCTTGTGCCGCTCGCGCAAGACCTGGGTGATTTGTACCATCGCCGCGTCTATTTGCTTTTCGTTCGTCGCCGAGATCAACACTGAACTGACGCGCAACGCGCCTTGCGCCGTCTGCGCGGCGGAGCCGAACAAACGGCGTTGCGCGGTGGACAGCGGCACGAACACCACATCGTCTTGATTGCCGCCGAACATCGAAGTGCCGCCTTTTTCCGTCATCACGCCGACCACTCGGAACGGAATGCGATTGATCTTGATCGACTTGCCGATTGGGTTTTCGGAGCCGAACAAGGTCTTGGCGGTGGCATTGCCCAGCACGGCGACGCGCGCGACGGTTTGCCGATCGCGCTCATCAACAAAATTGCCGGAGGCGACTTGCCAATTGCGAATGATTTGAAAAGCCGGAGTCACGCCGCTGACTTGGGTGTTGATGTTGGTGGACCCGTTCGATACCTGCGTGTTGCGCTGATAGATCGGCGCGACGATGGCGACGGCAGGACACCGCGCGCGATCCTCCAACGCCTCCGCATCCGCCAGCGTGAGCGTTCCGGCGACAGTGACGGAAGAGCCCGGGCGCGGCGCCGCGCCTGGAATGACGATGATCAAGTTCGAGCCGATGCCCTGTACTTGTTCTGTGATCGCCGCGCCCGCGCCTTGCCCGATGGAGAGCAACGCGATCACCGCGCCGACGCCAATGATGATGCCAAGCATCGTGAGCGCGGATCGCAGACGATTCGCGCTCAGACTGTACAAAGCAACGCGCATACTTTCGAACACGTTCATAATTCGTCTCCACGTCAACTTTAGCGCCGCGGCGCGCCGAATCCGCTATTGAGCGGGTTAGCTTGCAGTAACGAGATGATGACCACCTGTCCCTCCGTCAAGCCACTGACGATTTCGGTTTCCAGATCATTCGCCATCCCGGTTTTCACTGGGATCTCTTGCGTGGTCTGGTCATCTTTCCGGAGGGTGACGTACCGATTGTTGCCTGCGGCGCGAATCGCGCGATTCGACACGATCAGCACATTCTCGCGATTGGCAATCAGCAGGTTGGCGTCCGCGGTCATTCCCAATTTGAGCGGAACCGGTTGTTGAGGATTCAGCGACACGGACACGACGTAATTGACCACGCCTTGCACCAACGTCGCATTCGATGCGACATCGGACACGCGCGCGGGAATTGTCACGCCGGGATACGCGCTCAAATTGATCGTCGCTTCCTGCCCCACCCTGATCTTGGCGATATCGGTTTCGTCAATGTTGAGCTTGACCCGATACTCGCTAATGTCCGCGATCCACACCACCGCGCGCCCCGCTGTCACCGTCGAACCCCAATCCACATCCACGCGCGTCACCACGCCGTCGAACGGGGCTTTGATGATCGCGTAATCGAGCCGCGTCTTGGCGAGATCACGCGCGGCTCGCGCCTGATCCGCGTTCGCCTGCGCGCTCCGAATGTCATTCGGACTGGGGTTTGTCAGGCGCGCGAGTTGCGCGCGCGCTTGCTCCACCGCCGCTTGCGCTTGCTTGAGTTGCGTCTCGGTTGGATTGAACCGCGCGTTGAACACCGCTTGCGCTTTTTGATAATCCAAGGTCGCGCTTTGCAAGGCGAGCGATTGCGGCGTCATCGCGATGAACGGATTCGATGCGCCGCCGATGCGATCATACTCGGCTTGGGCGCGCGCGACGGCCGCCGCGGCTTTTTCCACATCCGTTTTGGCGATGAGGACATCGTTCGGGTTGGGATCTTTGAGTTGCGCGAGCGCGGCTTCGGCGGAGGCGACGCTGGCTTGCGCGGCGGTCACATCGGCGGAGGCGGGACTCTGCAGTTGATCGAGTCGGGCTTGCGCGGCGGCGAGCCCCGCTTCGGCTTGCGCGAGTTGCAATTCCAACTCGCGCGTGTCTAGCGCGGCAACGATTTGACCTGCGCGGACACTATCGCCCGCTTTGACATCCAACTTGACGAGCGAACCCGTCGTGCTGAACGCTAACTGCGCTTCCCGCGCCGGACCGAGCGCGCCGGTCGCGCTGACAGAGGCGGTCAACGTGCCGCGCCGCACGGTCGTCGTCTCGATGGTGGAGGTGGTGCTTTGATCGGTCAGCACGCGCGGCAACACGAGCGCCAAGACAACCAGCAACACAATCGCCATACTGCCGATGATAACAAAGATTCGTTGACTCTTCATATACGTTCCTTTTCGCAGGCGAAACCCGTTTTCCCCAAGAGCGAGAAAACGGGTTTGGGTCGAACTACAGTCGCGAAGATTTTCGACTAGCGCCGCGTCAAAAACGGGCGCAGATCGCGTTGTGGTAGTTGCACCGAGCCGCCGGTGCGTTGAAACGGCGCGTATTCCAGATACGGATGATTGTCGGTCAGAATCGGACCCGGTCCCAAATATTGGCGAACATCGTCAGGTCCCATCGTGAACGACGCGAAGAAATCATCCGCGCTGGCGTATCCACCGGCTCTGATGTCAGGACACATTTGTAATTAGCGTAAAACCGTGATGCTGTGGCATAATCCAGTCATGACTACACAAACCCAAACTCCAGATCAAATCGCCGCTGTCCAAGAATATATCCAAGCCATGTTGC
>VGOB01000026.1 GCA_016865935.1 Chloroflexota bacterium | reverse complement strand
TCGGACTCCGTGGCGTTCCTGAGAGAAGATCGTTTGTGGCACAAACAATCTACTCCAGTTCCGCCTGGAGTCCAATTCGCTAGTCTGAATACTTGCCAGTCTTTTCTACTTCAGGGAAATCAGTGTGCCAAGCGATTTCTTCGACGTCGGCGCGGCGAAGCTGTTCGACGAACGCGGCAACTTGATCACAAATTCGATCGCGCACTTGGCGCACGCGCACCAGAGATTCGCCGCTGGTGTCTTCGAAATCCCAGACCAGGGTCGGCGCAAACGCGCCGGGGTGAATGTCTTTGCCCATCAGCACGATGCGATCGTGCTGATTCAAAAGTGTTTGAGTCACCGGCTTGGTGGAATATTGCGAGAGATCGATCCCCAACTCTGCCATTACTTTGACGGCAAGTAAACTGACGTGCGGCGCGGGCATCGTCCCGCACGACTGCGCCTGCGCGAATCCATTTGCCAGATGGTTGAACCACGCTTCGGCAATCGGACTGCGAATCGCGTTGCGGACATCAATGAACAGAATTTGTTTCATTCTGCCCTGACTGCGGGGCTCGCGTAATCTCGACGCGATTCCGCTGATATAGGCATTCGGTACAGACGAATTGGCGGGACACCAAATTCCAACCCCACCGACGATTGATGATTTCAGGCGTTCCGACCGATTCCAGCCGCCCGTTGCAGATTGGGCAACGCGGCGTAAGGCGTTCAGGCAAGATGAGAATCGCCAGAATGAATACGATCAATAGCGTGAAGATAAAGAAAAATTCCACTTGTTTACCTCGACCTTGTCTTTCCGAGTGCCACTCTATCCGGCTGGTGTTAAATTTTGTTTGATGGAGTGTAAAGGCGAGGCAAAATTTGTGTTAAGATTTGTTAAACAAAACGAGACCCGTCAGGTTTTCTGAAACCTGACAGGTCTCGTTTTCGTCGCGTTTTACGATTTCAATTCTCGATTCGTGCGCGCGCTTGCCGCGCCAACTCACCGACCGAGCGCGCGCGTAGTTCATCCTCCTCGAACACGCGCAACTGTGCATCATCCTCAACAAGCTGCGCGAGTGCGTCGCGCGATGCCGCGTCGCGCAAGCGCCCCAGACAAAACGCCGCCATCCCGCGCGTCTCCGGCGACGCGTCGCGCAGCAACGCGCGAATCTGCGGCAGCGCGAATTGCACGCGCGCGCCGTGATCTTCCGCGATCACGCCGATTGCCCACAAAACGCCCGGATAAAAATGTGTCTCGTCCACATGGAGCGTGGACGCGATGATGGGCGCGAATTCCGCGAACGCGCTTGGCGTCGCGGCGAGAATCGCGCCCATCGCTTGCGGCGCGCGCCAGCCGATGCTGCCCGATTCGTCGTTGAGCGACCACTGCAGGCGGCGCAAAATGCCGCGCACGAATTCCGCGTCGCGCGCGGCGATCACCGCGCTGGCTTGCCCCAACGCCTTGACCGCGCGCCAGCCGATCAAATCATCTTCGTTCAGCGTCAGCGCGATCAGTTCGCTCAAGACGCGCTTGTCTTTTTCCGCGCGGCGCGTGATGGCGGGGTAGTTGGATTGGTGGAGGAGGGTGGCGAGGGTGGGGTGCATTTATCAGACAAAAGCGGCTGCCGCGTGGGGATGGTGGGATTGGTGATCAAGGAAAACAAGACGTATTTGGCGATTACGTTTTCTGTCTTGGTTTGTAAGCCCAACCACCCCGGAACTTGGATCTTTCGAATTGCCTCTCGTAACGGGAGTCGTGGTCTGTGATTCTCTTGCTGAACCACTGTACCATGTTACTTGCCATCTTGTTTGCTGACCATCGGTTAGATGTTTGCCGTTTTTGTTCTTGACATGCTCTCTCAACCAAGTCCTTGCCGATGGGATCATCCAATAGAGCCTCAACGATTTCCTTGTGGGGAACGAAATCATTCTTGTAGTTCTTTCTAATTACATCGGCAATGATTGGTTCGGTTTCGTCTTGATTGAAGAAAGTGTCTTTCATTTTTCCCTCCGAGAATTTTGACGAGCGTCAAGCGCAATGCCCACCCGAGTGTCTCAAATCAAGACAACTGAAACAGTCTGCGCAATCGGTCGTTGACTTGAGTTTGCAGAGTAGGCGGCAACGTTCCCAGTTCGCGGCGAAGAAACGTTTTGGTAACTGTCATCAAGCGATGCAACTGCAGTGTGGATGATACACGCAATCCCGTCGCCGCAGAATCAGCGTCGTTGACGTTGATGACCAAATCGCTTGGCAGTAGTTGGTCTGGCACGCGGCTGGTGATGAAAGCCAGGATGACGTGATCGTGCGACCCAATTGGGTCAGTTAGACAAAGTGCGGGACGGACCTTTTCGCTTGAGAGGTCGTCAAAAGGAAAGGGGACGAGCACGATTTTATGCTTGGTCATCTAGCGGTCTCCCGTCCGCAAGCGAGTAAACGTCTTCTTGGGGGTCTCGCAAAAAAGCGAATGCAGGATTGCGCGCTGCGGCATAGAGCCATTCCTCTTCGCGCAATTCATCCAGCGGCGAATACAACACGATGACGCGTACTTTTTTCGGCCCCGGAATTGGAAGCGCATCGTCTAATTCTAACTGACGTTGCTCATTTACAGTTCCCGTCATTTCGATTGCAGTCATTGTGGTTTCCATATGCCCCTCCGTTTACGTTTCAAGATGCCCAGTCAGGTCATTTTTTAATTTGCGCGGCAAGCACTCGTCAAGCAGAATTTTCATGCAGGTTGCGCCATGACCACTTGCTTTAACAATTCAAGTACACCGATCACTTGACTGCGATCCACGGTCGGGAAATCATCCAAGAAATCTTCCAAAGAGTGACCGCCTTCAAGATAATCAACGAGTGTTTGCGCGGGCACACGCGTCCCGGCGAAGACAGGTGTACCACCCAAGATCTCCGGATCTCGCGCAGTCCATTTGTGTTCGTTCATGTCTTCCTCACTTCCAAGTCCACCCCAAGTATACGACGGATTCCGCCAAAAATCAATCGCGCGCGCAATCTCTCATCTTTCATCCCTCATCTTTCATCCCTCATCTTTCATCCCTCATCTTTCATTTTTTCCAACGCGCGCCGCGCCGCTTCCACCGTCGCCTCAATCTCCGCATCGTTATGCGCGGTTGAAAGGAACGCGGCTTCAAATTGCGAAGGCGCGAGATAAACGCCGCGCTCCAGCATCGCGCGAAAATACGCGCCGAATTTTTTCGTGTCGGACGATTTCGCGTTTGCCCAATTCGTCACCGCGCGGTCGGTGAAAAACGTTGTGAACATTGTGCCAACGCGATTGACGACAACGCGCACGCGCGCCTCCTCTACCGCTGCGCTCAATCCCGCGATCAATTGTGCCGCGCGATTTTCCAGCGTTTCGAACGTCCCCGGTTTTTGTAATTCCTTCAGCGTTTCGATCCCCGCCGTCATCGCGAGCGGATTGCCGGAGAGCGTTCCGGCTTGATACATCGGACCCGCCGGCGCGACCATTTGCATCACGTCGCGGCGTCCGCCGTACGCGCCGACCGGCAAGCCACCGCCAATCACTTTGCCGAGCGTCGTCAAATCCGGTTTGATGTTGTAGAGCGTTTGCGCGCCGCCGCGATGCACGCGCCAGCCGGTCATCACTTCGTCGAAAATCAACAGCGCGCCATACGATTGTGTGAGCGCGCGCAAACCCGGCAAAAAATCGCGCGTGGGCGGAACGACGCCCATATTCCCCGCGATCGGCTCGACGATGATCGCGGCGATGTCGCGCGGAAATTGTTCAAACAATCGCGCAACCGCGTCCAGATCGTTGAACGGCGCGACGAGCGTATCGGCAGTTGTCGCGGGCGGCACGCCGGGCGAATCGGGCAAACCGAGTGTCGCGACGCCGGACCCGGCTTGAACGAGTAGCATATCCGCGTGACCGTGATAGCACCCTTCGAACTTGATGATCTTGTTGCGCCCGGTGAACGCGCGCGCGAGCCGGAGTGCGGTCATCGTCGCTTCGGTGCCGGAATTGACAAAACGAATCATTTCGATGTTCGGCATAAACTGCTGAATCAATTCCGCGAGCTCGATTTCGAGCGGACTCGGCGCGCCGAAACTGGTGCCGCGCGTCGCGGCATCCGCCAGTGCGGCGACGACGCGTGGATGCGCGTGTCCCAGGATCAGCGGACCCCACGACAAGACGTAATCCACAAAGCGATTGTCGTCCACGTCGTACAAATACGCGCTCGCGCCGCGCGCGATGAAGAGCGGTTGCCCGCCCACCGCGCGAAACGCGCGCACCGGCGAATCCACGCCGCCGGGGAGAAGCGTTTGCGCGCGGGAAAAAAGTTGTTGAGAGTTTGTTGTATTCATATCAAATTTACCAATTGTCCAATGAGCCAATGAGCCAAATCAAATCTTGCACCGAGCATTTGGCTCATTGGTAAATTGGTTCATTGGCTCATTGCCTTGGCGAACTCTGGTGCATGGTAAGTAATGATCAAATCCGCGCCCGCGCGTTTGATCGCCGTGAGAATTTCGATGACGATCCGTTGCTCGTCAATCCAACCGTTTGCGCTCGCGGCTTTCACCATCGAATATTCGCCGGAGACGTTGTACGCGACCAGCGGCAGATCGAAATGTGCGCGCGCTTTGGCGATCAGATCGAGATACGCGAGCGCGGGTTTCACCATAATCAGATCCGCGCCTTCCGCGATGTCGAGTTCGATTTCACGCAGCGCTTCGCGCGCGTTTGCCGGATCCATTTGGTACGCGCGCCGGTCGCCGAATTGCGGCGTGGACGCGGCGGCTTCGCGGAACGGTCCGTAAAATCCACTCGCAAATTTCGCGGCGTACGCGAGAATCGGCGTGTCGGCAAAGCCATCGCGATCCAGCGTCGCGCGAATCGCCGCGACGCGCCCGTCCATCATATCGCTCGGCGCGACGATGTCCGCGCCCGCGCGCGCGTGGCTGACCGCTTGCCGCGCGAGCAGTTCGAGCGTCGGATCGTTCGGCACGCGCCCATCCTTGACGATGCCGCAATGTCCGTGCGACGTGTACTCGCACAAACAAACGTCGGTGATGACGACAAGTTCCGGCGCGACGCGTTTGATCGCGCGAATCGCGTTTTGCACGACGCCGTGATCGTCCCAGGACGCGCTGCCGGTTTGGTCCTTGCTCGCCGGTTCCAGCACGCCGAAAAGCAGCACGGCGGGGATTTTCAGCGCGGCGATCTGTTCGATCTCGCGCGGCAACCGATCAACCGACCAACGATACTGCCCCGGCATCGCGCTGATTTCTTGTTGGACGTTCGCGCCTTCCGCGATGAAAAGCGGATAGATCAGATCGCGCGCGCTGATTTCGGTTTCGCGCACCAGATCGCGCAGCGCCGCGCTGGCGCGCAGACGTCGGAGACGCGTGATAGGGAAGGGTGACATACGCTTACCTCGCAGATGACCGACGCCCGATGACCGCGTGTCTCGACGGTCGTTGGTCAACGGTCATCGGTCGCCAGCAGCATTGACGTTCTGTTTTCGATGTGGTATATTTCTTGCGCCAAGCGCGCGTCGAGTATAGCATACTCGACAGGGTAGGACAAATTTGTAATTGCCCGAGGTGCATTCGCGGGCAGAATCAATTTTTCGGCGGTCGGCGGTCACGCAAAGCGGTCGGCGGTCGTAATTTCAAGGAGGAGCAATGCTAGAGGAATTCAAAAAATTTGCGATGCGCGGCAACGTGATCGATCTCGCCGTCGGGTTCATTATGGGCGGCGCGTTCGGCGCGATTGTGTCGTCGCTGGTCAACGATGTGATTATGCCGCCGATTGGTTTGGTGCTCGGCAAAGTGGATTTCAAATCGCTGTTCATTGACCTGTCGGGGCAAGGGTTCAAAACGCTCGAAGAAGCGAAGAAGGCGAGCGCGGCGACGATCAATTACGGGGTGTTCATCAACACGCTGATCAATTTCGTTATCGTCGCGTTCGTGCTGTTTTTGTTGATTCGCGCGGTCAATCAGTTGACGACCAAGCCCACGCCGCCCGCTGCGCCGACGGAAAAAGAGTGCCCGTTCTGTTTCTCCAAAATTCCGCTCAAGGCGACGCGCTGCCCAAACTGCACGTCGCAGTTGTAAACACAAAACCTGGAAGGTTTCCAAAACCTTCCAGGTTTTTTCACGGGCGCGGGGTTGCCGTAGCGAACGGCGTTGGTGTGCGCGTCGGCGCGCGCGTCGGCGTAGGCGTCAAGCGACGAATATTTTCAAACTCGTTGTAGAACGCTTCACGCGAAATTCCAAACGCGATTTGAAAACTGGCTTCCCAGGTATTGCCCTGTCCAACCGTCTCCCAGTATTTTTGAAAGACGGCATCCTTGCCGGCTTTCTTCTCCAAGTTACCGCACGCGTAATAACCCAGATAGTATTGCCCCGACTCGTACGTTTCAGAACTTCCGGTCTTGGATTCCATCGCGGACAACGGCGCGCTGAGCGGAATGTAGGGAAAGTTCTTGGGCAAGCGCATCCCGTAGTATTCCAGCACGCGATCTTCCAGATGCTCCGCGCATCCTTCGATCAGCCAGAGTGGTCCTTGATCCGGCACCGCGCGTGAATTGGGAATCCCTGTCGTCCCGCTTAGCTTGTCCTGCCACAAATGAAAATATTCGTGCGCGATCAGCCCAAACCGATTTTCCAAGCTCGCGTTCAGATAGCGCGTGGACATCAAAACCGCGATATTTTTGTGACCCGCCAACGCTGCCACCTTGCCCCGATCCATCTCCGTCAGTTGCGTGACGTTGAGCCACGGATCGCTTTTCTTGAGCGCGGCGGTCGTCGTGAACGCGTTCACTTGCAACGGAAACTGACTGCCGAGATAATGTTGCGCGAGCAGGATAAAGTTCCTGATCGTTTGCCGGTGATCGCGCGCGATGTCATCTCCAAACTCGAATTGCGCGTCGAGCGGATCGAGCAGGGGCTGGGTGGCGTACTGCGGATTCAAGCGGATCGCGCTGGTGAAATCGTTCAATGCTTGCGCGCGATCGTTTTGCGCTCCATACACCAACCCGCGCCGATAAAACGCGTCGGCGTTTTTGGCATCCAGTTCGATGATCTTGGAATAATCGGCACGCGCCTGATCCAAGCGTCCGGCGGCTTGGTAGATGCGCGCGCGATCGGCATAGTGCGTCAGCGCTTGCGGTTCCAGTTGCAACAGGTGCGCGTAATCGGCGAGCGCGCGATCGTATTTTTGTTGCGCCAGCGATGCCGCGGCGCGCGTTTTGTACGCGGCGACATTTTTCGGTTCCAGCGCGACGATCTGGCTCAGATCGGCGATCTGCGCGTCGAGTTCGCCAAGATCGGCGTAGACGCGCGCGCGCTGCCAGTACGCGCCGACGAACGCGCCGTCCAGTTCGATCGCGCGCGTCAAATCGGCGAGGGCTTGGACGAACTGATTGCGCCGCGCGTAGATCGCGCCGCGTCCGAGGTACGCGCGCGCCAAACCGCCGTCCAGTTCGATCGCGCGCGCAAAATCGGTGAACGCCGCGTCGAACGCGAGTTGCGTCTGCGCGATTTCGCCGCGTCCCAGGTACGCCCGCGCGAGCGTGGGATCGCGCGCCAGCGCGGCGGTGTAATCTTCGGCGGCGGGCGTGAGATTCCCTAGCCGCTGATTCGCTTCGCCGCGTCCCAGATACGCCGGCGTCAATTCCGGATCGAGTTCGAGCGCGCGCGTGAAATCGCCCGCCGCGCGCGCGTCTTGCTGTCTGTGCAGGTAGATCGCGGCGCGTTGCAAAAATATCTGCGCCTGCCTGGAATCGAGCGCGAGCGCGCGCTCCCAATCGTTCAGCGCGGCGTCCAACTGATCTTTGGCGCGATACGCGCTGCCGCGTCCGGCATACGCCGCCGCCAGATCAGGCGCCCATTCGACGGCGCGGCTGTACTCCGCGATGGCTTGATCGAGATCGCCCAGGGTCCGCGCTTGTTCGGCGCGCGTCAGCGCGACGCGCGCGCGCGCGAGCGGCGATTCGGTTGGGGCGAGTGACGGCGCGGGAGTCGGCGCTGGCGCGCACCGGACGATCAGCGCGATCAGCAGAACGCTCAGGGCGAGGAACACTCGGTTGGCGTGTGAACGGCGAGGCATCGCGCGTATTGTATCACGGGGCGAGGGCTTTTGCCAAATCGGCTAGGAATAATTTCCGAATTGTCTTATCCCGCAATTTGCGTTATAATGGCGACAATCTTCAGGAGAAATGATGCAATGAGTTTCAAGGTTGGCGAAACGGTCGGTCCGTACAAAATCGTTCAACACATCGGTCAGGGCGGAATGGCGACGATCTACAAGGCGTATCAGACGACGCTGGATCGCTATGTCGCGCTCAAGATTATGCATCCCGCGCTCAAAGAAGATCGCTCGTTCGTGATGCGCTTGCAGCGCGAAGCCACCGTGATCGCCAAACTCAATCATCCCAACATCGTCGCCGTGCACGATTTCCGCGAGCACGAAGGGATTCCGTTTTTGGTTTTGCATTTCATCGAAGGTAAAACGCTCAAGGACGTGCTCAAGGAACAGAAACTCAACAAGCAGCAAATTCTCAACATCATCCGCCCGGTGGCGGACGCGTTGAATTACGCGCATTCGCGCGGCGTCTTGCATCGCGATGTCAAGCCCTCCAATATTTTGATTGATAACGACGGTCACGTCTATCTGAGCGATTTCGGTCTGGCGCGCATCGCGCAGAGCGGCGAATCTACCGCGTCGCAGGATATGATGATCGGCTCGCCGCACTATCTTTCGCCGGAGCAAGCCAAGAGCGAGCCGGTGGACGCGCGCACCGATGTCTATTCGCTCGGCGTGATCTTGTACGAAATGTTCGTGGGGCGCGTGCCGTTCATCGCGGAGACGACCTACGCGACGATTCTCGCGCAGATCAACGACACGCCGCCCGCGCCGCGCGCGTTCAATTCCAAAGTCCCGATTGCCGTCGAGCAAGTGTTGCTCAAGGCGCTGGCGAAAAATCCCGCCGATCGGTTTGCCAGCATCCGCGAAATGATGCGCGCGCTGGAGAACGCGGTGCGCGGTCCGCGCGAAGAAGATGATCCCGCCGCGCCGATTCCGCTCGTCGAATACAAGCCCGCGCCGGATTCCGTTTCGCCGCAACCGGTGCGGCGCGCGGACGACAAGAAACAGCCGGAGGCGAATGCGCTGCATCCACTCCGCCGCGCGGCAGACAAGGTCAAGCCCGCGACGCCGCGCGCGTCGGCGGATCGCAAGCGGCGGGCGTCTTGGCTGCCGCTTGCAATCGCGGCGCTGGTTCTCCTCGCGTTCGTCGCGTGCGTCGGAATCGTCGTCGCCACATTCATCCCCGGACTGATGAGCAGCCCCACGCCGGTGCGCGTCACGCTGACGACGCCGACGCGCGCGGGCGTCATCGCGCCGACGGCGACCGGCGGAATTCTCGTGCCGGGTATTTCTGCCACGCCCGCGCAATCGCCCACGCGCGCGGCATCGCCGACAGTCGCGGCGGCGCTGCGCGGCAAGATCGCATACAGTCTCGCCACAGGTGACGCCGCCGATAATCGGACGATTTTTATCGCCGACGTGGACGGCACGGATGCGCGCGCGATCGTCGAATTCGGCTTGTGGCCCTCGCTTTCGCCGGACGGAAAACAGATCGCGTACTATCGGATCAAGGACGAAGGCATCTATGTCGCGAACCGCGACGGGAGCGGGGCGCGCAAGATCGTCACCGGCGAAACCTGCTGCGTGCAATGGTCGCCCGACGGCAAACGGCTGATGTACTTGCAAGGCAAACTCAAAGTCGGCGACACTAAAATCATCATCGCGAATCCCGACGGCACCGGTCGCGCCGAAGTGACGGCGGGTTTCAGTCCGGCCTGGGCGCCGGAGGGTAATCGGATTGTGTATACCGCGTGTCAACCTGGCACGACGTCGTGCGGTTTGTACACGTACGATTTGCGCGCGAATCGCGCGACGATGATCACGCGCGACGACGGCAAGACGCCGCATTGGTCGCCGCGTGGCGACAAGATCGTCTATCACGCCGATAGCGGCGGCTTTACGAATTTGTTCGTCGTCAATCCGGATGGCAGCGGACGCGCGCAGTTGACCTCCGGTCGCGGCAATACCGGTCAAGCCGTGTGGTCGTTGGACGGCAGTTTCATTTTCTTCCGTTCCGATCAAGACGGCAAGGCGTGGGGAATTTTCGTGATGCGCGCGGACGGCACCGGTCGCCGCTTGTTGATCAACAACGCGCCGCCGGACGGCGATCTCTGGGCGCGCGAATTGTTGAGTGTCGGTCCGTAGCGGCAGATAGCGCATAGCGAATGGTTGATGGAAAACCATTTGCCATCTGCGCTCTGCCATACGCGATCAGTGGAGATTTCGATGCCGATCTCACCCGGCGACACTGTGGGTCCCTACCGCGTCATCGAGCCGCTGGGGCAAGGCGGGATGGCGACGGTATTCAAAGCGTACCACCCCGCGCTCGATCGTTACGTCGCGATCAAAGTTCTGCATCCCGCGTTCAAAGAAGACCCCAACTTTAACGCGCGCTTTACGCGCGAAGCGCGCATCGTCGCCAAACTCGATCACCCCAACATCGTCCCGATTTACGATTTTGCGGAACACCAGGGCACGCCGTACCTGGTGATGCGTTTCGTCGAAGGCAAAACGCTCAAAGCCGTTTTGCGCGACGCGCCAAGCGTGCTGCCGGCGCCGCGCGTCCTCGCGATCGTTCGCCCCGTTACCGACGCGCTGGCGTACGCGCACGCGCAAGGCATTTTGCATCGCGATATCAAGCCGTCGAACATTATGCGCGCGCACGACGGTCACATCTTCCTCGCCGATTTCGGACTGGCGCGCATCGCGCAGGCGGGCGATTCGACGATGTCGCAAGATATGTTGATCGGCACGCCGCAGTACATTTCGCCGGAGCAAGCGCGCGGTGAACCGGCGACCGAACGCAGCGACATTTACTCGCTCGGCGTCGTTCTGTTCGAGATGTTCACCGGACGCGTGCCGTTCAGCGCGGACACGCCGTACGCGATCATCCACGATCACATTTACACCGCACTGCCGCTTCCCACCTCGATCAATACAAACCTCTCTCACGAGATCGAACGCGTTTTGCTAAAGGTGTTAGCCAAAGACGCGAACGCGCGTTACGCGAGCGCGACGGAGTTGATGAGCGCGCTCGAACAAGCGGCGGGTGTAGACGCGGCAAACATTGCCACGATGTCGCCGCCCACTCCCGTTCCTCCACTCGTTCCGCCGAGCATGCCGGAGCCGCTTGCGGCGGGAACTCCAACGCCGCTTCGCTCTACGCCTCCGCTTGCCGCCGCGTCGCCGCACATATCGGATCTGACCCCGGCGCTGCCGCAACCCAAGCGACCATCGCGCGCGAAAATCGTTGCGCTGATCGGCGCGATCGTTCTGGCGTTTGTCTTGTGCGGCGGCATTGCGTTTGCGATTGGACAGCGCAGCGCGATTTCGAAAATGCTGGGAGTGCCGTTCGGTCCGCCGGATCCGGCAAGCGCGCTCAAGACCAAAGCGGCGACGAATCCGCAAGACTCTGCGACGTTCATTCAACTCGCCGAGGAATACGTCAAGCAAAAAGATTTCGACGGCGCGTTCGCCGCGTACGACCGCGCGATCAAACTCGCGCCGCGCAACGCGCGCGCCTACGTCCAAGCCGGACGCCTGGCGACGCGGCTCGGTGATTTCGAGCGCGCCAACAAATATTTGACGCAAGGACGCAACGTCGCGCCGGACGATCTAGAACTCTTGCTCGCGCACGGCGATCTCTTTTTCGAGTGGAAAAAGTACGACGACGCGCGCGCGGTCTACGAACGCGGCTTGAAGATCGATCCGAACAACGCGCAATTCCTGTGGCGGTTGGCGAACGTCCAGCGCATCCAAGGGCAACTGGCGGACGCGCTGCGCCATTACACGCGCGCGCTCGCCATCGATCCCAATTTGCCCGAAGCGCATTGGGGAATGGGAATGTTGATGATGGAGCGCGGCAACAAGGACGAAGCGCGTCGTCAATTTCAAATGGTTGTCGCTAATCCCAACGCGCCGCCGGAGTTGAAAGACCAGGCGCAACAGCACTTGAACGCGCTGGGGGGAAAATAGCCGATGGCTGATGGCATATAGCCATTCGCCATTTGCAATTCGCCATTCGCCATTCGCCATTTGCCGGATGAACTTATGCCCGAAGTAACCACCTCCACGATCGCGCGTGCGCGCGCCGATATTGCCGATCTGCGGCGCGGCTTGAGCGAACTCTCCCAGTGGCTCGACGCGCAAGCAGACGCGATCCCGCACGCCGACGAAACGCGCCAGCGTGTCTCTCAACTGGGACTCTTCCTCGAACGTCTCAACGCCGGGTTGGAACAGCAAGATCGCGAACGCGCGCAACTGCTGGGCTTGTTTCAGGTGAGCCGCGCGGTCAACTCGACGTTGGAATTGAACGCGGTGTTGAATCGCGCGATGGACACGATCATTCAGGTCACGCGCGCCGAGCGCGGTTTTTTGATGCTCACCGACGAAGAGGGTCGGCTCGTGTTCCAGGTTGCGCGCAATATGGATCGCGAAACAATTTCCAGCCCCACGTTCCAAGTCAGCCGCAGTATCGTCGAGCACGTCGCGCAGAGCGCGCAATCCATTCTCACGACGGACGCGCAGCGCGATCCGCGCTTTGCGACGCACGACAGCATCGTCGCGCTCAATCTCCGTTCGATTCTTTGCACGCCGTTGATCGCGCGCGAGTACGTGATCGGCGTCGTCTATGTGGACAATCGGCTGCACGCCGGAATGTTCCAGCCCGCTGATCTGGACGCGCTGCGCGCGTTCGCCGATCAAGCCGCGATCGCGATTGAGAACGCGCGTTTGTTCGAAAGCGTGCGGCAAAAAGTGAACGAGATCAGCGCGCTCAAAACGTTTCAGGACGATATTTTCGCGAGCATCGCGTCCGGCGTGATTGCGACCGATTGGCAGGATCGGATCACCGCGTTCAATCGCGCCGCCGAGACGATCTTTGCGGTGCCTGCCGCGCGTTCGCTGGGGCAGCCGTATCGCGAGACGCTTGCCGCGCTGGCTGATTCGCCGTTGCCGCAACTTTTGGAAGAGGCGAAACGCGCCGGCAAGCGCTTCGTCGGCGCGGAATTCAAATCGCAACTGCCGGAACGCGGCGCGGTCAATTTAAGCTTCAGCATTTCGTCGTTGTGCGACGCGGCGGGCAATCCGCAGGGGATCACGATCGTCGTGGACGATCTGACGGAAAAGCGGCGGCTGGAAGCGACGCGCGGAATGTTTCGGCGGTACGTTGCGCCCGCCGTCGTGGATCGGTTGGAGAGCAATCCCGCGCAGTTGAAACTGGGCGGACAGCGCCAGGAACTTACGATTTTATTCGCGGACATTCGCGGCTATACGCATTTGAGCGAACAACACCCGCCGGAAGAATTGATTGACATTTTGAATCAATATCTTGCCGCCGCCGCCGACGCGATTTTGAAACAGGAAGGGACGCTGGACAAATTTATGGGCGATGCAGTGATGGGTATTTTCAACGCGCCGTTGCCGCAAGACGATCATCCGTTGCGCGCGGTGCGCGCCGCGCTGGCAATGCGCGCGGCGATTATGCGGTTGCATCGCGGCTTGCCGAGTGAGTTACAATTGCATTTCGGGATCGGCATTCACACCGGTGACGCGGTCGTCGGCAACGTCGGCACGGAACAGCAAATGAATTACACCGCGATCGGCGACGCGGTCAATCTGGCAAAGCGTTTGCAGGAATGGGCGAACGGCGGGCAAATCGTGTTGAGCGAACAAACGTACGCGCAGGTTCGCGAGCAGGTGGCGGTGACTCCGATTCTGCCGTTTCACGTCAAGGGACGTGAGGCGATGGTGGAAGCGTGGGAAGTGCGCGGCTTGCAGGTGAAGGAAAATGTTTGAACTCTGTTTCTTGGGCACCAGCGCGTCCGCACCCAGCATCGAACGAAATATGACTTCGACGCTGGTGATCCACGAGGGGCAACGATTCTTGTTGGACTGCGCGGAAGGAACGCAACGTCAAATTTTGCAGAGCGGTCTTGGCTTCAAAGGGATGCGCCGCATTTTTTTGACGCACGGTCATCTCGATCACATCCTGGGTCTGGGCGGCATCGTCTCGACGTTTGGACGCTGGGAGGCGATTTCGCAGATCGAAATTTTCGGCGGACGCTGGGCGATCGAGCGCGTGCGCGATCTGATCAAAGTCGTCTTGCGCGGCAAAGAAGTGGAGATGGAGATCGAGTTCGTCGAAGTCAAGCCGGGCGTTTTGATCGAAGAAAAAAATCTGACGATTTCTGCCTTTTCGGTGATTCATCGCGGCAGTGGTTGTTTCGGTTACGTTTTTCAGGAGAAAACGAAACGCCCGTTTCTGGTCGAGCAAGCCGAAAAATTGGGCGTGCCGATCGGTCCCGAACGCAAACGACTTGTCGCCGGAGAAACGATCGCGCTCGCTAACGGCGTCGTCGTCACGCCGGACGATGTGCTGGGCGATCCGGTGCCCGGCACCAAACTCGTTTACGTCGGCGATATTGCGCGCACCGACGAAGTGTTGGAACCGGCGCGCGACGCGGACGCGCTCGTGATGGAAGCGACCTACGTTGAAGCGGACGCGGAGATCGCGCGGCAGTTTGGGCATATCACGGCGGCGGCATCGGCGCGCTGCGCGCGTGACGCGCAAGTCAAGCAACTGTATCTCACGCACATTTCGCGGCGCTATTCCGGCGCGGTGATCGAAGCGGAGGCGCGCGCGATTTTCCCGGACGCGATCGTCGCGAACGATTTGGATCGCGCGGTGGTGGTGCGAGCGGTCAGCGGTCAGCCGTCAGCGGTCAGCGAGGGGAGGGCGAAATGAGTACGATCAAGAGTGTCGTCAAACGCAATGGCGCGACGGTGCCGTTCAATCCGGATCGGATCACGAACGCGATTTATCGCGCGGCGGTGGAGATGGGCGGACGCGATCGCGCGCAGGCGGAACGCTTGAGCGCGCAAGTCGTCCAGATCCTGGAAACGCGCGCCGCGTCCGGTTACGTTCCAACGGTCGAAGAGATTCAGGATGTCGTCGAAAAAGTATTGATCGAAAATGGACACGCGCGCACGGCGAAGGCGTACATCTTGTATCGCGCCGAACGCGCGCGCTTGCGCCAGGAACATACCGGGCAAATGCCGCGCGATTCCGAGAATATTCCTTGGTCAAAATTGTGGCACGCGCTCGATTGGGCGGTGGAACGCGGCGTCAACACGCTGGCGGGCTTGAACGCGCGGATCGCGCGCGGCGAGTTTTCGCAGATCGTTCAGGAAGCCGAAGCGATGTACGCGGAAGAGATCAAAAATGCCGCCGCGCTGATCCTGGATCGCCGCGCGGAACTGAAAGTGGTGATCATCACGGGACCGTCTTCCTCCGGCAAGACGACGACGACGATTAAGGTCGGCGAGCGCTTGAAACGCGCCGGACTGAATCTGGTGACGCTCAACGTAGACAATTATTTTTTCGATCTGGAACTGCACCCCAAAGATGAATTCGGCGATTACGATTTCGAGACGCCGCACGCGCTCGATCTCGCGCTGATCAATCAACACCTGGCGCGGCTGATCGCGGGCGAAGAGGTGCGGATTCCGTTCTACGATATGAAAACCGGCAAACGCTTTCTGGATCGCACGCCGATGAAATTGCAAGCGAACGACATCATCTTGATTGACAGTTTGCACGGCTTGTTTCCCGCGATGACGCAAGATGTTGCCGCCGCGCAAAAGTTCAAACTCTATCTCGAACCGTTGCTCCAAATGAAAGGTCCGAATGGCGATTACGTGCGCTGGACGGATTTGCGTTTGATCCGGCGGATGTTGCGTGACGCGGTGCATCGCGCGTACGATCCGCGCCGGACGTTGCTGCATTGGCATTACGTTCGCAGCAGCGAGATGCGGAACATCATCCCGCGCATCAACGCGACCGATTGCATCGTCAATACCGGAATGGCGTTCGAGTTGCCGCTCTATCGCCCGCGCTTGCTCGATCAGTTCGCGCGCTGGGAAGAAGAACTGCGCGGCGACCCGTTGCGTGAAGACGCGTTTACGCGCGCGACGCGCGTCCACGCGCTCTTGCGCGCGGTGACGCCGGTGGAGGACGATGCGCCGGTGCCGCCGGATTCGGTGTTGCGCGAATTTATCGGCGGGAGTGTGTACGAGTATTAGCGGGAAAACACAAAAACCCGACAGGTCTCTGAGACCTGTCGGGTTTTCCATTCGCGCTTAACGCTTGGCGCAGCACATCAAGAACTTACCGGCAGAAACCAAATGGTGTCGTGATATTCTGCGGCGTCTGACGCGCCCCAAATGAGTAACAACTCCTCAATCGTTTCACCGATGCTCATATCGGCATTCATCACAAAGATACCCGGCACGTGCTGCCCTTGCGCCAGATGATTTTGCAAATGCGGTGGGATTGATTTGCGATTGTTCGTGACCAAAACAAACGCGTGATTCTCGCACCAAGCCAAAATCTCCGGGTCGAGCGTGCTTTCGGGCGGCGCGCTCACGTCTCCGACACGCCACACCACCATCAGCGGTTCGCGGCGGAGCAACTCCTGACGGTAGAGCGGGTGAACATTTTCGTCGAGCAGATAACGAATGTCACTCATTGCGCCATTTGCGCTTTTGCGCGTTCCGCTTTTAAGGCGCGCAAGCGCACCACGACGGGCGGAGGATTGCGATCTTGTTTGGCGCGCATCCGTTCGCCCCATTCCAGCCACTCTTTCATATACGCTTCTACTTTGGCGCGATTGTGCAGGTAATAGAGGATCGTCGCGTAAATTTGTTCCAGTGTCAGCGATGGGAAACGTTGCGCGATCTCTTCGGGGCTCTTTTCGCGAAAGAGGTATTCGTACAGCACAGACTCGATGCCGACGCGATGTCCCTTGACCCGAATGTCATCAGGCGCGAGAAAATCGAAATATTCTTCGATCTGCATATCAATCACCTCCCGACGCAGATTATACCACGAAACGACGCACACCGCCAAACACAAAACCCGAAGGGTCTCCCAGACCCTTCGGGTTTTTGATTCGCGTTTAACGCTTGGTGTATTGCTTCGCCTTGCGGGCTTTCTTCAAACCGGGTTTCTTGCGTTCCTTCTCGCGCGGATCGCGCGTCAGCAATCCGGCTTTGCGGAGCGCGCCCTTGAACGCCGTGTCCGCCGCGAGCAACGCGCGCGCCAAACCCAACGACACCGCGTCGGCTTGGCCGATCGGACCGCCGCCCTTGACCTGCGCGGAAACGGTAAAGCGCGCTTCGTTCTGCGTCGCGCGCAGCGGCGTCTGCGCCAGAGTCGCCAGCGTATCGAGGTGAAAATAATCGTTCAACGGTTTTTCGTTGACGGTGAACGCGCCACTGCCTGCGAACAAGCGCACGCGCGCGACTGCCGATTTGCGTCGTCCGACGCCTTCGTAATATTTTCCGGTTGCCATCGCTAGACCTCCAACTTGGTCGGCTTGTGCGCCACGTGCGGATGAGTCGGCGCGCCGTAGACTTTGAGTTTCTTGAACATCTGACGTCCCAAACGTCCCTTTGGCAACATTCCGTGCACCGCGGCTTTGAGCACGCGGTCGGGATGCTTTTCCAACTGCGTCCGCAGAATCACTTTTTTCTGTCCGCCCGGATAACCCGAGTGGGTGAAGTAAAAGTTCACGTCCAATTTTTTGCCGGTCACGCGCACCTTGCCCGCGTTGACGACGACGACGTAATCGCCGCAATCGAGGTGCGGCGTGTAGTACGTCTTGTGTTTGCCCTTGAGCACGCGCGCGATGCCAGCCGCCAGTCGTCCCAGCGTTTTGCCTTCGGCATCCACAACGTACCAGCCGCGTTTGATGTCGGCGGGCTTGGTGTTAAATGTTTTCATTCATCACTCCGACTACAATTTCAGCCACTGAAACACACAGAAGGACACAGAATCTTTTTTCTGTGTGTTTCAGTGTGATTCTGTGGCTAGATCATATTTCACTGCGATTAAACACAATCCGTGCGGCGGCGCGGATTGTCCTGCGCGTCGTTTCTGGGCGAGCACATCTTGAAATTCTTCGACGCTCAGCGCGCCTGTGCCGACGAGCAACAACGCGCCGACGATGCGCCGCATCATTCGGTACAAAAACGCGTTCGCTTCGATCTCGATCAGGACGCGCGCATCTTCACGCGTCACGTGCGCGCGATAGATTTCGCGCACGGTGTTTTCCCCGCGCGGCGGCGTACCGAACGCGCCCACATCGCGCGTGCCGATCAAACACCGCGCCGCGGCGTTCATCGCGTTTGCGTCCAGCGGCTCCAGCGCGATCAGCGCGTACCGCGCCGCGAGCGGAGATCGAATCGGCTGATTCAGAATCGTGTACCGATAGGTTCGGCTCTGCGCGCTGTAGCGCGCAGAGAAATCGTCCGGCACCTGCCTCAGCGAACGAATCGCGATATCGTTTGGTAAAACGGCGTTCAGCGCGCGCTGCAAAACTTTTTGCGGTCGAGTCCACGCCGTATCGAAATGTGCGCCTTGACCGGTAGCGTGAACGCCGGTATCAGTGCGCCCCGCGCCAATCACGCGAATTTTTTCGCCGGTGATTTGATGCAACGCGCGTTCCAGTTCGCCTTGCACGGTGCGCTTGCGCGCTTGAATCTGGAACCCTTCAAAATCCGTCCCATCATATTCTACAATTGCTAGGAGACGGTATTTGTCCATAGTTGGATAGTTTGTTAGTTTGATAGTTGGATGGTTGTAGCAAACTAGCCAACTATCAAACTATCCAACAAATCACGCTTCGCGATCGACCAACTCCATAATCACGACCGGCGCGGCGTCGCCCAGGCGCGGTCCCACTTTGAAAAGGCGCGTGTAGCCGCCCTTGCGTTCTTTGTAGCGGGGTCCCAACTTTTCGAACAACTTTTTCGTCACGTCCGGGTCAATGATCGTCTGCGCGGCGAGGCGGCGCGCGTGCACGTCGCCGCGTTTGCCGAGCGTGATCATTTTTTCCGCGTCGGCGCGCACGGCTTTGGCTTTCGCTTCGGTCGTTTCGATGCGCTCGTGGCGCAACAGTTCGGTGATCAAACTGCGGAACAGGGCGCGGCGTTGATCTTTATCGCGATGGAGTGTGCGCCCTGCGATTCGGTGTCGCATAACTTATTCCCCTTCACTCGGTGTTTCGGCTTCGCCGGACGCGTCGGTCGGCGCGGTCAAATCGGCGGGGGGCTGGATCGCATCCAGAAACCCTTTGGCTTGCAACCGCTCGATCAACTCGTCGAGTGATTTCTGGCCGAAATTGCGAATCCCCAGGATTTCGTCCTTGCCTTTTTGCAAGCGTTCCAACACTTCGCCGACTTTGGTGATGCTGGCGCGTTTCAAGCAGTTGTACGCGCGCACCGTCAGTTCGAGTTCTTCGATCGGCGTGTCGTACACGCGGCTCGGAATCTCGGACTCGGGCGCGGCTTCCGCTTCGGGCTCGCCCGCAAAACCGGAGACGAGCGAGAAATGGCGCACCAGGATTTTGGCGGCTTCGGTGAGCGCTTCGCGCGGCGTGATCGCGCCATCCGTCCACACTTCGATCACCAGATTGTCGAAGTTGGTCATCTGCCCGACGCGCGCGGGTTCGACGCGGAAATTCGCTTTCTTGACCGGGCTGAAGACCGCGTCGATCGGAATTTCGTCAATCGGCAATTTGCCGCGTTCTTCGGCGGGCGAATAGCCCTTGCCGCGCTGAACCGTCAAATCCATTTCCAGGTTGGCGTCGTCGGAGTCGAGCGTGATGAGATGTTGATCGGGATTGATCAGTTCGACTTGGGCGGGGAGTTGCACATCGCCCGCGGTGACGTTGCCGCGCCCGCGCGCTTCCAGTTGGAGGCGCACGGACGTTTCCGGATCGTGCAGTTTAAAGCGCAACTGTTTGACGTTCAGGATCAGTTGCGTCATATCTTCTTTGGCGTTCGGGAGCGAGGTGAACTCGTGATGCGTCCCTTCGACTTTGATGGACGTGACTGCCGCGCCGGTCAGGGACGCGAGCAAGACACGGCGCAATGCATTCCCGAGCGTCACTCCATAACCGCTTTCCAGCGGTCCGATGATAAATTTTCCGTAACTTTTAGATGTTGCTTCCGCTTCGATCTTTGGCAAGACTGCTTCCAAGGCGGAACCTCCTCGGCAAGTTAAAAGTTTCAGGTTCAAAGTTCAAGGTTGGAAACCCAACCTTAAACTTTGAACTTTGAACCTTCATCCTACCGGCTATAATACTCGACGATCAATTGTTCTTTCAACGGCGTTTCGATTTGCTGGCGCGAGGGCAAACCGAGCACAGTGGCGGTCAGATTTGCCGCGTCCAACGAGAGCCACGCGAGGGGCTGGCGCCGCGTCAGTTCTTTGGCGACGGCTTGAAAGTACGCGCTCTTGCGGCTGATTTCCGTGACGGCGATTTGCGCACCCGGTTTCAGCACGTACGAAGGCACGGTGGCTTTTGCGCCGTTCACGGTGAAGTGTCCGTGCAAGACGAGTTGGCGCGCTTGCTTGCGGCTGCTGGCAAAGCCGAGCCGATAGACGACGTTGTCGAAACGCGTTTCCAAGAGTTGGAGCAATGCCGCGCCGGTCACGCCGGAACTTTTCGACGCTTCGGCGAAATAGCGGCGGAACTGGCGTTCCATCACGCCGTAAATGCGGCGCGCTTTTTGTTTTTCGCGCAACTGGTTCGAATAGTCGCTGGTCTTGCGGCGGAACGAGCCGCTTTGCCCGTGGGGCCCGGGCGGATAGTTGCGTTTTTCAATCGCGCATTTGTTCGAGTAGCACCGATCGCCCTTCAAAAATAGTTTTTCGCCTTCGCGGCGGCACAACACGCATGCCGATCCAAGATATCGAGCCATCAATCCTCCTGATTAAACACGGCGTTTCTTCGCCGGACGACAACCATTGTGCGGAATCGGCGTCGTGTCCGTAATCGAACGCACTTTGAGTCCGGCTTGACCGAGCGCGCGAACGGCTGATTCGCGGCCGGGTCCGGGACCCTTGACCAAGACGTCTACTTCGCGCAAGCCCATTTCCAGCGCGCGCTTGCCTGCGTTTTGCGCGGCGATCTGCGCGGCGTAGGGCGTGCTTTTGCGCGAGCCCTTGAAACCGCTGGAACCGGCGCTGCCCCACACAATCGCGTTGCCTTGCGCGTCCGTGAAAGTGATGAGGGTATTGTTGAACGACGCCTGAATGAAGACGCGCCCGTACGGAACTGCTTTCTTTTCTTTCTTTCCGCCGCGTCGCACCGGTCGCCGGGGCGCGGCGCCGGATGCGGACGTGGTTGTCTTTTGTTCTTCCGCCATTGATCCTCCAGATGAGTCAACTAGTCAATTGGTCAATTAGTCAACTAGTCACCAATTGCCTAATCACTAGTTGACTAGTTGACTATTTCTTCGCCTTGCTACGCTTGCGTCCGGCGACGGTCTTGCGCGAGCCGCGCTTGGTGCGCGCGTTCGTGCGGGTGCGCTGTCCGCGCACCGGCAAATTCCGCCGATGGCGCAAGCCGCGATACGCGCCGATTTCTTGCATCCGCTTGATGTTCATCGCGATCTCGCGCCGCAGATCGCCTTCTACTTTGTAATCGCGATCCAGCACGGCGCGGATGCGCGCCACTTCGGTTTCCGACAAGTCTTTCACCCGGATCGCCGGATTGACTTGCGCCTGATTCAACACCTCCACGGCGCGGGTGGGTCCGATGCCGTACAGATACCGCAATGCAATGTCCACGCGCTTGGCGCGCGGTAGATCAACGCCCGCAATACGAGCCATAATTCCTCCGGGATGGTCAACTAGTGATTAGTGATCAGTGACTAGTTGACTAGTCACTAATTGACTAATCACCAATCTCCAATTTATCCTTGTCTCTGCTTATGTTTTGGATTTTCGCACACGATTCGCACGACGCCGCGCCGGCGAATGATTTTGCATTTCTCGCAACGCGGTTTCACTGAAGGTTTGACTTTCATTATTCCTCCAAACAGGGATCAGGGGTCAGGGATCGGGGATCAGATTTCTGACCCCTGACCCCTGATCTCTGACCTCTGCGCTTACAACAATGTTAATATGTCAGGTTCCCCGTCCGTAATCACGACGGTATGTTCAAAATGTGCCGAGAGTTTGCCGTCTTTCGTGACGACCGTCCACTTGTCGCGCAACACGCGCGTCTCCGCGACGCCTTCGTTGATCATCGGCTCGAGCGCGAGCGTCATTCCGGGTTTGAGTTGCGGACCGCGCTTGCCTTGCCGATAGTTCGGAATCTGCGGGTCTTCGTGCATCTGCCGCCCGACGCCGTGTCCCACGTAATCGCGCACCACTGAGTAGCCGCGCGACTCGGCGTGATCCTGGATCGTGCCTGAAATAGCTTCCAGGTAATTCGCGGCGCGGCATTGCGCGATCGCCGCCCACAACGCGCCTTTGGTCGTTTCCATCAAACGCTGCGCGCGCTCCGACACGCGTCCCACCGGCAACGTGATCGCGGCATCGCCGACCAAGCCCTTGAGCGTCGCGCCCACGTCAATCGAAATGATGTCGCCTTCGTTCAGCACGCGCTTTTTGCTGGGAATCCCGTGCACCACTTCGCAATTGATCGAGGCGCAAATCGAAGCCGGAAAACCGCGATACCCTTTGAACGTCGGCTTGGCGCCGTTCTTGGTAATGATCGTCTGCGCGAGTTGATCGAGTTCGTACGTCGTCACGCCGGGCTTGACGATGCGCCTGAGCGCGTCCAGCGTTTGCGCGACGATTCGTCCGGCTTGCCGCATCGTCTCGATTTCGTATTTCGATTTGATGACAATCACACGATTGCCTTGCTACAACGCTTGCGCGATTGCAACGACCTCGGCAGTCACGCGCTCGATCATTTGCTCGCCGTCCACCGGACGCAACAAGCCGGTCTGGCGATAATACTCGATCAGCGGCGCGGTCTGTTGTTGATACACGGCGAGACGGCGGCGCACGGTCTCCGGTTTGTCGTCTTCGCGCTGAGTCAGCGCGCGGGTGTCCTTGTCGCATTGTCCGGCGCTGCGCGGCGGATTTGTCAGCAGATTGTACACCGCGCCGCAAGCCGGGCAACTCCAGCGCGCGGTCAAGCGTTCGATCAGAACCTGGTCGCGCACCTGGATAAACACCGCCGCGCCGATTTTTTTGCTCTGTTGCGCCAACGCCGCGTCCAATGCCTGGGCTTGCGCGTGCGTGCGCGGAAAGCCGTCGAAGACGACGCCGCGCGCGCAGTCCGGTCGCGCGATCCGTTCCATCACCATCTTGATCGTCACGTCGTCCGGCACCAACTCGCCCTTGTCCATATAGGACTTGGCGAGGACGCCGAGCGGCGTTTGTCTGGCGACATTCTCGCGAAAGAGATCGCCGCTGGAAATGTGCGTCAGTCCAAAACGCGCGTGCAACACTTCCGCTTGCGTTCCCTTGCCCGCGCCCGGCGCGCCGAGGAGGATGATGTAGATCGCGTTACTCACGATGGTCTCCGTACGGGAATTGCGAATTGCGAATTAGGAATTGCGAATTAAGAATTGTGATCCACTGTGCGTTTTCGCGATTCGCGATTCGCAATTTGCAATTCGCTACTTGATAAAGCCCTCGTAATGCCGCATCACCAACTGCGCTTGCAGCTGCTTCATCGTGTCCAACACCACGCCGACGACGATCAGCAAGCCGGTGCTCGTGATGATCATCGCGGTCGTTTCCGTCACATCCCGCACCAGGAACGGCAGAATCGCGACCGTACCCAGGAAGAGCGCGCCGACCAGCGTGATGCGTTGCAAGACGCCGTTCAGATATTCTTCCGTGCGCTTGCCCGGACGAATGCCCGGAATGAAGCCGCCTTGCTGTTGCAATACTTCGGCGAGATTCTGCTGGCGGAAAATCACGTCGGTGTAAAAGAACGTAAAGCCGACGACCATAATGAAATAGGTGAGCCAGTACATAATGTTGTTTTGATTGAACGCGTTGACGATCCAGTTCGCCACGTTTTCCGACTGACCCGGCGGCGCGGCAAAGTATCCGGCGATGACGCCCGGGAAGATCAAGATCGAGATCGCGAAGATGAGCGGGATCATTCCCGACGAGTTGACGCGCAGCGGAATGTGCGTGCTTTGTCCGCCGTACATCTTCGTGCCGCGCACGCGCTTGCCGTATTGCACCGGCACGCGGCGATGTCCTTCTTGCACGAAAATAATGCCGACAATCGTGATCACGGTGACGCCCAAGAAAAAGATCAGCGTCAACAGATTGCCTTGCAACATCTGTCCGATCCGTTGCGGCACGCCCGCGACGATGCCGCCAAAGATGATGATCGAAATGCCGCTGCCGATCCCTTGTTCCGAGATCAACTCGCCGAGCCAGATCGCAAAAACCGTTCCGGCGGTCAACGTCAACAGCACGGACAGCGTTTCGAGCGGATACGCCTGAAAGCCGAAATTCGTCAAGACCGGCGGAGTGCTTTGGGTCAACATCGCCGCTTGCGCGAACGCCTGCAAAAAGGCAAGCGGCACGGCGGCGAGATGCGTCCACTGATTGATGCGCGCGCGTCCGGCGTCGCCGCCTTCCTTCCACAGTTTTTGCAACTGCGGCACGATGCCGACCGCCAACTGCATAATGATTTGCGCGGTGATGTACGGATAAACGCCCATTGCGACGACGGAAAAATTCGAGAGCGCGCCGCCGGAAAAGAGATCGAGAAAACCTAACAACGTATTGGAGCTAAAGAGCGTGTCCAGGGCTTGCGGATCAACGCCCGGCACCGGGATATGCGCCGCCAACCGATAGATTACCAGAATACCCAACGTGAACAAAATCTTGTTCCGCAGATCCGGCAAGCGCATTGCATTTCGAAGCGCGTCAATCATAGTTCCTCCAATGACAAATTATCAAATGACAAATGACAAAATGTGATTGCTCTGTTCGTTTGTCATTTGTTCATTGGTCATTAGTCATTTGATCTCTTCTGCTGTGCCGCCCGCCGCCGCGATTTTTTCTTTCGCGCTGGTGGAGAACGCATGCGCCTTGACGGTCAACGCCTTGTTCAGCGTCCCGTTGCCCAAGACTTTGACGTGATCGGGTTGGCGGATGATGCCGCGCGTGACGAGCAATTCCGGCGTCACTTGCGCGCCCGCGTCGAACGCGTCGAGCGCGCCCAGATTGACGACGGCGTACTCGGTGCGGAAAATATTTTTGAATCCGCGATTGTGCGGCAGACGACGGACCAAGGGCAGTTGCCCGCCTTCAAAGTACGGCTTGATGCCGCGTCCCGTGCGCGCGCGTTGACCTTTGGTGCCGCGCCCGGCAGTCTTGCCTTGCCCGGCAGAAATCCCGCGCCCCACGCGGCGGCGGCGATGCTTAGAGCCTTCGGCTGGCTGTAGATCGTGTAATTTCATTTCAAATTTCCTATGGACGTTGAAAGTTCAAGGTTCGATGTTCAAAGTTGTTCCCGATGACTGCAACTTTTAACTTTGAACTTTTAACGTTTAACTTCCTCGCACTTGACCAAGTGTCGAACGGTATGGACCATTCCGCGCACCTGCGGCGTATCGTTATGCTCGATCATCTGTCCGAGTCTTTTCAAACCCAGCGCCGCAATCGTCGCTTTTTGATTCTTCTTGTACCCGATGGCGCTCTTGAGCCACGTAATTTTCAATTTACCCTGGTTTGACATCTTGCGTCTTCCTCCACGGCGGCAGGAATTGCTGCACCGGTTTGTTGCGCCGCCTGGCTTCCACTTCCACTTGGCTCATCTGCTTGAGCCCTTCCCAGGTCGCGCGCACGACGTTCAAGCGATTGGAACTGCCGAGCGACTTGGTCAACACATCGCGCACGCCCGCGCATTCCAAGACTGCGCGCACGCCGCCTGCCGCGATCACGCCCGTGCCCGGCGTCGCCGGTTTGAGCATCACTTGCGACGCGCCGAACTTGGAAACGAGCGGATGCGGAATCGTCGTGCCCGCCAGCGGCACCTTGACCATCGTCTTGCGCGCGCGTTCAGTCCCCTTGCGAATCGCTTCCGGCACTTCGCGCGCCTTGCCCACGCCGATGCCGACGCTGCCATTGTTATCGCCAGCGACGACGACGACGCGGAATCCAAAATGCCGACCGCCCTTGACGACCTTCGCCGTGCGATCAATCGCGACGACGCGCTCGTCAAATGAGGGACCTTCTTCTTGGCGGTCACGTTCTTGTTGTCGTCCGCGTCCGCGTCCTTGCCCTTGTCCTTGTCCTCTGCTTGTATTCTGAGGCATACTAAAACTCCAATCCACCGGCGCGCGCGCCATCTGCCAGCGCTTGGACGCGTCCGTGATATTGATACCCGCCGCGATCAAAGACGACTTGCTTCAAGCCCTTGGCTTGCGCACGTTGCGCCAACAGTTTGCCGACGGCTTTGGACTCGTCCGTTTTTTTCAATGCGGCGGCTTGCGCGCGAATTTCGGCGTCCAGCGTCGAAGCGGCAACCAGGGTATGCCCTTGGGCATCGTCAATGATCTGGGCGAAGATGTGTTTGGCGCTGCGAAACACATTCAAACGCGGTCGCGCCGCCGTCCCTTTGACTTTGGCGCGCACGCGGCGCTGTCGCCGCGCGCGGCGCACCTGAGTTTCGATGGTCTTCATTCTTCATTCCTTATCGCGCGATTCTATCCGCGCCGTGAATCGATCTATTTCGCTCCAGCGCCGACTTTGCCCGCCTTGCCGGCTTTGCGGCGAAGGCGTTCACCCTGATAGCGAATGCCTTTGCCCTTGTATGGTTCGGGCGGGCGCATCAAGCGAATCTTTGCCGCCAATTCGCCGACCAATTGCTTGTCCGTCCCCTCGATCGTAAAGAGGCGTTGTGATTTGTCCACGGTGAACGTAATTCCGGCTGGCGGCTCGACCGTGATTTGGTGCGACAAGCCGACGGCAAGCACCAGACTCTTGCCTTGTAGTTCCGCGCGATAACCCACGCCTTCGATTTCCAGACTGCGCTTGTAGCCGTCGGTTACACCTTGCACCATATTGTTGAGCAGCGCGCGCGTCAAGCCGTGCAACGCGTCGTAGCCGGGCGCGTCCGGCGGCGTCACCACGATTTGCCCGTCGTGCGTTTTGATTTCCAAATTCGGATCGAAGGTTTGCTTCAATTCACCTTTGGGTCCCGTGATCGCAACTGTTGCGCCTTCGATGTTCACTTTCACGCCGGTCGGAATTTTCACCGGCATTTTTCCAATTCGCGACATTATTTCCTCCGAATTGCGAACTGTGAATTGCGAATTGCGAGAGTCGGCTGGCAATTGTTTCGCAATTCCTAATTCGCAATTCTTACCATACGTAGCACAAGATTTCGCCGCCCAGCCCCATCCGCTTGGCGCGCGTCCCGGTCATCACGCCGCGCGTCGTCGAAATGATGGCGACGCCCAAGCCGTGGCGCACCCAGGGAATATCCAATTTACCGGCGTAGACGCGGCGCCCGGGTTTGGAGACGCGGCGCACGCCGCTCAGCACCGGTTGTTTCTTGGTGTCGTAGCGCAGCCACACGCGCAACTGGGGTTGCGGCTTGTCTTTGGTGACTTCGAGTTTTTCGACGTACCCTTCGTCTTTCAAAATCTTGGCGACCGCCACACGCAATTTTGAGGCAGGCATCAACACCTGCGGATGTTTGATCTCGGCCGCATTGCGTAAACGGGCGAGCATATCGGCGATGGGATCGTTTACCATTAGTCCCTGCTCCTTACCAACTTTGTCTCCTAGTCTCATTGTCGTGTAGTCGTTGGGTCGGACTTGCCGACTACCTGACGATCGGACTAACTGACTACTTACCAACTGGACTTGGTCACGCCGGGGATGTGTCCCTCCAGCGCTTCACGGCGGAAACAAATCCGGCACAGCTTGAAACGACGCAGATAACCGCGCGGGCGCCCGCACACTGTACAGCGATTGCGCACTCGATTGGGATACTTGCGATGTAGTTCGCGATTTACCATTGACTTTTTTGCCACATGCCCTCCTGCCGGATTACTGTGCCCGAAACGGCATGCCCATCAACTGCAACAGCCGCCGTCCTTCTTCGTCGGTTTTGGCGGAAGTGACGATGCTCACTTCCATTCCGCGCACTTTGTCAATCGCATCGTAATCAATTTCTGGAAAAATCAACTGCTCGCGCAAACCCAGCGTGTAATTGCCGCGTCCGTCGAACGCGTCGCGCGGCACACCGCGAAAGTCGCGCGTCCGCGGCAGCGCGATGTTCATCAGGCGATCCAAGAAATAGTACATCGTATCGCCGCGCAACGTCGTCATCACGCCGATGGGCATTCCTTCGCGCAGTTTGAACGTCGCGATCGATTTCTTGGCTTTGCGGACGAACGGTTTCTGTCCGGCAATCGCCGTCAAATCTTTCACCGCACTGTCGAGCGCTTTGGCGTTGCCAATCGCTTCGCCCACGCCGATGTTGACGACCACTTTTTGCACGCGCGGCGCCTGCATTACGTTTTGATATTTGAATTCACGCATCAACGCCGGCAAAATTTCTTTGCGATAGCGTTCTTTCAAGCGCGGCAACGTCGCCGATTTGGGACGTTTCCCCGCCGCGCCTTTTTTGTCTTTTGCTTCAGGCGGCGGCGCGCCCTTCGCGCCCTTGGGTTCTTTTTTTTGCTCTGGCTTTGCCGCCTGTTCTGGCTTTGCCATCTCTACCTCTGGTGATTAGTGATTGGGGACTAGTCAACTAGATGACCAATCACTAATTGACTAGTCACTAATCAATGAATTGTCCGCACTTTTTGCACTTGCGGGATTTGCGATCCCCTTGCGCGCCGAATCCGATACGAGTCGGCTTGTTACAGTTCTTGCACACCAACGCGACGTTTGCCAATGGCAGCGGACCTTCACGTGTGATGATGCCGGCTTGGGTGCGCACGTTGCCGGTGCGTTTTTGATGCTTTTTCACCAGATTGATCCCGGCGACCACGACGGTCTCGTCTTTGGGCGAGATGCGCTGCACTTCGCCTGTCTTGCCGCGATCATTGCCGGCGATCACTTGCACCGTATCGCCCTTGCGAATCTTGTTCATTACAAAACCTCTGGCGCCAGGGACACGATTTTCATAAACCCCTTGTCGCGCAATTCGCGCGCCACCGGACCGAAAATGCGCGTGCCTTTCGGATTGGTCGAATCGGTTTCCAGGATGACCGCCGCGTTGTCGTCAAACCGAATGTACGAGCCGTCGGGACGACCGTACTCTTTGGACGTGCGGACGATCACCGCGCGGACGACCTCGCCTTTTTTGATCGGGCTGGTTGGAATCGCGGATTTGACGGCGGCGACGATAATATCGCCCACGCCGCCGCTCTTGCGATTGCCGCCGCCCATCACGCGGATGCACATTACCTCGCGCGCGCCGGTATTATCGGCGACGACGAGGCGCGTTGTGGTTTGAATCATTCCGCTCCCCCTTCGCCTGCGCTCAGGGCAGAGGTTTCCGCCGGGGCTGCGGCGGGCTGGTCGTCTTCCTCGCCCGCGAGTTTCGCCAAGCGTTCGGCGGCGCGGCGTTCTTCGTCCGCGCGGCGCGCGGCGCGATCGGCGTCTTCCTTCGCGCGCAGGTCTTCCAATTCCTTCTCGCGGATCTCTTCGACGACGATCCCGTGCTGGACGATCGCGTTCACGCGCCAGCGTTTTTCGTGCGACATTGGGCGCGCTTCGATGATCTTGACCAGGTCGCCCAATTGGGCGACGACCGGCTCGGCGTTATGCGCTTTGAAGCGGCTGGCGCGGCGCACGACTTTGCCGTACAGCGGATGCGTATACGTGGATTCCACTTCGACGATGACGGTCTTTTGCATCTTGGTGCTGACCACGCGTCCCTGCATTACTTTGCGACGTTCTTTCATTTCGCCTTGGCCTCCTCCGCGCCCACTCGTTCGCGCAGCAGGGTCTGGATGCGCGCGATCTCGCGCTTGACCTGGGTCAGGCGATTAAAGTTGGGCAGTTGTCCCGCCGCGCGTTGGAAGCGCATATTGAACAATTCGTGGTGCAAATCGTCCAGCTGTTTCTTCAACGCGGCATCGTCCATCGTTCTCAGTTGGGTGGCGTTCATGCCTGCGCCTCCAATCTCGAAATAAATTGCGTGCGGATTGATAGTTTGTGGGACGCGAGGCGCATGGCTTCGCGCGCGGTCTCTTCTTTCACGCCGCCGATTTCAAAGATGATTCGGCCCGGCTTGACGACGGCGACCCAGTGATCGGGCGCGCCTTTGCCGCCGCCCATCCGGGTTTCCGCGCCCTTGATCGTGACCGAGTGATCGGGAAAGACGCGAATCCACAACTTGCCGCCGCGCTTGACAAAGCGCACCACCGCGCGCCGCGCGGCTTCGAGTTGGCGGCTGGTCATCCAGCACGGCTCGAGCGCTTGCAAACCGTAATCGCCGAAATCGAGCGTGACGCCGCGCGTCTCAGTTCCTTTCATCCGCCCGCGATGTTGCTTGCGGTACTTGACACGTTTGGGCATCAACATATTACGATTCTCCCGCCGCGGCTTCGGCTTGGCGCGCGGCTGCTTCGATCTGTTTGATGATTTCTTGCTTGCGTTGTTCGGGCATCACTTCGCCCTTGTAGATCCACACCTTGACGCCGATTTTGCCGTACGTCGTGAGCGCTTCGCGGCGCGCGTAATCAATGTCCGCGCGCAGGGTGTTCAATGGAATGCGTCCTTCTTTGACCATTTCGCGGCGCGCCATTTCCGAGCCCGCCAAACGCCCGCCGGTCTTGATCTTGATGCCGAGCGCGCCGGCGCGCATCGCGCGCGTCATCGCTTGCTTCATCGCGCGCTTGTGCGAAATGCGCTTTTCCATTTGCTGGCAGATGCTTTCGGCGACGAGAAACGCTTCCGTTTCTGGTTTCGTCACTTCGATCACTTCGAGTTTGATTTTTTGCTTGGTCAGGTCTTCCAAATCTTTTCGCAATTGATTGACGCTCGCGCCTTTGCGCCCGATGATGATGCCGGGCTTGGCTGTATGCACGTAAATCGTGACTTGCTTTGGAAAACGTTCGACGCGAATGTCGGCGATGCCGGCGTGCCCGACTTTGGCGCGCACCAATTTGCGGACCGCCATATCTTCTTTGAGTTGCGCGGCGTACACTTTTTTATCGGCGTTGTACCATTTGGAGCGCCAGTCTTTGATGACGCCGAGTCGAAATCCGTATGGATGAATTTTTCGTCCCATTATGACTCCTTCGCGCGTTCCGTCACGCCGACGGTGATGTGGGCGGAGCGTTTCAAAATCGGTTTGTAGCGACCGCGTGCCCCGGCTTTCATCCGTTTCAAGGTGGGTCCTTCGTCCGCGAAAATTCGAGTAATCCACAAGTCTTCGCGCACCAGCCCGTAGTTGTTCGTCGCGTTGGACGCGGCGGCGTTGACGGCTTTTTCGACGGCGCGCGCGGCTTCCTTCGGCGTCATTTTCAAGATGCCGATGGCGTCATCCACGCGTTTGCCGCGCACCAGGTCGGCGACCAGGCGCACTTTGCGCGGCGACATTCGGATGTATTTGGCGACTCCGGTGATTTCTTGATATTCCGCCATCATCAACTCCCTGCGCCTTTCGCGGGTGCGGGCGCCGCCGCGGCGGCTGCCGCTTCGGCTTTTTCGCGCGTCGAGTGCCCTCGAAAGTGGCGCGTGGGCGCGAATTCACCCAGCCGATGTCCGACCATATTTTCGGTGACGTAGATCGGCACGTGGCGACGACCATCGTGTACCGCAATCGTATGTCCGACCATTTGCGGGAAGACGGTGGACGCGCGCGACCAGGTTTTGAGCACGCGCTTTTCGCCGGTCTTGTTCATCTGCTCGATGCGTTGCAATAATTTCGGTTGTACAAACGGTCCTTTTTTCAGCGAGCGACCCATAATTCCTCCAATGAACCAATTGCCCAATTTACCAATGAGCCAAATTGTTCGAGCCGCGTGTTTTGGCTCATTGGCACATTGGTTCAGTGGCTCATTTCTTGCCGCGTCCTTTGACGATGAAACGATCGGTGTATTTGCGGCGGCGCGTCTTTTTGCCGAGCGCGGGTTTGCCCCACGGTGTCTTGGGTCCCGGCATACCGACGCCGACTTTACCTTCGCCACCGCCGTGCGGGTGATCGCGCGGGGTCATCACCGCGCCGCGTACCGTCGGGCGCCAACCCATATGGCGTTTGCGTCCGGCTTTGCCGAGTTTGATCGTGTTCCATTCGGAATTGCCGATCGCGCCAATCGTCGCCATACATTCGATGCTGACGTAGCGTACTTCGCCGGAGGGCAGGCGCACTTGCGCGTACTTGCCTTCCTTCGCCATCAATTGCGCGGCGGTGCCAGCCGAGCGCGCGAGTTGTCCGCCTTTGCCTTTTTGCAGTTCGACGTTGTGGATCATCGTGCCGACCGGAATCGCGGTGATCGGCAAGGTGTTGCCGGGTTTGATTTCGGCGGTCGTGCCGGAGAGAATCGTATCGCCGACGACCATTCCGACCGGCGCGAGAATGTAGCGTTTTTCGCCATCGGCATAATGCAACAGCGCGATGCGCGCGGTGCGATTGGGATCGTACTCGATCGCGGCGACTTTGGCGGGCACGCCGATTTTCTCGCGGCGAAAATCCACGATGCGATACTTGGGGCGATTGCCGCCGCCGTGATGGCGGACAGTGATGCGCCCTTGGTTGTTACGTCCGGCTTGGCGCTTGAGCGAAACGAGCAACGCTTTTTCCGGCGACTTTTTGGTGAGTTCTTCGAACGTCGGCGTCGTCATATTGCGGCGCCCCGCCGACGTCGGTTTATAAATTTTGATCCCCATTGCTACACACCCTCGAACAATTCAATGCGTTGATTTGCCGGAACGCGGACAATCGCTTTTTTCCACGTTGGTTTGTAGACGACGCGGCGTCCATAGTGGCGGCGTTTGCGTGACATTCGCATCACGTTCACGCTCAAGACTTGGACGTTGAACGCTTTTTCGACGGCTTCTTTGACCTGTGGTTTGGTCGCGCGCAGATCAACTTCGAACGCGTATTGGCGCAACTCGTCTTTGAGATCCGTGGTCTTTTCGGTATTCAACGGTCGTTTCAAGATTTCGTAGAGATGCATTGTTAACCTCGTTTAGTTGGTTAGTTTGATAGTTTGATGGTTCGCTAGTTATGGAATCCAACTAACCAACTAGCCAACGATTCAACTATGTGCCTAGATAACTTTCGATGACCTTGACCGCGCCGAGCGGCAGGACGAGAACATCGTAGCCAAGCAGGTCGCGCACGTTCAGATAATTGGCGCGCAGCGTTTTCACATCGGGCAGATTCGCCGCCGATTTTTGCACGGTGGGATTCGCTTCCGGCAAGACGATCAGCGCGGACGCCTGAACCTGCAAACCGCCGAGAATCGTTTCCATTTCGCGCGTCTTGGGCGCGTCGTGTTTCAAATCTTCGACGACGCGAACTTGTCCTTCCGCGACTTTGGCGGACAGGGCAGAGCGGAGCGCGAGGCGGCGCATTTTGAGCGGCATTTTTTGTTCGTACGAGCGCGGCGTGGGTCCGAAGACGACGCCGCCGTGGCGCCATTGCGGCGAGCGGGTGGAACCTTGGCGCGCGCGTCCGGTCCCTTTTTGGCGCCAGGGCTTGGCGCCGCCACCTGCCACTTCGGCGCGCGTTTTCGTAGAGGCGGTGCCTTGCCGCGCATTCGCCAGTTGGCGGACGAGCGCTTGGTGCATCACCGGCTTGTTCGGTTCAATCGCAAAAATATCATCGCGCAATTCGGTCGTGCCGATCTGCTGACCGGCTTGGTTGTAGAGTGGTACTTGCATTATCAAACTCCAAACGTGTCAAATCTGCCAAATCCGCCAAATCTGCCAAACTTGCCAAATCATCCTGAACGGAGTTGAAGGATTTGGCACATTTGGCTTGTTTGGCACGTTTGGCTCATTTGCCCTTTTTCCCTGTTGGCTGCGCTTTCACAACTTTCTTTTCCTTGCGCGCTTTGCGAACGAACAACAAACTATCTTTCGTGCCTGGTACGGTGCCTTTGATCGCGAGCAAGTTGCGTTCTTGGTCAACTCGGATGACTTCCATATTCAACACGGTTGCGTTTTTGTTGCCGAGTTGTCCCGCGCCGCGCATTCCTTTGAGCACGCGCCCCGGGGTTGTCGTTGCGCCGCTGGAACCGGGGCTGCGCATCCGGTCCGATTGACCGTGCGTTTTCTTGCCGCCCTTGAAGTGATGTCGCTTGATTACGCCGGCGTGCCCCTTGCCTTTCGACACGCCGGAGACATCCACCAGGTCGCCCGCGCTGAACAGCGCGACGTTCAATTTCTGACCCACCTGAAAACTGGCGATGTTGCCGGTGCGAACTTCGCGCAAGTATTTGAGCGAGGGCAATTGCTTGAGATGACCGCGTTCCGGCTTGTTCAAATGGCGCGTCTCTTCCATTCCCATCTGAATCGCGCTATAGCCGTCTTTCTCCGGCGATTTGATCTGCGTCACAAAACAAGGTCCCACTTGCAGAACCGTGACCGGGATGATCTCGCCCTTGTCGGTGTAAATTTGCGTCATCCCCACTTTTTTGCCGAGCAATCCTTCTGCCATAATAACTCCAAATCTGCCAAACTTGCCAAATCTGCCAAACGCGCCAAACATTTTGGCATCTTTGGCTCATTTGGTACTTTGGCATATTTGTTAAAGTTTGATCTCAATATCCACGCCGGCGGGCAAATTCAAGCGCATCAACGTGTCAATCGTCTTTGAGGAGGGCTCAAGGACGTCAATCAAGCGTTTGTGCGTGCGAATCTCGAATTGATCGCGCGAATCCTTGTCAATGTACGTCGCGCGTTGCACGGTGAATTTTTCGATCTTGGTCGGCAGGGGAATCGGTCCGACGACAGCCGCGCCGGTGCGTTCCGCCGTTTCGACGATTTGCTTCGCCGATTGATCGAGCACGCGATGATCGTACGCTTTGAGTTGAATGCGAATCTTTTGTCGAGCCATAGTCTCCTCAGATCAATGAGCCAATGAGCCAATGCGCCAATGAACCAAACGCTGGAGTTGAATTTGGCTCATTGGTAAATTGGACAATTGGCTCATTTTTATCCCATCACCTTGGTGATGACACCCGAGCCCACCGTGCGTCCGCCTTCGCGAATCGCAAAGCGCTCGCCCTTGTCCAACGCCACCGGCGTGATCAACTTGACTTTGATCGTCACGCGATCGCCC
>VGOB01000025.1 GCA_016865935.1 Chloroflexota bacterium | reverse complement strand
GAAACAGCTGTTGGATGAAAGCACGCTGCGCAAGGCGATTGCAGACCTGGATCACGAATAAATGGCGGACACGTCCCGCTCGCGGGCTCGCGGCGCCTTGCCAGAGCCCGCTTTTTGTCCAATCCTGTCACCATTTATCTCGGACTTGCACCACCAATCAATTCGGCTCGTAACAGAGTCCTTCCGTGTTTATCGTGTCAAGGACCGCGACGCCTACCCGTTATTGTAGGATACCAGAAGCTTGGCTACCAGCCACGCGCATCGCGTCGTGCAGTGCCAGCCCTTCCACGCGCGTTCGTACAAATGGAAAACGCCGCAACTCGTTATAGACATCGCGCACGTCGGCAAGCCCAGTCACCGCGCGCAGAATCGGCTGGTCGAACCAGCGCACGATTGCCGCCGCTTCGAGCGCGGGAATCAGCGCGCTCGGCACGCCTTCCATCAAGCGATCAACCAGGTTTGCGACGATTTCGGCTTTGACCGATTGGAAATCCTCGACGCCGTACTTGACCCACAACTGCACCGCGCTCGTCACGACCATCGGCAAGCCGCGCGCAAAGCGAATGATGGCGTCCACCTGGGTTGGATTCGGTTGTCCGCCGCGCATCGTCGCGTAATACCGCCGAATCAACTCGCGCATCACGTCTTCGCCCATCGGTTTGAGTTCTTCGATTTGGGCGTTCGCCATAAAACCATCCCACGCGCGATTCCAATTCGGCAAAGCGCGACCAGCAATGACGAAAAGAACGCCGTGGGACAAATTTCCAATTTGTCCCGCAGGCAAATTGGAAATTTGCCCTACCCGTTGCGCGACATCGCGTGCCCAATCGTCGAGCGCGGTCATCTGCTCGAACGTGTCGAGCATCAGCACGATACGTCTCTTGTCGGCGGCTGGCGCTACATCGGCGAGAAAATCGTCGGTCAGTTTTTTCGCGGGGTCGAGGAGCAAATCAATATCGGGCTTGGTCAGAAATCCGCGCATCCAATCCACCAACGCCTCTGCGCCCATTCCACCCAATTTGCCGATCAGCGGACCGACGCCTGGGATCGTGCTTGCTGCCGTTTCGATAATCGTCTTGGTTGCGCCTTTTGCAAGTTTCTCCGCGGTTTTCGCCGATTCGTTTTCAACCTTCGCCTGAATCGCGCGATAATGCTCGAACGTTTTGCTGAACGCTGGCAACGCGATGCCGTCCGCTTTCAAATCATCCATCCAACGCGTCAGCACATTGAGCGCGGATTTCGCCTCATCGCCCGATGCGAGCGCGACGGGAACGTTGACGCTTTTGCAGTGCAAGCGAAACATTCGCAAGAGCGACGACTTGCCCACACCGCCGACGCCGTGAATGACAAGGATGCGCCTTGCCAATTCTGGCGCGACGACAGCATTGCTGAACCAATCGCGCAGGGGTTCAACATCGGTAAAAAATTCGGCGAGCTCTTTGTCGTGGTTAGAAATTGTGGATGGCATTTTGTTTCCTCTTCGCATCGGCTAAATGAACACCGCCGGCGATACGTGGAATCGCTTGGCTAACGCGCGCACTTGCCGAAGATTCAATTCGCGTTTGCCATTCAGCACTTCGGACACGACACCTTGCGAGCCAACTTCCGGCAAGTCGGTTTGCGCTAACGCATGTTCTTCCATAAAGAAGCGGAGCATATCGCCGCCGCTACGCTTTGGCACCGAATAATGTTTTTCTTCATACGCCTGGATCAGCGTGCCCAGTGTGTCCAACAATCCATAGAGTGGGTGGCGTTCGTTATCGCCAATCTCGTCAAGCAATCCGTTCAAGCGTTTGACTGCCTGATCATATTCGCGTTCGTTGCGAATAGTCAACCAAGGACGGATCGTCACCCAGTGATTTGTTATTTCTTTAGTTAGAACGCTCATTTTTTCCAATCTCCTCGATCATATTCCTGATGCGTGAGTACATGCCGAATATAGACCTTGCCGCGATTAAAGTGAACCGATGCGATCAAGCGATACTTGTTCCCGCCGATGTTGAACACGATCCAATCGCCGACTTGGTCCGCCGTCGGTAAACCGGCGCGCAATTCAGCCAAGTTGCGAAAATCGGTACGCCGCATCACTTGAAACCAGCGCGCCAATGCCGTCTCGCTATCAGGATGGTTCTCCCAGAATTGGCGTAGCGCCTTACGTGAGATGAGGTGCATAGTTATTATATCTCAAATTGAGATAGCGTCAATCTGCCATTAGCACGCGCATAGGCAAACTGCGATTAAGACCCCAGCATCCGGCGCGAGCCGAACAGCACGCTCATTCTAGCGTGAATTTCCGGCACTGTCAAAGCCGTTTGACAACCGCGCAGGGGTATAGTATTCTCACTGCGCCGCGCCTCAATGGTCGGCAGTCTTCCGTCTACGGTCGGTTATGAAATTCGACAAACGCCTGCTCGCCCAACTGAAAAATGTGCGCGTCTTGTTTGCGTTGACGATTCTGTGCGGCGTCGGCGTTGGCGTTTTGATCGTCGCGCAAGCGCGCGTGCTGAGCGCGATCGTCGCGCAAGTGTTTTTGCAAGACGCGACGCTCGCACGCGTGGGGAACGCGCTGCTCGTTCTGCTCGCGCTCATCGCCGCACGCGCCTTGCTCGCGTGGGCGGGCGACGTAAGCGCGTTCGAGATCGCGGCGCGCGTCAAACGCGATCTGCGCGAGCGTGTCTTCGCGCATCTGCTCGCGCTCGGTCCGGCGTACGCGCGCGGTGAGCGCACCGGCGAATTAACCAATACGCTCAACGAAGGCATCGAGTCGCTCGAAGCGTACTATAGCCAATACTTGCCGCAACTCATCCTCGCCGCGCTCGTCCCGCTGCTCATCCTCGCGTGTGTTTTCGCGATCGATCTTTTGTCCGGCGTTGTCCTGTTGCTCACCGGTCCGCTCATTCCGATTTTTATGATCCTGATCGGCAGCGCGGCGGACGCGTTGACGCGGCGCCAATGGAAATCGCTCAGCATCTTGAGCGCGCATTTTCTTGATGTGTTGCAGGGCTTGACGACGCTCAAAATGTTCGGGCGCAGTCGCGAACAAATCGCAACGATTGCGCGCGTGAGCCAGCAATTCCGCGATGCGACGCTCGGCGTGCTGCGCGTCGCGTTCCTCTCCGCGTTCGCGCTCGAAATGATCGCGACGATCAGCACCGCGATTATCGCGGTTGAAATCGGTCTGCGACTGTTGTACGGTCAGATCGAATTCGAGCCGGCGTTTTTCGTCCTCGTTCTCGCGCCCGATTTTTATTTGCCGCTGCGCCTGCTCGGCGCGCGCTTTCACGCGGGAATGACCGGCGTCGCGGCGGGCGCGCGCTTGTTTCAGATACTTGAAGGAAGGATGAAGGATGAAGGCGGAAGGCGGAAAGCCCCTTCATCCTTCATCCTTCATCCTTCATCCTTTTTGGGCTTCGACGATGTTCACTACTCGTACGACAACACGCGCGCCGCGCTCGATGGCGTTTCGTTTGCCGTCGAACGCGGCGAACGCGTCGCGCTGGTGGGACATACCGGTGCGGGCAAAAGCACCATCGTCAACTTGCTCTTGCGTTTCATCGAACCGGCGCGCGGCGAAATTCTGTGCGACGGAAAACCGCTGCGCGATTGGTCACCGCGCGCGTGGCGCGACCAAATCGCGTGGGCGCCGCAATTGCCGTACCTCTTTAACGATTCGATTGCGCATAACATCCGACTTGCGCGTCCCGACGCGTCGCTGGACGACGTGACGCGCGCGGCGCGCCTCGCGCACGCGGACGAATTTATTCGCGCGCTGCCACAACAGTATGACACGATCATCGGCGAGCGCGGCGCGCGCTTGAGCGGCGGGCAAGCGCAACGCCTCGCGCTCGCGCGCGCGTTTCTCAAAGACGCACCAATCCTGATTTTGGACGAACCAACCGCGCACCTCGATCCGGAAAACGAGACGCTGATCCAGGATGCCATCGAACGCCTGATGCAAAACAGAACCGCGCTGATCATCAGCCATCGCGTCAGTACGCTGCGACGCGCAGACAAGATCATCGTGCTGGAACAAGGTCGCGTCGCGGAGATTGGGACGCACGCGGAATTGATCGCACGACATTCAGCGATCAGCGATCAGCGGTCAGTCGTCAGCGGTCAGCCGTCAGCCGTCAGCCATCAGCAGTCAGCGTTCGCAATTCGCAATTCGCAATTCGCAATTCACAATTCGCCAATCGCCAATCGAAAATCGAAAATCGAAAATCCCGTCACGCCCCTCGCCTCTCGCCCCGCACTCCTTCGCCTTTTGCAATTCGTCGCTCCCTTCAAATCGCGCATCGCACTCGCGGTGTTGCTCGGCGCGGGGACGATCGGGAGTAGCATCGGCTTGATGGCGACTTCGGCGTACATCATCGCGAGCGCGGCGCGGCATCCCTCCATCGCCGATCTCGCGGTGGCGATTGTCGGCGTGCGTTTTTTCGGAATCGCGCGCGGCGTGCTGCGTTATCTCGAACGCCTGGTTTCGCACCAGGTCAACTTTGATTTGCTCGCGCGCTTGCGCGTCTGGTTCTACGAATCAATCGAGCCGCACGCGCCCGCGCGCCTGCTGACGCAGCGCAGTGGCGATCTGTTGACGCGCCTCGTCGGCGACATCGAGACGCTGCAAAATTTCTACGTCCGTGTGCTCGCGCCGCCGCTCGTCGCGTTCGTCATCGCGGTTTTGATCGGCGCGTATCTCGCGCGTTTCGACGCGACGCTCGCGCTCGTCGTCCTCGCGTTGATGTTCCTCGTCGGCGTCGTTCTGCCGATCCTCGCGCGCCAAACGAGCCGACGATCCAACCAGCAAACGATCCAACTCCGCGCCGAATTGACCGCGCAACTCGTGGACGGCATCCAGGGCATCGCCGATCTGCTCGCGTACGGACGCGAGCAAACCCAGATCGCGCGCGTGCGCGCGATGAGTCGCGCGCTGATTCGCGCGCAAACGCGTCTGGCGATCAGCGCGGGCGCGCACAACGCGCTGGGCAACGCGCTGGCGCAGTTTGCGCTGTGGTGCGCCTTGTTCATCGCGATTCCGCTGGTGAACGCCGCGCGGTTCGATGGCGTGTATCTGCCAGTGCTCGCACTCGCGGTGCTGGCAAGTTTTGAGGGCGCGCTCGCGCTGCCACTCGCGTTCCAGTACCTCGACGGCAGTTTGCTCGCGGCGCGGCGGTTGTTTGAATTTTCCGATCGACGACCGACGACCGATGACCGACGACCGCAGACAAATACAGCGGTCAGCGGTGAGCCGTCAGCCGTCGTCTTTGAGAACGTGAGTTTCCGCTACGCGCCGGACGAACCGCGCGTACTCGATCGCGTCAGTTTCGATTTGCGCGCCGGAAAAAGTTTGGCGATTGTGGGACCGAGCGGCGCGGGGAAATCGTCCATCGTCAATGTGCTGTTGCGCTTCTGGGAGTACGAGGGCGGAAATATTTTTGTTGCTGGACGCGATCTACGCGCGTACGCGCCGGAGGATGCGCGCGCGTTGTTCGCCGTCGTGCCACAAACAACGCATCTGTTCAACTCGACCCTCCGCGAAAATCTATTACTCGCGCGACCGGACGCAAGCGAAGCGGAAATGATCGACGCGGCGCGCGGCGCGCAGATTCACGATTTCATCGCAGCATTGCCCGACGGCTACGCCACGCGCATCGGCGAACAAGGTCTGCGTCTCAGCGGTGGCGAACGCCAGCGCCTCGCGATCGCGCGCGCGCTGTTGAAACGCGCGCCGATTCTGATTCTCGACGAGGCGACCGCGCATCTCGATCCGGCGACCGAGCGCGCGGTGTGGCGCGCGTTGCGCGCGCAAACGCGCACGATGCTGATCATCACGCATCAGCGCGCTGGGCTGGAGGACGTGGATGAAATCATTGCGCTGAACGCGAGAACGAAGGATGAAAGATGAGAGATGAAAGATGAAAGATGAGAGATGAAAGATGAAAGATGAGAGATGAAAGATGAAAGATGAAAGATGAGAGATGAAAGATAAAAGATGAAAGATGAAAGATGAAAGGAAGAATTGAGGGGGAAGAGTTTTTCATCCTTCATCCTTCATCCTTCCGCCTTCATCCTTTATTCAAAATTGCATCTCAATTTGATTCGTGCTAAACTGCGCGCAAAGAAACATTGCGTCGGTCGTCCGTCGGCGGTCGTCCTTGTGGAGACAACAAATGAAAATATTCTCGAACCTGCGAAACCTGCAAATTCTCAGCGCCGTTCTTTCAGCCATCGGGCTTGCCGATTCGCTTTACTTGTGGTGGACCAAAGTCGCGCAATCGCATATCGTTTGCGGCGTCGGCGATTGCGATCTAGTGAACGCGAGTCCGTACTCGTCCTTGCTCGGCATTCCGGTCGCGGCGTTGGGCGCGGCGGGGTACGGCGCGCTGCTGATTGCCGCGCTGTGGGCGCTCGCCGCGCGCGACGGCGCGCCGCCGTGGCTGACGCACGCGCGGTTCATCGTGGCGAGCGGCGGCTTGTTCTTCGCCGCGTACTTGACCGGGATCGAAGCGTTCATCCTTCACGAGTACTGAATTTGGTGTGTGCTGCAGGCGGCAGCCATGCTGGGAATCTTTCTCGGGTTGTGGATCGAGCGACGCGTCGAACGCGATTTGTGATGCGTTTCAAAATGGCGCGCGCTGAGATCGCATTAGAGATGCTGCTGACCGGAGACCCGCGATGAAAATGATCCGTGTGTCCACCTGGTTTTCGATTTTATTCGCCGTCGTCGCTTGTACCGTAGCCGCGCCCACTGCGCCGCAGACGACGCCGACGCGCGTCGCCACTGCCAAATCTGACGCGCCCGCCGCGTTCGTCGGCGGGCAAATCAAAACCTGGTCAGTCGTGACCGACGACGCGTTCGTATATTGGACGGACTGCGGAACTAACCCCGCCGCGCAAAACGGCAAAGTGTTGCGCGCGATAAAGTCCGGCGGCGCGCCGATCACACTCGCGTCGAACGAAGCTTGCCCCACGTCACTCGCGCTCGATGCGGACGGCGTGTACTACCTGGTCGCCGATCCGGCGCAATCGCTTCGCAAGCATCTCAAGCGCATCGCCAAAACCGGCGGCGCGGCGACAACGCTCGTCACGGGGCAAGACATTCGCGGATTTGCGCTGGACGACGCGAACGCGTACTGGACGATTTGCGATCTGACGCGCGGCGCCGGCAGCGCGCTCAAAATTTCGAAACAGGGCGGCGCGCCGACGCTCATCGAATCGTCCCAGGATTGTTTTTTCGATCTCGCCGTGGACGCGGCAAACGTGTACTGGATCGAAGCGCGCGGGATAATGCGCGCGGCAAAATCCGGCGGCGCGGCAATCGCGCTGGCGCCCGCGCAATTCAATCCGCGCCAGCTCGTTCTGGACGACACACACGCGTATTGGATCGCCGGCGTGTACGTTATGCAGATCGCCAAGAGCGGCGGCGCGGTGATTCCGCTGGTGGCGGGACAAAAAGACTTGGGCAGTCTCGCGCTCGATCACGCGAACGTGTATTGGAACGCCTCCGGCGCGCTGATGCGAATCGCCAAGACCGGCGGCGCGATGTACACGCTTGCCAACACGAACGCGCCCGTTCAATCGCTGGCAATCGATCAGACGAATATTTTCTGGGCGAACCTCGGCAACGCGGTGATGAAAATCGAAAAATCGGGCGGTGTCCCGATCGAAACTAAAAACGAAACGACGACGCTCGCCATCGCGCAGGAGAACCTCACCAGTTTCGCGCTCGACGACGCGCACGCGTATTGGACGACGTGCCGCTACGGCGCGGATCGCGTTGGGCGCGGCGTCGTGATGCGCGTCTCGCAACAAGGCGGCGCGCTGACAACGCTCGCCGCCGATCAACTTTGCCCCAAAGAAATCGCGACGGACGCGGCGAATGTATATTGGATCAACGCAGGACGCGAGACCGCGCCGGGCGATTATCGCGAGGGCGCGGTGATGCGCGTCGCCAAATCCGGCGGCGCGCCGATCGCGCTCGCGTCAAAACAAGATGGTCGCGCGCGGCTCGCCGTGGACGACGCAAACGTGTACTGGACGGATTGCGGCACGACGGCGCGCTCAGGGGAAGATGGCGCGGTGTTCAAAATCGGAAAACAAGGTGGCGCGCCGCAAATCATCGCGACCGGACAACCCTGCCCCGGCGGAATCGCGACGGACGCAGCCAATGTGTACTGGCACAGCGCGAGTGCGCTTTACAAAGCCGACCCGCGCGGCGGCGCGCCGGTCATCCTTGCCTCGCACGGCGGCGGCGCGCTCAACGTAGACGACGCGAATATTTTCTGGGCGCGCGTCGAATCTGCGTCGCGCACGACGTATCGCAGTTGCGCGGATGAGCGGAGCGCGTTGTATCGCGTCTCAAAAAGCGGCGGCGCGCCGATTCGACTTGCGAGCTTGATGGGATTGCCTGCGAGCAAACTCGCGTTGGACGCGACGAACATTTATTGGACGAACGATTGCGTCGGGGGGATCGTGAAGATTCCAAAAGCAGGCGGGGAACCGATTCCGGTTTTGTCCAACGTCTCCGTCAAACACCTCGCGGTTGACGCGACGCACATTTATTGGACGGCGTCGGACGGCACGGTGATGAGGAAGGTCAAATAGTCAATTGGTGACTGGTTTGACAATGTCACATTTCTTTTCTGCCACCGAAACACACAGAATCACACGGAAGATTTTCTTTTTCTGTGTGTTTCCGTGTGGTTCTGTGGCTAATCTGACATTGCCAAACTAGTCCAAGTGCCAATCCCTATTTGACTCACTCACGCGGTCGCAACAAGATCACGCTGGCGAGAATCAGTCCCGCGCCGAGCAGTTGAAGCGGCTCTAGCACTTCGCCAAAAACGATGAACGCGATGATCGCCGTCGTGACCGGCTCGAACGCGGCGAGAAGACTCGCGACGCTCGCAGGCAAATGACTCAAGCCAACCGTGTATGCGGCAAATCCCCCCAGCGTCGGCACGAGCGCGAGAAAGATCAGCCAGCCCCAGCCGTCCCACGCGAGGTGCGTCGGCAGCAGTTTGCCCAGATAGAGATCGAGCGGCAACAAGAACAGCGTGCCGAATAGAAACGCGTAGAACAACGCCGTCCACGCCGAGTACCGCCGCGTGACAAAGCGCCCCAGCAACGAGTACGTCGCAAACGTACACGCCGAGCCAAGCCCACAAACTAACCCCAGCGCGTTCAATTCGATCTGCCGCGCGTCGTACACGCGCGCGACGAGCGCGCATCCCGCGATCGTCAACGCGAGCGCGAGCAACTTGACGCGCGTCATTCCCTCGCGCAAGAAACGCGCGGCAACCACCGCGACGAGCGCGGGCGCGGTGTAAATGATCACCGTCGCCACTGCCGCGCCGTTGTACTGCACCGACGAAATCCAGACGATTTGATGCACGCCGATGCCGATCACGCCATAGATCACGAACAAACCCAGATCGCGCGGCGCGATCCGGAGCGCGCGCGCGTCCAGCGCGAGCAGCGCGACGAACATAAACACGCTGACGATCAAAACGCGCCAGAACGCCATCGTCAGCGTTTCCAGCGCATAGTGCGTCAGCAAAATTTTGATGACGATGCCGGTCAATGCCCAAATAACCGTACCGCCCAAAATGATCGCATAACCGCGGAGTTGAGATTTCAAAAAAACCTTTTAGGGGCAACCAAGGATCGGTCAACGAGGGATTAGTCAACTAGTCACTGATTGACTCAGTACATCACAGATTGTCATTCTGAGGCGCGCTTTTTGCGCCGAACGCTTTGCGTCTCGCAATTTGCAATTAGCGAGATGCTTCGCTTCGCTCAGCATGACAAAATTGTGATCTACTGTGACTAGGTGACTAGGTGACTAATTGACTAATTGACTACACACCCATTATTTTCTTGCGAAACGTTACGCGCCAAAATTCTTTTGTGTACGGCGTCACCCGCGCGCGCTCGTCCACGCGCAAGCCGCACACCCACACGATGCGGTCGCCGACGACGAGCAACGGCAACAGCGCGCGCGCCGTGCGTTCGATCTTTTCGTCAATCATAAAGTCGTGCAGAGAACGCGTGTGCCCGTTCATCCCCGCCGGTTGAAAACGATCCCCCGGACGGCGCCGCCGCAACGCGCGCTCGCCGCGACACATCGCAAAGTCGAGCACCGCCGTCCAACGATCCGCCGTCTCCGGTTTTTGCGTCGTCACTTCAGTTTCGACGACCCAGTTCGAATCGGGCAACGCGAGCGTCCCTTGCGGCGGAACATCGAGCGTTTTCGCGTGCAAGAGCGGAATATCGGGCAGCGGCACGCCGCGCGCGGTATCGGCAAGCACGAAATTGCTATAGCCGACGACGAGCATCAAACCGGAAGGCAAGGTCGCTTCCGCGCCCACGGCTTTGTCCAACGCGATGCGGCGCGCGTTCTCGATGTGCACCCAGCCGAGATCGCGCAGATCACTGCGCAGACGCTGCACGGCGAGCCGGAGCGTGCCGCGCTGCACCGCCGGATGCAACGCGCGCCACGCCGCGCGATGAAAGAGGATCGCGCCATCTTGTTCTTGCGCGATGCGCGCGTACTCGTTGCGGATGAGCGGCATCAGAAAATCGTAATCGTCGGCAATCGCAATCGAGGTGTGATAAATCACTTCGCGCAGGTTCGGGTTCAGCGCTTCCAAGTACGGCAAGACGTCTTGCCGCAGGCGATTGCGAAACAGCACCGTGTCGAAATTGGATCGATCGATGCGCGGCGCGAGATAATGTTCCTTGCAATACAGTTCGATCTCCGCGCGCGCCACGTCGAGCAGGGGGCGAACCAGATAGAGCGGCGCCGAGAGGGACTGGCGCGATTCCGGCAAGCCGAACGACGCGCCGCGCAGTTCGATCTTGGGTTGCATCCCGCGCAAGCCCGCCAAGCCCGCGCCGCGCAAGAAGTGCATCAGCACGGTTTCCACCTGGTCGTCGCGATGATGCGCCACCGCGATCGCCGCCGCGTTCTCGTGCCGCGCCACTTCCGCCAGAAACGCATAGCGCGCGCGCCGCGCCAGTTCTTCGATGGACAGGCGTTGCCCGCGCGCATACCCGGCGAGATCGCGCGCTTGAACCGTCGCGGGGATTTTCCATTCGCGCGCCAGCGCGTTGACAAACTCGGCGTCCTCTTCCGAATCGGGTCCGCGCAACTGGTGATTCAGGTGCGCGATGTGCAGCCGGAGATCGAACTCGTCGCGCAGCGAACGCAGGACGTGCAGCAGCGTCAGCGAATCCGCGCCGCCGGAGACGCCCAAGACGATCAACTCGCCGCGCGCGATCAATTTGTGTTTGAGGATCGCCGCGCGCACTTGCGCGCACAGATCCGTCCGGTTTCGTTCGTCGCGATCAACAGTTGGCATAGCAAGCCCGTTTCGACTGCAGTATACCTGGGTTAGAATAAAGTGTCAATTCGATTTTTGATTTTCGCTTGCCGATTTTCGGTTCACGCATCACACATCGCGTTTTGATTTGGCAACTTTGGCGCATTTGGCATCTTTGGCACATTTGACACATTGCGCTATAATGCGCTCAACCAATGCGAAAGAACTTTCTGCTCGCCCTCACGCTTGGCGTGTTCTTGGTCGCTTGCTCGCCCTCCGCTGCATTGCCCACACCCGTCACCACGCCCACGCGCGCCGCGCCCGTCGAAACCGCGACGCCCGATCTCAGCGAACCGCCTACGCCGGTCTTTTCGTCCGATCCGTTCAACGATGGCTTGCTCGCGCGTCGCAACGGCGATTATCGCCGCGCGATTGCCGCGTTCCAACGCGTCCTCGATTCCAAGCCGACGCTCGAACTCGAGCGCGAAGCGCGCTATCGGCTGGGGGAAGCGTACTGGCTCTACAACGACGACGCGCGCGCGATCAACACGCTCCTTGCCTACGTGCAAGGTAGTCCGAATGACGCGCGTGTGCCGGAAGCGCGCTATCTGATGGCGGACGCGTATCGCGCCACCAAAGATTACGCCAGCGCGATTGAGCAATTCCGTTTGTATCGCGATCAATCGTCTGCGCTGGCTGGAGATACGGACGCGCTGATCGCCGATCTCTTCGTGCTGTTGGGCGATCCGGTCACCGCGCTCGCGCAGTACGATCGCGCGTTGCAAGACGCGAATCTCGCCAGCGGTACGCGCGTCAACGTCCTGATGCGCGCCGCCGATGTCCACCTGGGGCGCGCCGAACCCGCGCTTGCCGCCGCGCGCTACGATGCCGCGCTGCCGCACGCGTTCGACGCGCGCACCAAAGCCGATCTCTTGGCGCGCGCGGGCGAAGCGTATGCCGCCGCGAACAAAATCGATCTTGCCGTCGCGCGCTGGAACGAAGCGGTCGCAAAATATCCGGAACAAAAAACAACGCATCAAGCCCTCGTGCAGTTGGTGAATCGCAATGTCGCGGTGGATGAATTTCAGCGCGGCTGGGTGAATTTTAACGCGGCGTCGTACGACGCCGCCATCGCCGCGTTTCAGCGCCATCTCCAAGCCCCCGGCGCCGCGCGCGCTGGCGACGCACGGTATTACCTCGCGTTGTCGTACGCGCGGCAAGGCGCGTACTCGCAAGCGATCACCGCGTACGACGCGCTGATCAAAGCGTTACCCAAAGACAAACGCGTCGCGGACGCGTATCTGGGGAAAGCCGCCGCGCTTGCCGCGATCGGCAAACAGGACGACGCAGTCGCGGTGTATCGCAAACTTGCCGCGACCTATCCGGACGATGCGCTGGCGGACGATGCGTTGTGGCGCGCCGCGCGCTTGCTCGATCGCGCCAATCGCTATGGCGACGCGGCAGACGTGTATGAAGAATTGCAAGCAAAATTTCCGACGCGCGAACGCGCCGCCGACGCGTTGTTCTGGGCTGGGTTTGCGTACTATCACGGCAAAGATTACAAGACCGCGAGCGCGCGTTGGCAAACCATCGTCAAGGAGTACACCAAATCGCCGTTTTACGCGCGCGCGCTCTTCTGGCTCGGCAAAACCGCGCAGGCGCGCGGGCAAACGAACGACGCGAAAAATTATTGGACCCAAGCCGCCGCGCTCAACAGCGGGTATTATTCCTGGCGCGCCAGCGACTTGCTCGCGCCCCCCAAGAACAACGTCGCGTACGATCTGGCGCGCTATGCGCCCGAGACGCCGCACGATCGCGCCGAGTTCGAAAAGTGGTTGGCGGCGTGGAACAAGGGCGACGCGCCCGTCACCCCTACGCTGGACGCGGCGACGCGCGGCGATTGGCGTTTTCGGCGCGGCGCGGAATTCCTGCGCGTGGATCGCACGGTGGACGCGCGGCGCGAATTCATCGCGCTGATCGACGCGAAGAAGGGCGAGCCGCGCGCGCTGTACGCGCTCGCGCTTTATGTGCGCGAGAACAATTTGTTCTCGCTCGCGCTCGATTGCGCGGAAAAGATCGCGCGCGCGGCAACCGACGCGGGCGCGCCGCCCGCGCCGCGCCTGTTGTGGCTGTGGCGTTATCCGACGCACTATGCCGATCTTGTCGTCGCGGAAGCGCAGGCGAACAAGATCGATCCGCTGCTGTACTTTGCGTTGATCCGGCAGGAGAGTAATTTCAACCCCTGGGCAACCTCATCGGCGGAGGCGCGCGGTTTGGGGCAGATCATCCCGGGCACCGCGCGCGACATTGCGCAGCGTTTGAACGTCAAGAACTTTACGCTCGATCAGTTGTACTTGCCGTACATCAGCGTGCGCTTTGGCGTGTGGTATTTCGCGCGGGACTTGCGAGAATTCAACGAGCCGATCTACGCGCTGATCGCGTACAACGCCGGCGGCAGTCGCGTCAAGCAGTGGCAGAAACCGGATCTCGATTACGCCGTCGAAGAGATTGACATCAGCGAGACCGCGCTGTACGTGCGAATCGTCTACAGCAATTGGAGGCAGTATCAGGCGTTGTACAAATAGTGATTGGTCAATTAGTGATTGGTCAGCTAGTTGACTAATCACTAATTGACTAATTGACTGATTCATTTATAATGCCCGCACGATGCCTCTGGAAATTCGCTTGGGCGATGTAGTGCGTTTGCGCAAGCCGCATCCGTGCGGCGGATACGAATGGCAAGTCGTGCGTTTGGGCGCGGATATTGGGATCGTGTGCCAAACGTGCCAGCATCGCGTTTTGCTGACGCGCCGCGATTTTGAAAAACGCGTCAAGACGTTCGTGCGACGCGGGGAAATGCCAGCGAACAGTGGACCGTGAACGGTAAAGCGTTGCCCAATTCCCAACATCCAATCTCTAATCTCCAATCACAACCTCTCATCATGAACACCAGCGGATACACCGCCGTACTCCAAAATCGCCACTTTCGTTCCTTGTGGCTCGCACAGGTCGTTTCCAACACCGCGCTCAACGCGTCGTTCTTCGTGCAACTGATTTTGATCGAAGAAGTGACCGGGTCGAGCGCGCATCTCGGCGCGGTGATTTTGGCGTTCAGTTTGCCCGCCGTCCTGTTGAGCGCGATTGCCGGAATGATCGTGGATCGCGTTTCCAAAAAAACGATCTTGATCTGGTCGAACGCGCTGCGCGTGCTGACCGGCGCCGCCCTCGCGATTCTCGCCGCGCTCCTGCCCGGCAACAAATGGATCGAAGCGCTCTTTCTCACCGCGATCTACATTCTCGTCTTCGTCACCTCCGCCATCGGTCAATTCTTTGCGCCCGCCGAAGGCGCGACGATTCCGTTGCTCGTCCGCGCCGACAATCTTCTGCCCGCCAATTCGCTTTTCACCTTGACGTTCATCGCGTCGCAAATTTTGGGAATGATCATTCTCGCGCCGCTCGGCGTCAAACTGATCGGCATCGCCGGATCGCTGTGGGTGGCGGTGGCGCTGTACGTCGCGGCGACGCTGTTCGTCGCCGTGATTCCGCGCGATCAGCCCGCGCGCGCCGAAACGTTCGACGGCGTGTCCGCCGCGCGCCGCGCGTGGAACGAAATTCGCGAGGGCTGGCACTTTGCGATCGCGCATCGCGCGATTTTCGTCGCGCTGTTGCAACTCGCGCTGACCAATACGTTGACGCTCGTGATGGCGGAACTCGTCCCAGGTTTTGCCAAGCGCGTCCTCGGCTTGCAACCCGAAGACGCGATCTACATCTTCTGGCCCGCCGGAGCGGGCGTGTTGCTCGCCAGCATTTTGATCGGGCGATTCGCTCAGCGCATCCCGCGCGAAATTCTCGCCGTCGGCGGAATGATCGGCGTCGCACTCGGTCTGATGGGTTTGGCGTGGGTCGGCAGCGGCAGTCTGGTTTTCGGACAACCCTTGTTCGTCCGCTTTCCCGAACTATTCCTAACGACTTCTGCGCTCGTGATGCTCTTCTCGCTCGTGATCGGAATGACGATGGCGGCGATCAACATCCCCGCGCAGACGATCGTGCAAGAACGTTCCAACGACGCGGTGCGCGGACGCGTCCTCGCCGTGCAATTCACGATTGCCAATCTGATCGCGCTCCCGCCGATGCTCTTCGTCGGCAATCTTGCCGATGTGTACGGAATTCCGCGCGTGACTGTGCTGGTCGCGGCAGGCGTCGCGTTCTGCGCGCTGATCAATCTCGCGTGGACGCTCACGCGCTATCGCGCGGCGCGCGCGCGGCACCGCAGCGCAACCCATTCTCATTCGACGCATCAATCATCGTGACTCCAACTCGACGGATCCTCTTTCTAATGTCCGATACCGGCGGCGGACATCGCAGCGCCGCCGAAGCCATCGCCGCCGCGCTCGCACACGAATTTCCGGCGCAGTACGCCGTCACGCTCGTGGACGTGTTCAAGCGCGCCGCGCGCTTCCCGTTGAACTATGCGCCGGAAGCATACTTGCCCTTCACGACGTACTTTGAATCGTTGTGGGGTTTGGGTTTTCGCATCTCGAATCATCGCGCGATCACGCGCCTGGTCGCGCCGTACCTGCGCGTCAGTCTCGCGCGCGGTTTGCGCGCGCTTTTGCGTGACGCGCAACCCGATCTCATCGTCAGCACGCATCCGATTTTCGTCGAACTGGGACGCCGCGCGCTGCGCGCCATCGGATCGCGCGCGCCCTTCGTCACCGTCGTGACCGATCTGTTCGACGCGCATTGCTTTTGGTTCGATCCGGAGGTGGATCTCTGCATCGTGCCAACCGATGGCGCGCGCAACGTCGCGCGGCAATTTGGAATGCCCGACCAAAAATTGCGCGTCGTCGGTCAGCCGGTCAGTCTCAAATTCGTTGACAATGGCATCAGCCAGCGCGCGGCGCGCGCCAAACTGGAACTCGCCGCAGACCCGACGACGATTTTGCTCGTCGGCGGCGGCGAGGGGATGGGACCCCTGTACGCCATCGCGCGCGCGTTGGATCGCGAACGCTTGCCGATCCAACTCGTCATCATCGCCGGGCGCAACAAACCATTGCAAGAAAAATTGCGCGCGACGATCTGGAATATTCCGGTGCGCGTCGAAGGTTTCGTGACGAATATGCCGGACTGGATGCACGCGTCGGATTTGATCATCACCAAAGCCGGACCTGGGACGATCTGCGAAGCGCTGGCGTGCGGCTTGCCGATTTTGTTGAGCGGCTTTTTGCCGGGGCAAGAAACCGGCAACGTCACCTTCGTCGAGCAAAGCGGCGTCGGCGTGCTGCGAAAAAATCCCGACGCCATCGCGCGCACGTTGCGCGAATGGCTGACGCCCGGCAACGCCACGCTCGCGCGCCTGGCGATGTGCGCGCGCGAACACGCGCGCCCGCGCGCCGCGCGCGACATCGCCAGGATATTGGACGGGTTCTCAAAACGTTGCGGTTCTGAAACGAATGTGATAGAATGACCCGTGTGGTGAGCGAAGCGAATCCAATCGCTAGATTGCAAGAAAGGATGATTTGACCAATGGCTGATACTCTAACTTTCCCCGTCTCTCTTCCGCGCGAATTCGCCACACTGCTGGGCGCGCCTGTGCAAGCCGCTGAGACCGCGCGCGAATACATTCTCCTGGGGCTATATCTTGAAGGACGCATTTCCGGCGGCAAAGCCGCCGAACTGCTCGGGCTGACCCGGCGCGGTTTTGTCTCTCTGCTCGCGCGTAAGGGAATTGAATTATTTCCATCTCTCGCCTGATGAATGGGCTGACGAAATGAGTGTCGTCAACGACTGGAGCGCGTCGAGTGGCTAACGTCGTCTCCAATACCGGTCCCCTGATCGCGCTGGCGCAGATTCGTCAATTCGACTTGTTGCGTCGTCTCTTTGGATAATTTGCGCGAGCGCGATTTTCGGATGAGTGCCAGTCTGTACGATCAAATTCTACGCGACGCCGCCGAGTCCTAAAACACCGATGAGTACGCGTCACCGTTTACGTTTTTCTGTTCGCTGCCTCCTGCTGACTGCCTCCTGCTTTCTTGCCGCGTGCGCCAACGTTCCTCCCTCCACCGACGCGCGCGCGGTTGCATTGACAACCAACATCCCCGTGACGCTGACGTTATGGCATGCGCCAAGCGACGCGTCCGCCGCGCTCTTCCAAACCCTCATCAACGATTTTCACCAGGCGTATCCTACGATCACGATCCGGGTCGAAGTGAAAGCGAGCGACGGCGATCTTTTGCGGCAAGGACTTGCGGCCATCGCGCTCAATCAAATGCCCGACGTGTTGATCGCGGATGATCGCACCCTGGCGGAATTCGCGCGCCGCGGCGCGCTCGCACCGCTCGACGCGCGGCTCGCCGATGAGAAACAAGGTCTGCGCGAGGACGAACGCGCCGATTTCTTTCCCGGTTTCCTCGATGCCGGAAAATTTCCCGAACTGAAAAATCAAACGTTCGCGCTCCCATTCGATCAGCGCGCCGCGGTGCTCTATTACAACGCCGATTTATTGCGCGCGGCAAAAGTTGAAACGCCGCGCACGTGGGAGCAGTTCAGCAACGTCGCGCGCGCGACGACGCGCGGCAACGCGCGCGGCTGGGTGATGTCACCGCGCGCGCGCGTGTTCTACGCGATGCTGTTCAGTCGCGGCGGCAATGTTTTGAACGACGCGCAAATGCTCGCGCAGTTCAACGACGACGCCGGATTGAAAACGCTGCAACTGATCGTCGCGCTGACGAAAGGCGGCGCGGCGTACCTCGCCGATTCGGACGAGCAGGCGCGCGCCGATTTCGCGCACGGCAGAGCCGCGCTCTGGCTCGGCGACACGGACGATCTGGCGCGGCTCGCCGACGCGATGGCGCGCGCCAATTCCAACGCGCAATGGGGTGTCACAAATATTCCGCAAGACAATCCGGCGCGCGCATTCACCGCGTTGAGCGGATCGCAGATCGCGCTGGCGCGCGCGCCGGAGGAACGCATCCGCGCGGCGTGGGTGTTGGCGCGCTGGCTCACCGCGCCGGAGCAAAGCGCGCGTTGGTCGCGCGCGACCTTGCGCGTGCCGGTGCGACGCTCCGCGCTCACCCTGCTCGCGCCCAATTTGCCGCCGCTGTTTCTGCGCCTGCGCGATGGTTTTGGCGACGCGTTGCCCACCGCGCGCGCCGCGCCGACGGTGAAAGACGCGGCGCTGATCGACGCGGCAATCGTCGAGCTGTGGACGAGCGTCGCAAACGGCGCGGAACCAAACGCCGCGCTGAAAAATGCGAGCGCGCGCGTCAATCGGATTTTGGGAAATATACCATAGCGCGGCAAAGCCGCAACCAAACTCATTGGACACTGACCAACACTGAAGAACACTGATTTTTTCTTTATCTGTGTTTGTCTGTGTTCATCTGTGTCCAAAAAATCCTCGCGGTTGTGATAGTTTTTGTAGAGGAATACTATAGACCGATGACCGACGACGAAAGACCGTAGTTGCCCAATCATCGGTCCTCGGTCCTCGGTCTTCGGTCGTCGGTCTTTCGATTGCATAATGGAGACAGCGGTGCTTTTTCTCAAACTCGGCGGCTCGGCGATTACGGACAAGACGCGCGAGGCAACTGCGCGTGAGGACGTGATCCGCCAAATCGCGCGCGAGGTGAAACGCGCGCGCACGGCGCAACCCGCGCTGAAAGTTTTGATCGGACACGGCAGCGGATCGTTCGGACATTTTGCCGCCAAGAAATTTGGGTTTGGCGAACGCGGCAATTGGCGCGCGTATGCCGAGACCGGCGCGTCCGCTGTGCGGCTCACGCGCCTGGTCACCGAGATTTTTCTGGCGGAGGATGTGCCGGTCGTCGCGCTGCAACCGTCCGCGTCCGCGCGGTGCCGCGATGGCGCGTTGATCGAATTGGCGACCGCGCCGATTCAGACCGCGCTCGCGCATAATCTCGTTCCGCTCGTGCACGGCGATGTCGCGTTCGACGAAACGCGCGCGATGACGATCGCGTCAACCGAAATGATTTTTGCGTACCTCGCGCCGATCTTGCAACCGACGCGCATCATTCTCGCGGGAATTGTGGACGGCGTCTTCACCGCCGATCCGTTGCGCGACGCGTCGGCGCAATTGGTTCGCGAAATCACGCCGGAGAATTTTCCGCAAATCGAATCGCGTTTGCGCGGATCGCACGGGGTAGATGTGACCGGGGGAATGATCGCCAAAGTGAAAATTATGCTCGCGCTCGTTCAGCGGATGCCAACGATCCGCGCGCAGATCGTCAGCGCGACGCGCGCCGGGGTAATGGAGCGTGCATTGACGCGTGAGGATTTTGACGAGGGGACAATAATTCACGCGAAGTTTGCGGGTTGAAATACCAAGACCTTCGAGGTTTCCGAAACCTCGAAGGTCTTTTTTAGTTCGTTCTGCCGCGCCTTCCCGCTGAGCCAAAATCCTCTATTCGGCATGGGTCGCGGTAGACTCTGCAGTAGTGCTTTTACTGCTGTCTTTTGAGACAAGACTGTAGGAGAGAGTTACCTGAAGCGTGTCGCCTTTTTTAACATCATCAAATCCTTGTTTTTCCATTTCTGCTATTTGCTTATCAGTAAAAAACATGGCTTTGGTATTACCTTTTGCTCCTTGCAGTTGGATGAACAAATTAAAAGGATATGCAACATCCTCAAGCGCTCCAGATTTATGACTGATTTTTATTATTTTTCCCTGATAAGTATTGGTAAGGACAGAGGATGACAAGACGTCGGTTTTGGGGTCAACAGTGTCTTTATAAATCTCATCAAAATTATGTTTTACCATTTTTTCATCAGGTAATAATCGAGGGGTAGGAACAGTAACAGAAGAAGTAGTAAGAGGTACGTTTTTATTATTAGATTGTTTAATCACAACAAAATATCCAAATTCAAAAATTAACACTAAACCAAGAACAACAAGAATCATAAGTAATATTTTTTGCATAATTTTATTATGAAAGAGTTAAAAGAAAATTGCAAGCGGAAAAAGAAAAGAGCAGAACGATTTATTTCAGATAGTCTTTGATATTAAGATAAGGCGACAATAGTCTTAATTTTTTCATTGAATCTGCCTTGTATTCAAAGGTTCCTTTTGGAGGGTCCCAGGTTAGTCTCATCATCATCCATTCATTAAACCATGCGATTACTTCACGATAAACAGAGGAGGAAATGGCGAGTTTGCGAGCATGAGTCATTTCATGCATTAAACGAGCGATTTTTCCTGAATATTCATCGTCAGTTATTTCAATTCCGGTTACAATATTGAATTGGTTTCGATTGGAAATAGTAATTTTTTCATTTGTGTTTACCGCCATTAGTCTAAACAAAGGGTCGTTGACTGCGCGCAGTTTATCTGCAAATGATTTGTCTGTTATCTGTCTGTCAATCCAGGCAAAATAAGAGACATTAGATATGTCTGTGTTTTTCATATTGAAAAGCCAAGGGAGACTGTCTCTGACTGCGGCTGGATAAAAATCAGTGTGGGCTTTCATAGCAGTCAAAATTTCATTTGCCTCAGCAGCATATTGCCAGTTGTCAGGATATTTAACGTTTTTGTCCCAAATCCATCTGCCCCAGTCAGCGCCAAAAATCGCATTTTCTTTGGCCCCGTCTTTGACAATAATGCATTGTTCCCAAGACGACTTTGTTTTGTCCCAAAAATACATTGCTTTTCCCTCCTCTGAAGTAGCTGCCAGTGCTTTGGCTTCTTTATGCCACTCGTATCCTGTTGTCCCGGCAAAGCCCTGGACAATTTGAACGCCTTTATTATCAGGCGTCAGTGTAACCGCATAGGGCGGAAATCCTGGTCGGCTGTCAGCATAGGCAAGAAAATGGGCGTTGGGTAAGGTTTGCAATAATTTGACAACTTGCTGTCTGCCTGCTTCGGTTGACAAAAGCGGATTAAGAGTAGTAGCAAAATCACCTGTCCAGCTAATACCGCCTTTTTCCGCGTCCAGAGTGGCAACGCGCGCGCCTTTCGCATCGGTGAGCGTGATCGCGTCGCCGTCCGCGCGCCAAGAAAAACTTGCGAACGGCGCAAGTGCGGCGGCGCGCGCTTGCGCGGCAGTGCGCGTGGGCGTGGGAGTGGCAGTGGGCGTTAGCGTCGCGGTGGGGGACAGTGGGACAGTCGGCGTGGCAGTGACCTCACCCCTGCGCCCCTCTCCTGTGAGGAGAGGGGTAGGGGGAGAGGTCGGCGCGGGCGCGGGAGTCGCAGGCGCGCATCCTGCGACTACGCTCAGGATGAGCGCAACTGTGACAAGGACTGAACGGCTGGAGAATTTGTGGCGCGAGAACATATCGGTCGGCTCTGTGATTCCATCAAGTTTGTTTCTGCCGCGCGTATTGCCACGCGCGTTGCGCCAACGCATCGAAAAATTCATTGACGCCTTGTCCGCTCGCGCACGACGATTCGAAGAACGGCGTGCCCCACGCTTGCGCGATTTGTTCCGCTTGATCGCGCGGCACCTGGCGCGGCAAATCCGTTTTGTTGGCGAGCAGCACAATCGGCACATTCGGCAGAAACTCGCGCGTCTCGCGCCACCAGCGCATCAAGTTGTAGAACGACGTGCTGTTGCTCACGTCGAACACCAAGCCGACGGCTTGGGTACCGCGATAAAACGCGCGCCGCGCGAACGCAAAGCGTTCCTGTCCGCCCAAATCCCACACGATCAACCGAAGCGGCACCTGTTCGAGTTTCAGATCGTACAAATGAAAGTCCACGCCGATCGTCATCTCGCGCTGCGGATCGAACGTGCACGTGCAATAGCGTTCGATCAGACTCGTCTTGCCGACGTTCGCATCGCCGCCGAGAACGACTTTGAGCACGTGCGGCGCGTCCGGCGTGGCGGGACTCGTCGGCTCCGGCGGCAGGATCGCGTGGACGATGCTGAGCAGATCGTCCATCAGGAACGGTTTGTTCAAGTAATGATGCGCGATCCAATCGTCTTCCAGCGTTTTGACTTCGGTCATTTCGTACGCGCTCATCAAGACCGTGACCGTTTCCGGCGAGCGCGCTTTGGCTTGGCGAATCAGCGTGACGCCGTCCACGTCCGCCATCTTCCAATCGGTAATGATCAGATCGAAGCGAGTGGTCTGAAGTGCGGCGCGCGCGTCCGTGCCGTTGGTGAACGCGTGGATCTGAAACGGCGTATGCTGACGCAACCCGCGCGCGATCTCTTCGACGACGCGCGCGTCGTTATCTACGATGAGAATAGTTTGCAAAGTTTTCATCTCAGAACATTGCATCCACGATGTCGCGTTCGCGCAACAGACGCCGGCGCCAGCCGTTGATTTCCGGCACGACGAACGGGAGCAGGCGCATCGCATAGTACGGCGGCAGAATCGGCACGCCGACCAAGTCGCCGAACGTGATCAGAATGAAGAGATGTTCCAGCGTGCCGCGCGTGCGCGTGGCGGCGCGCACCATATCGTGCACGAACATTCCGTAGAACACGCCGCCGAGAATGCGGCGATAATTTTGCAAACGCGTCTGCCAGGTATTCACAAACGATCTTCTTGGGTTACGCCGCGCGCAGTTATGGAGCGGGCGCGCAGAGAATTTAGATCCAATTTTCGGCGGCGACTTGCGGAGGAGCTATTCCGTCAATCCCCATATCGCATTTCGATCGGGCGTTGTTCCGTCCCCGCAGTCGGTGGGAGATCGTACCAGCGCATACTTTCGCCGACGCGCGCGCGCGCTTGCCAGCCGAAACCCTTGGGCGCGGATTCGATCGCTTGATAGATCCGTTCGGCGCGCTCGACGATGACGACCTTTTCGTCCGCGCCCAGCGTTTTGACGGCGAACGCCATCACGCGTTGTAGATTCATCGTCACGGTTTTGTACCAGCCCCAATCGTCGGCGCAGAGCCGCGCAAGCGCGGACAGATCGATTTTGCCTGGCTCGGCGCGCGGACTCGTATCGTGCGCGAGCAAGAGCGCGCTCAACTCGCACAAACCGAGCGGAGGCATTTCGACCAATTGCAAGCGCGCGAGCGCGAGCGCGGTTGCCGCCAGCGTCGCGCCTTCCTGCGCGAGAAAGGGCGCCAGATCGAACTGATGGTACATCGCGAACTTGTCGAGATAAAATTCCGCGAAGATGCCGCGCGACAAGTTGGTAAAGTAGAGGCGCGGGCTATTGAAAAATTCGTCGGGCGATTGATTGTTCTGATAGCCCACGCGCTCGAGCGCGCGGCGAATGGACTCGCGTTGATTCGACCGCGCGGCAAAGTCGAGTTGCTTTTTGTCCGGCGGCGCGAGCAACGCGCGCGCGTCCGGACAACTCAGCCAGATCGCAAGCGAATTCATCACGCGCGCGACGAGTTTTCCTTTTTCCAGCTCGCCATTGATTTGCCGCCACGCGTCTTCCAGCTCGGCGAATCCGGCGCTTGCCACAACGGGCGCAACCGGCGGCGCACTCGGCGGCGCACTCGGCGGCGCGACAATCTCCGGTTCCGGCGCGCGCGGCGCGAGCGGTTCCGGCGTCGGCGCGGCAATCGGCGCCCTGAGTTCATCGGCGATTTTGCGCGCGGCGACATTCGCGGTCAGATTCAAAAATGCCAGGTTGATGTTGCGCGCGCAGACGATCACCAAAAGTCCGTCGCGCAAATTTTTCAGGATCAAGCGACCTTGCTCGAACGTCAAATCGGTTTCCGCGATGTGGCGCCCGGATATTTCGAGCGCGTGAAACGTTTGCGTTGCGACGCGCGCCGCCAGCGCGACGCTGTCCGCGCCAAACGAAGCGGGCAACGCTTGCGCGACGACGCTGCCATCGTTCAGACAGACGAACGATCCGGTCACGCCGACGACGCTGTTGATTTCTTTAAGAATCGCCTCCATTGGCTCAACTCCTTCCGTCGCGCGCGCGTTTATTTCAGCGCGTCGCTCGCCGCGTTCGCCACAATCGTCGGCGACGCGTTCTCGCCCAAGACCAAGCCGACGTACCGATCCGGTTGCGGCAAAATCAACAGGCGTTTGTTTTTTAATATGACCAGCCCGTGACCAAATGTGCCGAGTTGCAAAACCTGTCCCAACTGCTCGGCGGACGAGCCGGTGAAAACGGCGGCGGCGGCTTCGTTCTCGCCGTCACTGCCGGGAATATCCGCGCCTAACACAATGCCGTCGGACGCGGCGATGACGACTCCAGCAACGCCGTTCAACGCGCGTAATTGCGCGAGCGCATCGGGTCTCATATCTGCCTCCTCTGTGAGCGCGGCGGGCGACTCTGCCACGCGTTTCATTCCTTCCAACAACAGTGCGCCCCACGGCGCGGCAATCGTTTTCTCCGGCGTCGGCACATCGCGGTCGAGGACGAACGTGCCGTCATCCCACGCGAGCAGCGCGTAGATCGCGTCTTCGCCGCGCCGCGCGCCGAGCGTCGCGTGGACGACTTGACCGTCAGAAAAGTAAATCTCGCCGGTTTGATCAGCGCGCGTCAGCGTCAACTGCGCCGAACGCATTTCCTGGCAGTTGATCTGGATCAAATTGGCGAGACTCATTTCTTGAAGGTTGCCTTGAAGTGGCATAGACTACCTTGTCCTTGTTTGCAATCAAATTATATGGCGAGTGGCAAGGAATGTCAACGCGAGGGGCGAGCGGCGAGGAGCGAGAAATATGTCGCCCCTCGCCTCTCGCCTCTGACTCCCTGCTATTTCATCTTGCTCAATGCTTCCGCCACCAACTCATTCACCATTCCCGGATTCGCCTGTCCTTTGGTCGCTTTCATCACTTGCCCCACCAAAAAGCGCGCGATGGTCTCTTTCCCGCCGAGATATTCCGCGACTGGCTTGGGATTTTCCGCCAGCACTTTTTCGACGATGGCTTGCAACGCGCCGCGATCACTGATCTGCGCGAGCCCTTTTGCCGCGATGATCGCGCGCGCGTCCTGTCCCGACTTGAACATTTCCTCGAACACATTTTTGGCGATCGTGTTGCTGATCGTTCCGGCGGAAACGAGCGCAGGCAAATCTGGAATTTGTTCCGGTGCGATTTTCACCGCGCCGATTTCGGCGTTCGTCTCTTTCATCAGCCGGAACAATTCGCCAGTGACCCAATTGGCGATCGCTTTGGCGTCCACGCCGCGTGCCTTGCCTGCTTCGACCGCGCGGTCGTAGTACGCGGCAACTTCGCGCTCGGCGGTGATGACGCTCGCGTCGTACGCGCTCAACCCCAACGCGCTGATCAGCCGTTCGCGTTTTTCGTCCGGCAGTTCCGGCAAGCGCGCGCCAAGTTCGGCGACCCAGTCGCGCGCGATTTGCAAGCGCGGCAAATCCGGCTCTGGGAAATAGCGATAGTCGTGCGCTTCTTCCTTGCTGCGCTGGGTGTACGTCGTGTTGCGCGCCTCGTCCCAGCCCATCGTCTCTTGCTCGACGCGTCCGCCCGCGTTCAGAATTTTCGTTTGCCGCGCGATTTCGAATTCGGTCGCGTGCACCATCGCGCGGAGCGAGTTGAGGTTCTTGATCTCGACGCGCGTCTGCGATAAATCGCGCGAGCCCTTGGGGCGCAGCGAAATATTCGCCTCGAAACGCATCGCGCCTTTTTCCATATCGCCGGAGCAGACGCCGAGATAGCGCAAGATTTGGCGCAACTTTATCGAATACAGGCGCGCCTCTTCGACCGAATGCATTTCCGGCTCGCTGACGATTTCCATCAACGGCACGCCGGCGCGATTCACGTCAATCAAACTCGCGCCGTCCGCGTGAAAAAGTTTCGCGGTGTCTTCTTCCAGATGCACGCGGCGAATGCCGATGCGTTTCGTCGCGCCGGCATCGTCAATCACAACATAACCATCGCGCGAGAGCGGCAGATCGTACTGCGAAATTTGATAGCCCTTCATCAAATCGGGGTAATGATAATTTTTCCGGTCGAACTTGGCGAACTCGGGAATCGCGCAATGAAACGCGAGCGCGGTGAGAATCGTGTACTCGACGGCGGCGCGGTTGATCACCGGCAGACTGCCGGGCATTCCCAAGCACACGGGGCAGACGTGCGTGTTGGGCGGCGCGCCGGCGTAATCGGCGGAACAGCCGCAAAACATTTTGCTCGCGGTCAGCAACTGCGCGTGTACTTCCAAACCGATGACAGGTTCGAATTCCATAGAGCATCTCTCGCGCGATTATAGCACAGATGCGCGAGTTGCCAAAGTTGTCGCTTTTGACGATTCGGGATATACTAGAATCGGTCTAAAACTAATTCGATCCGCGCCCGCGATGTCGCGCGATCGAATGGTCCGCGAAGACAAAAAATCTCAGTGAGGAGAAAAAAACTATGAGTAAAGTACATCCTGAATCGGTGGATTTTCACGCCGTCGGCGTCAGTTCGGATTCCGAACTGAATCCGTTCCGCATCGTCCAACGCCAGGTGGACGAAGCGGCGCAACACTTGAAACTCGATCCGGGGATTCACGAATTGTTGCGCTGGCCCCTGCGCGAGATTCACGTCTCGCTGCCGGTGCGAATGGACGATGGCTCGACGCGCGTCTTTCAAGGATTCCGCGTGCAATACAACGATGCGCGCGGTCCGTCCAAGGGCGGCATCCGTTTTCATCCGGAAGAAACGATTGACGACGTGCGCGCGCTTGCCGCGTGGATGACGTGGAAGTGCGCGCTGGTGGACATTCCGCTCGGCGGCGGCAAGGGCGGGATCATCTGTGATCCGCGCACGCTGTCCTCCGGCGAATTGGAACGTTTGGCGCGCGCGTACATCCGGCAAATCGGGCACAACATCGGGTTGATCAAAGACGTGCCGGCGCCGGACGTGAACACGAACGCGCAAATTATGGCGTGGATGGTGGACGAATTCGCGTTTATGCACGGGTACAACGAATTCGGCGTCATCACCGGCAAGCCGATCGCGCTGGGCGGATCGTTGGGACGCGAAGACGCGACCGGACGCGGCTTGATGCTCACCGTGCGCGAAGCCGCCAAGAAATTGAACCTCGATCTGAAAGGCGCGCGGATGGTCGTGCAAGGATTCGGCAACGTCGGCTCGTGGGCGGCGGTGCTGTTGCAGGACTTGGGCTGCAAGCTGGTCGGCGTGGCGGATGTGTCCGGCGCGTGGGCGAATCCGAACGGGATCGACGCGTCTGCGCTGCAGGCGTACGTCAAAGAGAAAAAAGTCGCCGCCGGATTTGCCGGGTTGGGCAACCCCGTCGGCAGTGAAGAGATCCTCGAACTGCCGTGCGAAATCCTCGCCCCGGCGGCATTGCACAATCAAATTCGCAAGGACAATGTCGCGCGGATCAAGCCGCGCATTTTGGCGGAAGGCGCGAACGGTCCCACGACGCCGGACGCGGATCCGATTCTGCATCAAAACGGCGTCTACGTCATTCCTGATTTTCTATGCAACGCGGGCGGCGTGACCGTTTCGTATTTCGAGATGGTGCAGAACACGTACAACTTTTATTGGGATCTGCCGACGGTGCACGAGCGGCTGGAGCAAAAAATGGTTGCCGCGTTCAACGCAGTGCACGATATGTCGCAAAAGTACAACGCGCACAAACGGCTTGCGGCATACCTCGTGGCAATCAATCGGGTTGCGGAAGCGATGCGCTTGCGCGGCTGGGCGTAAACGACAAGACCTGTGAGGTCTCGCAGACCTCACAGGTCTTTTGTTTATGGCGCGGTCGCGCGTTCCAACGCCGCAAGGTACCGCAACGCGTCGTCGCGCGTTGCGCCGCACATTGCGCGCGCGGGGCGCAATCGCCGGCACACATCGGGGCGCTGATCGTAAACGCGGCAGCGATTGTCGTCGGTGAGTTGGACACAGCGCACGCCCGCCGGTTTGCCGCGCGGCATTCCGGGAATCGGCGAGGAGATCGAAAGCGCGATGCAACACGCGCCGCAGCCGATGCGACAATCCATCGTTCACTTTTGCCGTTTGACAAACCGTTCGATCCGCGTCAACGCTTCTTCGATGTTCGCCATACTCGCGGCGTAACAGACGCGCGCGAATCCTTCGCCGCACTCGCCGAACGCGCAGCCGGGGATCACCGCGACGTGTTCCTCGCGCAACAATTTTTCGCAGAACTGATCGGAGGTGAGTCCGGTGCGTCGAATGTCCGGGAACGCGTAGAACGCGCCGCGCGGCGTGAACGTGGGCAAGCCAATCGCGTTGAGCCCGGCGACGATCACTTGCCGCCGCTGATCGTACGAGCGAATCATTTCGCGCACATCGTTTTCCGCGTGCCGCAACGCTTCTAGCGCGCCTGCCTGTCCCATCGTCGGCGCGCTCATAATGATGTACTGGTGAATCTTGCGAATCGCGCCGAGAATCTCCGCATTCCCGCAGACGTACCCGACGCGCCAGCCGGTCATCGCGTAATCTTTGGAAAAGCCGCCGAGCAGAATGGTACGCTCGCGCATCCCTGAAAGCGCGGCAAAACAAACGTGCTCCCCGCCGTAAACGAGGCGATCATAAATTTCGTCAGAGAAGACGAGCAGGTCGTGTTTCTCCGCGACGCGCGCGACCTCTAACATTCGTTCGCGCGACATCACCGCGCCGGTCGGGTTGTTGGGATAGCCGATCAGCAAACCCTTCGTACGCGGCGTGAGCGCGCGTTCGAGTTCGGCGCCGGTCACCTGAAAATCATCTTCGACGCGCGTTGCCAGCACGATCGGCGCGCCGCCCGCGAACACGACGCTCGGCTTGTACGCGACGAAGCAGGGTTCGGCGACGATCACTTCGTCGCCCGGATCGATCGTCGCGAGCATCGCGCCGTGCAGCGCTTCCGAAACGCCGACGGTAATCAGGATTTCTTTTTCCGGATCGTACCGAATGCCGTAGAGTTTGGCGAGATGATCGGAGAGCACGCGGCGCAATTCGATGGTGCCGGAGTTCGACGTGTATTTGGTTTCGCCGCGCTCGATCGATTGAATTCCGGCGCGGCGAATCGCGTCCGGCGTCACGAAATCCGGTTCGCCGATACTGAGCGAGATCACGTCTTGCATCGTCGCGGCGATGTCGAAATATTTGCGGATGCCGGAGGGTGGAACGATTTGGACACGTTGCGAAAGCAGATTTTTCATTTTAGAGTTCCCAGGTGCCGTTGTTGCCCGCGTCGATCTCGGACGAATCGCCGACGTTCATTCGTTGGAACGTGCCGCTAACGTGGGCATCTTTGCCGATCAGCGACTGCTCCATCATCCGATTTTCGATCTGTGCGTTTTCGCTGATGATGCAATCGCGTAAAATCGAATTCTCGATCACCGCGCCCTCGGACACGGAAACGTACGGACCGATGATCGAATTCTTGATCTGCGCGCTGTCGCTGATGAAGACCGGCGGCAGGATGACGGATCCTTCGATGCGGCGCGCGTAGCCGCGCTGGTTCAGCAAATAGCGATTGGTTTTCAAGATCGCTTCGCGCGTGCCGCAATCTTCCCACACCGGAATCGTTTCCACTTCCAGCCGCGCGCCGGCGTCCACCATCAATTGCATCGCGTCGGCGAGATAGAATTCGCCTTTGAGTTTGATGTCGCGCGCGATCAGTTGATCGATCGCGCGCAGGATCGCCTGCCAGTTCCGAAAATAGTAGACGCCGACGATGGCGAGTTTAGATTCCAGGGTGGTCGGTTTTTCGACCAAGCGCGTGACAAAACCGTCTTTGATCATCGCGACGCCAAAGCGACGCGGATCGTCCACTTCTTTCACGAAGAGTAAGCCATCGGATTGGATCTGCGCCAAGCGCGTGAGATCTGCTTCCCACAACGTGTCGCCGAAAATCGTCAAGACGGGCTGATCAATGTATTCGCGCGCGAGACTGATCGCGTGCGCTTGACCTTTCATCTCGGTTTGCTCGATGTAGCGCGCCCGCATCTGCGGATATGCTTGGGTGACGTATTGTTGAATTTGCTCGCCCATCCGCCCGACGATAAAGATCGTTTCGGTGAGATGCAGTTCGGCGAGACCGTCGAGCAAATGACCCAGCACCGGCTTGCCCGCCACCGGGATCAGTGATTTTGGTTTGCTGTACGAGTGGGGGCGCAAGCGCGAGCCCCAGCCCGCGAGTAAGATGACGGCTTTCATTGTGTCTCCGAATTGTGAATTGCAAATTGCGAATTAGGAATTGCGATTTTGTTTTCCGGCGATGACGATGACGTATTCGCCTTTGAATGGATTTTTCTGAAAGTGATCAAAGACCTGGGACACTTTGCCGCGCACGATCTTTTCGTCCGGCATCGTCAAGTTGCACGCGACAACGACTGGGCGCTCCAGCTCCAGCGCGGCGCGCAGATCGATCAGCACGGCGTTCAAGCGGTACGGCGCGTCGAAGATGACCCAGGTCTCGCGTTCGGCGCGCAGTTGCGCGAGCGCGGCGCGGCGCGCCTCTTTTTTCGCCGGCAAGAAGCCGACGAAGCGAAAACGCTCCAGCGGCAATCCGCTGACGACGAGCGCGGCAAGTAAGGCGGACGCGCCGGGCACCGCGCGGACCGGAATGTTTTCGGCGAGCGCGCGCTGCACCAGCCGACCGCCCGGATCGTTGAGTAGCGGCGTCCCGTGATCGGAGATCAGCGCGAGCGTTTGTCCGCCGCGCAAGCGCGCGATCAGTTCCAGCACGCGCGCGCGTTCGGTGTGTTCGTTCAGCGCGACGAGTTCGTTCTGGATTTGATAATGACGCAAGAGCCGTGCGCCTTCGCGCGGCTCTTCGCAGATCACGGCGTTCGCTTCGCGCAGAACGCGCAGCGCGCGCAGGGTAATGTCGTCCGGATTACCAATCGGAGTGGAGACGAGGTAGAGCATTGCTTCCAATTCTACTCTGACCCTTTCTCGCTGTCAAAATCACCGAATCACCAAATCACCAAATTTCCAATCACCCAATACCCAACCACCGCGATCATACTTCCAAACACACTCGCCAAAAAATTCACCCAATCATTGTCGAGCCAGCGCCAGCCGCGAATCAAGCGCGTCGCGCGTCCGCACCGATGCACGCGCGCTTCGGTTTCTTTTCGATCGAAATCGCAATAATAAATCGCCTGCACCGTCGCGCCGAGAAATGAATCGAAGAGCGCGCCGAACAGACCGGCAAGTGCAACAATTAACAATTGCCAATTGTCAATTGTCAATTGATAATTGTTAATTGCAAACTGCGCTCCAGAAGCAAGAACACCAATGAGCAGCGCGCCGCCAAACGCGACAAACGTGCCGAACGCGGTGACGCCGCCGCTCGCGCCGACCGCGACGACGCGCCCGTTCGTGATCAAGCGCGGCGCGGTTTTGCTCAGCACCCCAAGTTCCGTCGCCCAGGTATCCGCGTTCACCGTCGCCAGCGCGCCGACGAACGCGACGAACAGAATCGGTTGCGGCGCGAATGCGTACGCGAGCGCGAGCAGCGCGCCCCAGCCACCGTTCGCCAATACCTGACCCAGGTCGCGGCGATGTCCTTTTTGAAATTTTTCGGCGAGCGGTTCTTTGGCGCGCGCCTTGTAGTGCGACAACGCGGACGACGTGACGAAAAACGCGATGAGCAGAATCGCCCACGCGAGTCCGCCAATCGCAAAGACAAGCGTGCCGACGATGAGCGCGCCCAGCGCGCCGCTGGGCGAAAGCGAGCCGCGCCAGTACGCGAGCGCGGCGATGGACAGTGCGAGCGCAAAGCCGAGGATGAGAGAGAATAATGTCAAGATGAATCCTTGCGGAAGAAACCGGGACGATTATACACCGAAATTGATGCGACGTAAAAACTTGCAAAGTTTGAAAAACTTTCAAGTCAGTGTTATCCAAAGTACCTGAACTGTTTCCAGAATTCGTCCCAAGGTTGCTTGGGACGCCGACAGACGAAGATGTACGGATGATCGCGCGTTTCTTCATTGATCACGTCGTACTTGTTCGTGATGTGTCCCGCCAACGCGCAGGACTCGAAGAGCGGGGACAAGTACTCCGCCGATGGCGCGCCGACGATGATGACCGGCTCCGGCGGCGGATCGCCATAACCGCGCAGCCAGTACGAATTGATTCCGCTGATCGCGCGCGGCAGTCCGAACGCGCCGCCGTACAAATTGAGCGCGCCCGCCTCGCCGTAATTGCCCGCGAAAATTCCGGCGCGCGCTTTATCGTTCGCGGGCAATGCGTGGTAAATCTGCGCGACCGTTTGCGTCAGTTCTTCCCAACCGATCTCATCGCGGAAATCGACGTTGTTGTCGTTGACGATTTGCCACAACGCGGAATTGATCGGCACAATCGGCAGCGCGAACAATGCAAAGACAATGCCGCCGATGATCAGCATACTCCACGCGAGTCCCGTGGCGACGCGCGCACGCGCGCGCGACATCGAAGCGAACCAACGTTCCAGGACGACCGCGCCCGCCGCGAGGAGCATCGGATAGAGCGGCGCGGTGTAATAGCCGCGTCCTTGCGCCAGCCAGAAGAGCGCGAACGTGACAAGCGCCATCCAACCGATCATTCGAAAGCGCGCGCCGCTCGCGCTCCAAAAATAAAACGCCAGTCCGGCGATCCACAGCGGCAGCGTGACTGGATTCGCAGAGGTATCGAGTTGATCGGTCAGAAATCCTGCCGTGCGCCCGATCTGGATGTCGCGCGCGTGAATGCTGTTGAGAAAATCGAGCGAGATGAAATCGTGTTGAAGCTGCCAAACCAGGTTCGGCAGAAAAATCAAGAACGACAGCGCGACCCCGCCCCACAACCACGCGCTCGTCAAATGCCGCCGCGTCGGTGTGAGCAACACGCCCGCGACGATGCCCGCGACGTAGAATGCCATCGCGTACTTGGTCATCATCCCGATGCCGATCACCGCGCCGATGCCGAGCCACCAACGGGGATCGTCCGACTTGAGCAGGCGGATCATCAGGTACGCGATCAGCACCCACCACAAATAATCGAACGCGACGTACTGCATCAACGCGCTCGACCCCAGCGAGACCGGCGCGATCGCGACCGCGACTGCCGCGAGCAGTTGCGCGTGCCGCTTGCCGCCCAGTTCGCGCGCGATCAATCCAGCCAATACGATCGCGATACTTTGCGCGAGCGCGGCAAAAAAGCGAAACCCGACGAGTGACGCGCCGAACAATTCCAACGCGACGCGCGCGATGAACGGCGTGACCGGCGGATACGCGACGTAACCCCACGCGAGATAGCGCGCGTCGTCGAGCGTAGCCAGTTCGTCGCGATGAAACCCGTACGCGCCGTTCGTGAGAATATGGAAGATGAGTTTGGCAAGCGCGAGGAAAATGAGAATGCCGGTGTCGCTGAAAAGCAAGGTACGCATATGCGCCGTATTCATTTCAAACTCCGGGGCTCGGCGAAAACAACCGCGCAGTCAGAGCGACTGCGCGGTAAAATTCGTAGAGCGATTTTTCGAATCAATAGATCTGCACGACCACCATCGCGCCGAGATAGCGATTGTAGTACTCGACGGTGAAGGTGTGCGCGCCGGCGGAAAGATTCCGCACCGTCGAAAAGGTTGCGGGTCCGTGATCGTACCAGCCATCCACGACGAGCGCGCCATCCACCCACACGCGCACGCCATCGTCCGACGTCGCGCTGATCACGTAATCACGTCCGACGGGAATGTTCTGCACCGAGTCCCAGCGCACGCAGAAATTATCGTGCGGCACGCCGGGCGCAGGGATGCCGGTTTCGTACCAGTTGAAGTTGATCACCGGATCATCGCGCACGTAAACCGGCGCGCCGGAGCAAGTGACGTTGTTGAAATAATGCCCGCGCCAATATCCGGAGGGCGCAGGTCCAGGACTGGGCGCGCCGCCTGGCGTGATCTGCAAGTAGATCATCGCGCCGTAATCGAGTTGATAGTACTCGACGTGGAACGCATGCGCGCCGGCAGTTAAATAGCGCGTTGCGGTGTACGTGATCGGCGGATGATTGCCCCAGCCGTCAATCACCAGCGCGCCGTCAATCCACACGCGCACGCCGTCGTCCGAAGTGACGGTGATCGTATAGTTGGCGTTGGCGGGCAAGTATTGCGTCGAAGTCCAGCGCACGGAGAAATAGTTGTGCGGCACACCCGGCGCAGGGCGAAGATTTTCGCCCCAGTTGAAACTGATCGCCGGATCGGTGCGCGTGTAGACCGGCAAGCCGGACAAGTACATATTGTTAAAGTACTGACCGTGCCACACGCCGGTCGGCGAAGGCGGAACGGGTGGAACTGGCGGCACCGGCGGAATCGGTGGAACCGGCGGCACCGGCGGAATCGGTCCCGGCATCGGACCCGGCGTCGCCGTGGACGAAACGATCGCGGTGCCCGCGTTCCAACGATTGTAGTACTCGACGCGGACGGTGTGCAACCCGGCGTTCAAGTACGTCGTCGCAGAGTAACTGGTGGGACCCTGATCCCAAAACGCCCAGAGGATCAAGTTGTTGTCCACGAGCAAATTCATTCCGTCGTCGGTCGTCGCGTAAAAAGTGACATTGCCTGCCGTCGTGACGTTGATCGTGCAATTCCAGCGGACGGAATAATTGTTGACATTGATCCCCGGCGCAGGCGATGTATTTTCGGGCCAGAAGAAATTGATCGCGGCATCCGCGCGCGTGTACGCCGGAGCGTCCGTGATCGTCGTGTTGTTGAAATACTCGCCGGTGCAATTGCTCAATGCGCCTTGCGCGACGGGGAACGCGGGCGGACTTGCATGCGCGAGCGGCGCGAACGTGGCAAGCAAAAACAAAACGCCCAAGATCAGAACGAGACGAAACGATGCGATGCGCAACATTTTGACCTCCTGAACCACAATCCCTCACGTCAGGACGGGATCGGGAATGTTTTCGACCACTGCGTACAGTTACATAATATACCGAAATCGCTCAAAATGCAAGATGCAAAAAGCAACCTGAGAAAACGCTCATCCGCCCTCGGCGGCGGCGCTCCGCGCGCGGCGCTTTAATGAATCTTAAATACTCGGTATCTTCTCAATAACTTGGGGTAATTCTACGGCGAACTCCAAGACGCATCGAGTGGATCTCGCTGGGCGCGCTCCGTGATCAAATCAGCGAGCTTGGGCAATCGGTACGCGCCAGAAATACGGTC
>VGOB01000024.1 GCA_016865935.1 Chloroflexota bacterium | reverse complement strand
TTTGAAGGATTGGCTCAAAGGTCGTCCGCCAGAAAAACGATGCGAACCCTTCTGGTGGCACGATCTGAAATGGAACAATCCGCTCGCGCCGGTGGTGGGTGTGTCCTGGTTTGAAGCGGAAGCGTATTGCAACTGGCTGACGGAGCAGTTCAAGGTTTCAGGTTCCAAGTTTCAGGTTTGGCGCAACAATCAACTTGAAACCTTGAACATCGAACCCGCAAACATAACTTTTCGACTGCCGACCGGAGAAGAGTGGGAACGCGCCGCGCGGCACACCGACGGACGCGCGTATCCTTGGGGAAACACATTTGACCGCAACCGATTGAGTTGCGAAGAGTTCTGGAAACCAGAGGGGACGTGGCACAAAATCGGTTCGACAACTGTCGTCGGACAATTCCCAGAAGGCAACAGCCCTGCTGGTACGAGTGATCAGAGCGGCAATGTGTGGGAGTGGACGAATTCGTGGTACGAAGATAAAAAAGTGAATCGCGTCGTCCGTGGGGGCTCGTGGGACGGCAGTTCGGTCACTGCGCGCTGTGCGGTTCGCTACAGGAACGTCCCTGACCTCTTCCTCGACAATATCGGTTTTCGGGTGTGTTCCCCTGGCTCTATTCCTGCCTCCTGATTTCTGGATGCTGGGTTCTGGGTGTTGGTTTTCTGTGGGGGGTCTGGGGGGCGGTTTTTGCCCCCCAGGGTTTTTTTCGCGCGCATTTTTCCCTGCCCATCTCCTCACATCCCTTGTTCGCCGCGAAAACAATGAGCCAATTTGCCAATGAGCCAATGAGCCAAATCATTTTGTCATTTGCTCATTTGGCATTTGTTCATTGCCTCTCGCGTTGCGCCGCGTCCGCGCGGTCTGATTTGCACAGCCGGCGATGGGCAAGGTATTCGGTTGTTAAATGACAAATGAACAATGAGCAAATGACAAATGCAAACCGCGCCTTGTTCCGCGATATTCCGCTTGTTCCGCTACATTCCGCTTGTTCCGCTGTTCGCCTAGTTCCGCAGCGCAGACGCCAGCGCGGGCGTGATGTCCCGTCCGAGTTTGTGACCTTGCGCGTTCCGCTTGACCTCGGTCAGATAGCCCAGCAGTTGCCATTTCTTGGCAAGGTCGTTCACGTACTCCAAGCGTTCCCCCGTCGCTTCGGCGATTTCCCGAATGACGAATCGTCCGCGCTCGATTGCCGCGCGCGCCACGCACGCTTCACGCTCCGAAAGACGGCCGCTGACCGCTGACGGCTGACCGCTTGCGTCATTCGCCGCTCGCCCCTCGCCACTCGCAAAAAACGCTTGCGCCTCGACGATGCGCGCGCCGTGCGAAATGAGCAGTCGCCCCGGCGTCTTGGCGATACTCTCTGCGCCCGCGCGATCCAGCACGACCATTGACGACGCGCGGTCGGGGACCGGCAGCGCGATGCGCGTGACGAGATTCCCTTTCAACCGCGGCGTGATGACATCGCTCGACGGACGTTGCGTCGCGAGAATCGGATGGATGCCGACCGCGCCACCGCGTGCGGTCAGGTCTACCAACACATTCTCGACGCCGGGCTCATCGAGCGCGTACGCGAGTTCGTCCACAATCAGCGCGATCCGTTCCAGCCGCGCGCCCTCGCCGCGCCCGCGATTGTATTCGGCGAGACTCGCGACGCGCGCCGCCTTTAGCGCGTCAAAACGCGTGTGCATTTCGGCGAACAGTTCCCCCAGCGCTGGCGACAACTTGTCGGTCACGACCCGGACGCGCGCACGATTCGCGTATCGCGCAAACTCGACGCCGCCCTTCCCGTCGAAAAGGATCAAGCGCGCGTGCGCGCCCTGCAACAGCGCGGTGATCCAGGTGTGCAGCAAATTCGTCTTGCCCATCCGCCGCGCCCCGCCGATCAACACCGCGTCCAACTCGGTCAGCGTCAACCACAACGAGCCGCGCGCGGTCATTCCGATCGGGACCGCGAGCGCGCTCGGTTGGGCGGACAAGTCCAACGGACGCGCTTGCAACTCGCGCACCGGTTCGGGATAGTATCCCACTTGGAGAAACAACCCGCGGTGATTCGTGACGACGATGCGCCGTCCTTGCAACACGGTGCCGAGATGATGCGTAAAGCGCGGTCGCGTCAGCGCGTCCAGATTCTTGACGCGCAAGGGATTGACAATCAGCACCACGCGGTCGGGTTGTTGCCACACCCACAACAACGGATCATCGCTCGCGATATCGTCGCGCACCAAGTTCGAACGCGTCAGGTGTTGAAGGGTCAGCGCGGCGATATGTTGCGCGATGCGCTTTTCAAGACTGGTTTGAATGTCCATTGCCATCCCCCAATTGTTTCCAATCTCCATCCAACAAACCGCGCACGTCGCCTGAAACCAACTGCGCGGGCGGTTCGTCCACAAAGCGCACCTGTTCGCCTTCGGTCAGTTCCGCCAGCAATTCATCCGCGCCACCGCTTCTGCCCGACGTTGCCGCGATCATCAGACTGACCGCCTGATCGCGTTTCGTCGTCTCCTCATCCATCGCGCCGGTTTCGATTTGGAGTGGCGTCACACCCGGCGGCGCAATCATCAGTGCCGCGCCGGGCGAGCGACCGGGAATCAGCACCATCTGGCGCCCGTCCTTGTCCTTCTCACCGATGACCAACACGGTCCCCGTCTTGTCGCGCAACACGCGCGCCCGCAACACGAATGCGTCCACGAAGCGCACCGCGGCAAAACCGACAATCACTGCCGCCGCGATCAACGCGAGTGTGACGCCGATGAACGAGGCGATCGCGCGTAACGATTCCAGCCGCTGATTCCAGGTTGCTTTCTCCTGCTCGACGATGACCTGCGCCGCGATCACCGTTGCAGTCGCGTTGCCGCTCACCTGGGTTGCTTGCGCGTTTGCCGCGTTCGCCGTTGCGGTAGAGGATGCGCTCACCTGGGTTGCCTGCGCGCTGATGCTCTGCGCGGTGCCGGTCGCGGCAACACTCTGCGCGTGCGCGGTCGCGGTGTGTTGGACCGATTGCGCGTGGGTGGTCGCGGTGAATTGTGCGGCTTGGGCCGTCGCGGTTGCCCACGCGCTGTGCGTCGTGGCGGTCGCGTTCGCCTCTTGCGCGACGCGCGTCTGCTGTCCCTGCAAAATGAGATACTGCCGCGTCGCATCGGCGCGGGAGGTCGCCTCAACCGCGATCCGTTTCAGTTGCAGCGCGGATTCGGTCGCGCGAAACTGTGCGTCCACCATTTGCCCCAGTTCGTCGCGCGGAGTTGCCTCGGTGCCGCACGCCGCGACCGCAATCGAAAAAAGTGTGAACACAATCATCCCAACGAAAACGCGATTCATCGAAACCACCTCCGGGCGATCCCAGCCGCTTGGCGCGTTCGGGGTGACGCGCGACGCGCGCGTCGTGTAAGAATTGGATAGGCGCGTGTCGTCGTTTCTGTTTCATCACGCGGGGCAGGGAGGAATACGGTCGGCGATCCTGCCCCCAGCATCGGATCGGCATCTTGAGCACGCCGCGTAATCGCGATGACACGCGAGGTGCGCTTCCTCTCGGCATCCTGTTCGGCGCGCCATGCGTCCAACCGAAACGCGGCAAAGACAATCACCGGCAACCCCGCCACGAGCGCGCACGCGAGCAACGCGATCGTCGTTTGCATGACCGCGTTCGTCAGCGCGAGAGTCAAACCGGTCGCCGCGGTCGTCGCCCCCCAGGACGCGAGCCCGATCACCGCGACGATCAGCAAGACGACCACCGCCAAGAGAATCAGTGCTATCATCGTTTCACCTGGTCGTGCCGCGCGCGATAGGTCCGGCGGCATTTGCGATTCGTGCACACGCGATCGCTCGCGTTCCGAAAAATGAACCATTCGCGACAAATCGCACATCGCTTCGGACGCGCCAGGATTTTGATGCGCGGTGGAAGCGGGTACTGGGTTTCGATTTTCCGTTCGCGATACTCGCGCGCCTGGGTTTGGTTCTTGAACGTCTCAAAGCGCGCCGCGAACCTGGGCGTAATCGGGAAATAGCCGCCCTCCAGTTTCTTGATATACTCGCGCCCGCGATACCCCAACGCGATCCCGAGTTCGCGCGCCGACAAGTGGCGCGCCTTGCGCCATTTTTTGAGGTAGGTTCCGTTCAGCATAATGTCCGCCTTTTTGGCACTGCCGGTGAACGTGAGTTCCGCCGGCACGCGCGCTTTTCCGCCAGGTATTCCCCACACGTAAAGTGGGGAAGGGCAGGGTAAACTCAGAGCAAGGTCTCGTAATACCTTGGAGCCGTTTTGCGCTCTTACAAACGCTGTGGCGAGAGCGCGGGCGAACCGTCGGCGCGAACGAACGCGCGCAACTGGGTGAGCATCGCGCCGTCATCGCCGCGCGCGTGCGCTTTGATTTCTGACTCGCTCAACCGCAACACACTCCAACCGCGCGCGCGCAAATAATTGTCGTATCGCTCATCCCGCATCGCACGATCCGCACACTCGGCGAGAGAGGGATGCAGTTCTTTGCCGCAATGCCACGCCGCGCCGTCGGCGTAGACAATCTTGTGCGCGCAGCGGAAAACAAAATCGCCGGTGATGTGATGCACGCGCGACTTGGGGAAGACGTACGCCTCGCGTTCAAAATCTGTCGCACCGATTGCATCCAACGCGTCGGCGACGATCCGCTCCAACTCCGATGGATGTGCGAGCCGATACTGGCGCGCCTGCTCGACGAGTTTGCGCTTGCCGTACTTTTGCACGTAGGCGATGCCGCCCTTGCGCCCGTTCGCGACGTTCGACTCGTGGCGCACGCACGCGCGCGCCGCGCGCTGATATTCCGACGTGAACGCTTGCGCGCGTTTCAATCCGCCGCGTCGTCCGATCTCGCGCAAGAACGCGCGCCGCTGGTCTGTCAGTGCGATCATGCTGTCACCCCTTGCGCGATTTGGAGCGCCGAGCGCGCCGATCGTGGTTGCTGTTTCTTCCCGCCAGTGCGACATACCGGACCGACGCCGAGCAGTTTGGACACTGGATCGCGGAGCGGAATGTTGCAGCATTGACAGCGAATAATGCGCGACGGGTCAGGCGCGATGTCGAATAGATGACGCCGCGTTTTCCAATCGGCGAGCAGCGCACTGAGTTTCGGCGCGCTCTCGGCAGTGCGAACCTGGTGTTCCCAGCATGCGAAAAGCCAACGCTTGGCGTTCAGTTCGTTCTCCGTCGCGTCGCGTTCGATCTTGACGCCGCGTTGCATCGCGTCTTCAACCGCGGCGACGGCTTTGTCGGTGACGTTCAGCCACGCGCGGAATGTCAGTTTGACCGGCGTCCGGCTGTAGCCCCGAATGGTCACCGTGTTGTCGTGGTGGTAGGTAATCATCGCTGCGCCTCCAAATAGGTTTGCCTCCCCTGGCGTTTGTGAGGGAAGGCAAGTTGTGTTACAATCGGCGCAGCCTTCCGACGTGGTCACGCACGTTCGGGGGTGAGCGGTCGGTTGGTGTCGCAAGCGCCAGCCGACCGCGTTTTGAGTTAGTCTGTCAATTAACAGAATAAACCTACATATACCATTATACAGGAATAACCTACATTTGTCAATAGTCTGGTCGCTCGTTTTGGTAAATACCGGTTTTCGGGTATAATTGGCAATGTAACCAAAAAATTTCCCGCGTGGTTCTTGCACAACTCGCGAGGCACTGCTCCTGGTGAATGACCACCCGGCGCGATGTGGAGCGTAGGATGCTCGCCCGCTTTGGTCTAGTATCAGGGCGGGCGTTTGTGTTTTTCGTATGGTATTGAGATTGTTGAGGTAATCGAATTGAGTTGAGTATAGGTGTGAAGTTGTTGCGTGTTCCCAATGAAGCAATCAGATTAGGCTTCGTCAACGACCCCATAGGTTCGCATGGCAGTCGTACGATTATGTTGGCTGAATTGCGGCAGTTGCTTTCGGCGTGCCCTGTCTCGGCGAACTTGGAAGAGTATCGGACAGCGGTCCTCGATCAAAATACGCTGATGAAGAAGACGACCGCCGCGCGCAAGGAATCTTTTCGCCGCTTGCGAGAGTTCTACGCGCTGAACCTGCAAACCAACCTTTTTCGCGTTTTGCGGGAGATGTGGGATGACGATGTGCAGTCTCAGCCAATGCTCGCGATGCTCTGCGCGACGGCGCGGGATCCGCTCTTACGCGCGACCGCAGACCTGATTTTGGCAACTCCTGTTGGTAAAGATGTTACTTCGCATATGTTTGCCGACGCGGTCCACAAATCTTTCCCGAATCGCTACAGTCCTGGAGTGCTCGCAGGTATCGGCAGACGCACCGCGTCATCATGGCAACAGTCGGGTCATCTGCAAGGACGCTTGCGCAAGATTCGTGCTCAAGCCCACGTCACGCCGGCGAGTTTAGCATACGCGCTGTTCCTAGGTTTCCTCTGCAGTGTGCGAGGCGAAGCACTGTTCCAGACGCTTTGGTGCCAACTGCTCGATGCGCCCATTCACACGCTTTACGATCTCGCATTGGTCGCAGCGCAACGCGGATGGATTGACTACCGTCACGCCGGTGGAATTACTGAGGTAGGGTTTCGTTATTTGTTGCGCGGTCGGCAATCCACACTTCCAATCTAGCCGCGTTCTTCGCAAGTGACCATGTGCCTTCGTTTGCTACCTGGAACAAAGGAGTTTCTAAACTGTGAGCGAGATTGATGATTTGATCCACGAGTACGAAGACGTTGCACGGTTGCCCTGGGATCGCACGCTGGCTGGGGCGCAAAAAGTTTGGTTTGCCATCTATGAGCCAAGCCAAGAACGGCGAGTGCGTTTGCGAATTCACGACTTTGAGGTTGCCACGCGAAATGCTGGACACGCGTGGGCATTGGTTGATCTGACTGACGCTTTTGCCAAATGGATGTCGCAGCACAAGTACCGCGAAGCGTACTTTGAGCAACCCGAAGATATGGAACTTGCGCTTCAGGGCTTTGCGGGCTATGCCGCAAAACTAGTCCAAGATACGCTGACCTCCCCTGAGGTAGGAGAGGATGCCGTTGTTGCCGTGCTTGGCATCGGTTCTTTGTTCGGTCTCACCCGCGCATCGGTGCTGTTTGAAACGGTCGCTCCGTTTGTGCGCGGACGATTGCTCGGCTTTTTCCCCGGTCGGCATGAAGGATCGAACTATCGCCTGCTTGACGCGCGCGATGGTTGGAACTATTTAGCTATCGCCATCACTGCCAAAGATAGGAGTAGCAAGAAATGACACTGAATCGAGAGGTCTTTTTCCGCGATCCGACAACCTTCACTATTCCAAATGACGGCGTTGCGAAAATCCTCGATCCCCATTCGCCAGAAGAATGGGCTGTGTTGCGTTACGAACTCGAGTTCTTTGTCTGTGAGGGCGAGTATCGGCGCGGACTAGAGCGCATTCTGTCGACCTATCTCTCCAACTTGGACAAGCCAGAACAGCCTGCCGTTTGGATTAGCGGTTTTTACGGCAGTGGTAAATCTCATTTGGCACGCGTCTTGGAATACCTCTGGCGCGACATCGAATTTCCAGATGGCGCGCGTGCACGCAGTATTGTCAAACTGCCCAATGATATTAACGACTTGTTCAAAGAGATCAGCACCGCCGGCAAACGACTGGGCGGACTTTGGTCTGCGGGCGGCACGTTGGGTGCAGCGGCAGGGAACAACGTGCGATTGGCGCTGCTCGGCATTCTCTTCAAAAGCGCGGGCCTGCCTGAGAAGTACGCACCAGCGACGTTTGTAATTTGGCTGATGAAGAACGGATATTATGAAGTGTTCAAGCGCGAGGTTGAACAACAAGGTCAAGATCTCAATAATGAACTCTACGAACTTTACGTCTCGCCGGTTGTAACGAATGCTCTGCTCAAAGCGTTCCCAGGTTTTGCATCTACGCCAGCCGCAGCGCGTAGTTTGCTCAAAGAACAATTCGCAAATCGCGATGATGTTTCAGACGACGAATTGTTCAAGACGATGGAGGATGTGCTCAGATTGAAATCTGCATCTGCCGACAAATTGCCTTGCACGCTTCTCGTCTTTGACGAACTCCAGCAGTTTATGGGCGAAGACCCGGCGCGCACGCTTGCCGTGCAGAATGTGGTCGAGGCATGTTCCTCGCGATTCGGCAGTCGCCTGTTGTTTGTGGCAACGGGGCAAGCGGCTTTGCAAGCGACACCGCAATTGCAGAAATTACAGGGACGTTTCACCGTTTCGGTCATGCTTTCGGATACGGATGTTGAGCGCGTGGTGCGTGAGGTGGTGCTTCGCAAAAAGCAAACCCAGGTCGCCGCACTGAAAGAGATGCTCGACACGATGAGCGGCGAAATCGAGCGGCACTTGGTCGGGACGAAGATTGGCCCTGAACCAACCGACTCGCGCGAACTGGTATCGGATTATCCGCTCTTGCCGACGCGCCGGCGTTTTTGGGAACGCGTTCTGCGCGCGGTGGATAATGCGGGGATGGCGGGACAACTACGCACGCAACTTCGGATCGTGCATGAAGCGAATCGCGGTATTGCGAACGAGTCTTTGGGCACGGTCGTCGCTGGTGATTTGATTTACAATCAACTCTCCGGCGATATGCTCCAAAGCGGCGTGCTTTTACGTGACATCGCGACGATGATTGCCCGGCAAGACGATGGCACGCCCGACGGCAAACTCCGCTCGCGTTTGGGCGCGCTGATTTTTCTAATTGGCAAATTGCCGAGCGAAGGCATCGCGCAGACCGGCGTTAAAGCAACGGCGGACACACTCGCCGATCTCCTGGTCGAGAATCTTCCGGCAGGCAGTTCTGATTTGCGCCAGCGTATCCCGTCGCTGCTTCAATCACTTGCAGACGACGGCACTGTGATGCTCGTCGGCGACGAATATCGTTTGCAAACGCGCGAAAGCGCGGAATGGGAAGGCGACTTTCGGAAACGCCTGGCCCGACTTTTGGCGGACGACACGCGCCTCGCGAGCGATCGCGCGACCGCGTTTCGCAACGCGCTGGGTGTGTTGCTCAAAGGCATCACGTTGACGCAAGGCGCGAGCAAAACGCCGCGCCGATTCGAATTGATTTTCGGAAACGTCACTCCGCAGAAAAATAGCGGCACGGTCCCAGTCTGGGTGCGCGACGAGTGGTCAGTCTCGGAAAAAGCGGTGCGCGATGAAGCGATTGCCGCCGGGCAGGAGAGTCCCATCGTCTATGTCTTTTTGCCGCGTTGGGAAGCGGACCAACTCAAGAATGCGCTGGCGCGTTTTGCCGCCGCGCAAGAGACGATTGATCAACGTCCCACTCCGACAACACCCGGCGGAGTCGAAGCGCGCGCGGCGATGGAATCGCGCCGCACGATTGAAAAGAGCCAACTCGACGGTTTGGTACTCGGCGGGATCAACAATGCCAAAGTGTTTCAAGGCGGCGGGAATGAGGTTATCGAGGGGAATATTATCGAATCGGTCAAGAGTGCAGTGGATGCCGCGCTCGTGCGCCTGTTCCCCAAATTCAAGTTCGCCGATTTTTCTAACTGGGGCACGGTGCTCAAGCGCGCGAGTGAAGGCGCAGCGGATGCCTTGTCGGCAATCGGTTACAACGGGGATGCGGACAAGTATTTCACTTGCCAAGAAATTCGCACGTTCATTGGCGGCGCAGGCAAAAAAGGAACGGAAATTCGCAAACAATTTACCGGTGAAGGATACGGCTGGCCCCAGGATGCAGTGGATGCGTCGCTCTTCGTTCTCGTCGCAGGTGGATTTGTGCGCGTGATGAAGAACGGACAACCTGTCGCGTTGAAACAGATTCCGCAAAACCAGATCGGCGGGATTGATTTCTACAGCGAAGGCGTGACGGTCACTGCCCCGCAACGGATCGCCGTTCGCAAACTTTTATCCGAGATGGGGGCGCAATGCAAAACTGGCGATGAATCCGAGGGGCTCGCAAGCGCGTTGGAGCGATTACTTGAACTGGCGAACGCGGCTGGCGGAGAGCCGCCGCTTCCGCCACGTCCATCTACCGCGAACATTGACCAGTTGCGTGCGCTTGGCGGGAATGAGCAATTGGTTGCCGCGGCGAATCGGTCCGCCGAGTTGCTGAACAATTACAAGGAATGGACCAACGCGCAAAAGCAGATCGCGGAACGCAAGCCGCGCTGGGACACGCTCCAAGAATTGATGCGGCACGCGAGCACTTTGCCGATTGCCGCTGAAATCAAACCACAAGTCGAAGCGATTCGTTTTGGGCGAACGTTGTTGACTGACCCAGACCCGGTGCCGCCGTTGACAACCGCGCTGACAAATGCGCTGCGCCAAGCCGTTCAAAATGCGCGCCAACGCTTGGTGGACGAACGCAATCGCCAAGTGAGTGAGTTGGAAACGTCCGTCGAGTGGCAGAAACTGGGTGAAACCGATCGCGCGCGGATTCTGTCGGGCAATACGCTCGAACCGATTGCGGAAATCAACGTGGGCTCGGGTGATGCACTTTTGCGAACGCTCGATGCGATGTCGTTGGAGTACTGGGATGACAAGATCGCGGGCTTGCCTTCACGTGTGGCGCGGGCGCGCGAACAAGCGGGCAAGTTGCTGGAACCACAAGCGGTCTATATTCATCCGCGCCCAGCGACGCTGCACAAATCGGATGAGGTCAATGCCTACCTCGCCGACTTGCGCGCTGAGATTATGATAGCGATTGATGATGGGAAACCCGTAATTTTGCAGTGATGCGCAGGTGTAAAATATGTCATTGATGGACAAACAACTTGCTCCCGCAGAACTCGTCGGCGCGCTCGATGCGTTGGACGTGCTATTTCTCGCCGGTGGAGTGGGGAATCCGCAGGTGACGCCCGTTGAACTACTGCAAGGTCTTGCCTGCGCGCCAGAGGCGCGACTCCGGTCGGCGATTGTCCCGCTGATTCTGCGCCATCCCGAATTTGCCGATGACGCGCGGATCGCCGCGCAAGCGCTATCCGCTTTGCCGCTCGTCACTTGCGAATGCTTCTATACTGCCGCGCTGCTCTTGCAGCGTGAATATCGGGACCGGCTAGCGCGGGTATTGGGCGCGCAACCGCGTTTGCCTGATTGGTTCAGCGCGGCGTTGGGCATTGTCCTCTCTGCCGACGTGAGTGTCAGTCTGCGTACGCTCGGCGCACGCCACGCGGCGCTGACTGGCTTGACCATCAACTGGGTCGGGACCTACCGCCACGCCGCCGAACGATTGATTCGTCATCGGGAGGTTTTGCAGCAATGGAACTACCCTCGCGTTCAACTTGCCACCTGAGCGACGCGGACATTCGCGCTTTTCTGGCGCGAGTGGGTGAACTGTGCGAACATCCAACCAATTTGTACTTGCTCGGCGGCAGTGCGCTCATTCTGCTGGGCAGTCCTCGTCCTACCGTTGACCTGGATTATGTGGGCAGTGATTTGCCAGCCCAGCGGGGCGAACTGGAGCAGTTGGTTCAGCGTGCCGCCGTCGAAATGCAGATTGAGGTCGAAGCCATCCCGTTCCAAGATTTTCTTCCGTTGCCGTCCGAGTCGGAACGACGCCACGTCCAGATTGGGCAATTCGGCAAATTGACTGTTTACGTTTTCGATCTGTACAGCATCGCGTTAAGCAAAATCGAACGCGGCTTTGAGTCGGATTTGGAGGATGTGGTCTTTCTCCTCCAACACAAACGGATCGAGTTGCAGCGGTTGATCCAACTGGCGCAGGCAATGCTGACGCGCGCGCCAGAATTTGCGCTGGACGCGCAGCAGATTCACGCGCACCTGAATGCGCTCGAACGCATGATTTGATTCCAAGTCTACCACGATTTGAGGTCACGCTTTGCCCCCACTCCCCACTGAACTCCGTAGTGCGCTCGAACGCGCGATTATCAATGCCCGCGACGCATCCGAAGACGCGGCGCGGGTCGTGCTTGCCACGCTGGCTTTCGATAAAGAGCACGCGTTTACTTCGCTATCGCCAGAGCAACGCCAACTCCGCAATGCTCTGCGCGCCAAAGCCAGGCAACTCGGCAATGGCAATCGGCAGGATGGCACGCCGATGCTCGTCGAAGAGATTGCGTACTCGCAATGGCATCGAATGCTGTTTGCGCGTTTCCTCGCCGAAAATAATTTGTTGATGCATCCAACGGGCGTCGCCGTGACGCTGACGGAATGTGAAGAACTGGCAGCGGAAGAAGGTGAACCCGATGCGTGGCAAGTCGCCGCGCGGTACGCGAGCGCGATGCTTCCTGGGATTTTTCGCACTGACGACCCGTGCGCGCGCGTGCGTTTCGCACTCGAAGGTCGGCAGGCGTTGGAGAACATCCTGGCAAGTTTGCCGCCCGCGTTGTTCGTCGCGGATGATGCGCTGGGCTGGGTTTATCAGTTTTGGCAATCGAAGAAAAAGAAAGAGGTAAACGCGAGCGAGCGCAAAATCGGCGGTGCGGATATTTCGCCTGTGACGCAATTGTTCACCGAAGATTATATGGTGCGCTTTTTGCTCGACAATACGCTCGGCGCGTGGTGGGCGGCGCGACATCCGAACAGTCCGCTCGTGCGTGAATTCGCCTATCTGCGTTTCCTTGACGATGGCACGCCTGCGGCGGGGACGTTCCCAGGATTTCCCGAACGCGCCGCGCTGATTCGATTTATGGACCCGTGTTGTGGTTCGGGACATTTCGATGTGGCGGCGTTCGAGATGATTCGCAAAATGCGAATGGAAGAAGAAGGTTTGTCAGCGGTGGACGCGGGCGATGCGGTCTTGCGCGACAATATCTTTGGATTGGAACTGGACCCGCGCTGTACGCAGATTGCGGCGTTTGCGCTCGCGCTGGCGGCGTGGAAGTCGGGTGGATATCGCAAGATTCCGATTCCGCAAATTGCGTGCACGGGGATTGCGGTGCAAGGGCAGTTGAGCGAGTGGACGAAACTGGCGGGCAAGGATGTAAACCTGCGAACGACGCTGGAGCGATTGTATGAATTGTTCAAGAATGCGCCTGACCTGGGAAGTTTAATCAATCCTGCCGAGTTGGCGGCGCGCGACCGAATGTTCACGGCGGATTACGCGCAAGTTGCGCCCGTGTTGGAAAAGGCGTTGGCGAAGGAACGCGAGAGCGAAGACCCAGTTGCGGCAGTATTTGGCGCGGCGGCAGAAGAGGTGGCGAGCGCGACGCAGTTGCTGGCTGGCAAGTACACACTCGTCGCGACGAATGTACCGTACCTGGGAATAAAAAAGCAGGATAAGACACTGAGAGATTACCTCACAACTCAATATTCTGAAGGGAAGGCTGACCTAGCCACTGCCTTTCTTCAACGTTGTTGGTTTTTTTCTGCCGAAGGTGGTACATGCGCTTTGGTCACACCACAGAACTGGATGTTTTTGAGTTCTTATAAGAAACTACGAAAAACCATCTTGGCCAAGAAATCATTGAACATGATTTCCACGCTTGGTGAGGGAGGATTTGAGAGTTCACAAGCTGCAGGTGCCTTTGTTGCACTTGTGATTGATTCCAATATGCCTCCATGTAATACGCACACATTTGTTGGATTTGATTCCTCAGCTCCGCGTCTGCCTACCGAAAAAGCCGAGAGATTACGAAACGCCGGACTGATTTCTCTGACACAGGCAGACCAGCACAATAACCCAGACGATCAAATAACTTTTGAGATAAGCAGGAGTGGACTTTTACTAGAGAAATATGCAACAAGTCCCCGAGGTATAGTGAGTGGCGACACTGAGCGTTGGACAAGAGCCTTTTGGGAACTCCCGACATTGTTGCCTCCGTGGCGACCGATGCAGGGTACCGTCATTTCAACAAAAGAGTATTCTGGGAGAGAGTTCGTTATTGACTGGGGTACTGGTGGAAAAGGTATGTTGCGACCCGGTGTAGACAATGTAGCCTATGGACGTCAAGGCGTTGCCGTCACTCGTATGAGGCAATTGCACTGTACTATGTACACAGGTGAATTGTACGATCAAAAAACCGCAGTGCTTGTTCCTCACAACCAAGCTCATCTTGGGGCTATTTGGGCTTTTTGCTCGTCGCACGATTTTCGTGAGGCCGTGCGCCGCGTTGATAAGAGAATCGGAATTACACCTGGAGCCCTGCTCAAAATACCATTCGATCTGGAGCATTGGCAAAGAGTTGCTGAAGAAAAAGGCTCACTTCCCGAACCAGGCTCACACGACCCAACGCAATGGCTCTTTGATGGCGATGTTGCCACATCGGATAACATTCTCCAAGTCGCCGTCGCGCGCTTGCTGGGTTATCAATGGCATCAACAAAAAGCAGACAAACTCGTTGAACTCGCAGACAAGGATGGCATCGTTTGCTTGCCGCCCGTCGCTGGAGAACAACCTGCGGCAGAACATCTGCGCGCATTTCTCAATCAAGCATTTGAAGATGGCTTGTCGCCAGATAGCATTGCGCAACTTTTAGCCAATGCTGGCTTTGCGGGCAAAGGACTGGACGAATGGTTGCGTGATGGATTCTTTGCCCAGCACTGCCAACTCTTTCACAATCGCCCATTCATCTGGCACATTTGGGACGGACGCAAGGACGGCTTTGCCGCGCTCGTCAACTATCACAAACTGGATGCCACGCGGCTCGACAATCTCATCTATCACTATCTCGGCGCGTGGATTACGGCGCAACGCGCAGACCAAAAAGCAGGCGTCGCAGGCGCGGATGGTCGGCTCGTCGCCGCGCTGGAACTGCAAAAGAAATTGCAACAGATTCGAGAAGGCGAACCACCGTATGATATTTTCGTGCGCTGGAAATCGTTGGCAGAGCAACCGCTGGGCTGGGAGCCAGACCTGAACGACGGCGTGCGGCTGAACATTCGCCCGTTCGTGATGGCGGGCGTCTTGCGGAGCAAATTCACGATCAACTGGAACAAGGATCGCGGCAAGAATCCTGATGGGAGTGAGCGGCTGAACGATTTGCATTACACGCGCGCGGAGAAGGCGAAGGCGAAGAAGTGATTTTGGAGGTTGGTATGTTGACTCAAACTCCAAGCCGGGATACAATCGCGAATTGAACAGCAAATTGAAGTCGTGAGGGAACGATGACAAAACGCAGAAAACGACTACCCATTATTTCGCGTGTGCAGGCATTGAATTATCGGTGCTTGCATTATATCGATCAACCGCTCCAGCCATTTCAGATTCTTGTTGGCGCGAACGCGACCGGCAAGAGCGCATTTCTCGACGTGATGGGCTTGCTCGGTGATTTTCTGAAGCTGGGTCTGGAAGACGCCTTGCTCATCCGCGAAAAACCGGGAGAGTCGCGTGGGCGCGCCACTGAGTCAAGCGAGTTGATATTCAATCAGGCATCTGATCGCTTTGAATTGGCGATCGAGTTGAACGTGCCGGATTTCGTTCAGCAATCTGTGACGAATGGCAAGACCAAACGCGCGCGGTACGCCGTTTCGATTGGTGAAAATGGAAAAGAGGGTGAGTTGACGATCTTGGGAGAGACGCTTTGGCTTTCATCCGAAGAAATGGAAGACACGCCGCCCCAGCAAGTTATGCTATTCCCGATGGAACCGACTCCTCCCGAAACGCTGATGACGACAAGTGGCAGACGTACCGCGGGTTGGCGAAAGGTGGTTACCAAAACCGACACGGGCAACGACACATTCTATTCCGAGACAACCAAATGGAATAACGTGTTTCGCGTTGGACCGCGCAAAGCGGCACTGGCAAACCTACCGGAAGATAGTGAAAAGTTTCCTGTTTCGATTTGGATTCGCAACTTGCTGATGAATAATATTCAAACGCTCGCGCTCAACAGCGCCATGATGCGTCGTCCGTGTAGTCCTTCCTTGCCACGTACTTTTCGCATGGATGGTTCAAATTTGCCCCTGGTCGTCCAAGAGTTGGACAAAAAGAATCCCGAGACTTGTCGCGAGTGGCTCGATCATGTGCGAACGGTATTGCCGGATGTACAAAAAATTGACGTCGTCACTCGCAAAGAAGATCGTCACTTGTATTTGGCGGTTCAATACAAGTCGGGCGGCGAGCCGGTGCCTTCGTGGCTTTTGTCCGATGGCACGCTCCGCTTTCTAGCGCTAACGCTGTTGGCGTATTTGCCCGAACACGGTGGCGTGTATTTGATTGAAGAGCCAGAAAATGGAATTCATCCGCGCGCGATTGAAGCGGTTTTCCAGTCTTTGTCGTCAGTATACGATGGACAGGTGCTGTTAGCGACGCACTCCCCGCTGATGTTACGCCTGGCGCAACTGGATCAGATACTTTGCTTTGCCAAGAACCCATCCGGAGCAACCGATATTGTTGCCGGCAACGATCACCCCCGCCTGCGCGATTGGAAGGGGCAAACTGATCTTGCCACGCTTTACGCATCCGGAGTCCTCGGATGAATGCCAAGTCCTCTCGACCGAAAGATTTGATCGTACTGGTTGCTGACACTCAGCAAGAAAAGACTATCGCCACGCTGTTGAATACACGTTGCGATTCTTTACGTATCCACCAACCATCCTTTGAAATTTTTCCTCATCCGCAACGTGACCCAGGTGTGTTCACCGGCGCAGGTAATTTCTTGCGCACCTTTGTCAACCAATACCGATATGCCTTGGTCGTCTTCGATGCGACTTGGGACGGTAGCCCAGCAACAGTGGATGAAATGGCTCGCAAGGTTCAAACTGATCTCGATCAAAGCGGTTGGCAAGATCGCAATGCCGTCATCGTCATCGATCCTGAACTTGAAATCTGGGTCTGGTCTGATTCGCCGCATGTGCCGCGAGTGCTGGGCACCGACTGGGACACAATTCGCGCATTGGCAGATGAGCGTGGCTGCTGGGACACGGATGCGTCCAAGCCGCATCAACCGAAAGAATTGCTGGAAGATGTTCTGCAAGAAACGAACAAACGTCGTTCTGCCGCGCTCTTTGAACAACTCACCAGACAGGTCGGATTGGAACGTTGCCACGACCCAAGCTTCACGCGGTTACGCCAAATTCTCCAGACGTGGTTTCCACTGGATTAGCCATGCCAACTGCATCAACCTTCCTCGACGCGCTCGCCGATGCGCTCAAGAACGCGGGCGCGTACAACAAAAACGATCAGGCGGCGCCCGCGGCAGTTCTTTGGCTCGACAAAGAACGCCAATGGCAAACGCTGATTCCGCGATTGTGTGAACGCCTGCCGATCTTCACCCTGGGCGCGTACAATCCTGCCGAGCGCACTGGTCCCGCGTACTGGCTCCGGTGCGTGATTGCCGGCGTGTTGCCAGAGTTTGCGCTACCTGCCGAAAGCGTCCCCATTATCTATCTCCCCGGCGTCAGCAAGCAAGAACTACGCGCGGTCGAAGATTGCCCCAAGCATTTGCAACCCCTCGCCGAATTGCAATATCGCGGCGTTTTGTGGATTCACAAGAACGGACGCGAATGGAGTATCGCCGCGTTTCTGCAAACGAGAGATGGCGGACTGGGTATTCCTATCAGCGCGGACGATGCAACGCGTGAGGCGATGCAACGCGCGCTTTCGAAACTTGCCGATGAACCGATTGCCAATCTGCAAAAGCAAGCCCCGCTCAAAGCCGCGTTCTTCGATGCGTTGCTCAACCCGGATGATGCGCGTAATCTACTCCTCTGGCTCAACAATTCTGCCGAGTACGCCAAACGGTGTGCACCGGAAGAATGGACGGCGTTCTGCCAATTGTGCAAGAGCAAGTACGGTTTTCATCCCGAGCAAGACGGCGAAATCACGGGAGCGCGCAAACTGGGCGAACGTCAAGGCGCGTGGGCGCGGGTGTGGCAACGATTTGCCGAAGCGCCACAGGCGTACCCCAACTTGCCTGCCTTACTCCGCAATGCGCGTCCGCAAATCAGTATGTTCGATGAACTGATGCCGGAGTGGCCCCAAGACAACGAACGCGCCGAAGAACAGTTGCGCCGAAAACTGGGTGAACTGCGGCAGAAGTACGAAATTGATGCGCGTTCACTCATTCATTCGCTCGAAACCGAAAATGCGGCGCGGCGCGCGTGGGTGTGGAGTACGTTAGGACTTGCGCCGCTCGCAGTTGCGCTTGAGCACTTGGCAACTCTGGCGCGCGAAGCCGAGCAACCGGTCACCGGCGCGACCGTCGGCGAAATTGCAGCGGCATACACGGAACGTGGTTGGCGCGTGGATCTCGCGGCGCTAAACGCGCTTGCCGCCGTCGAACGCGCAGAAGACGTTGCCGCCGTCAAAGCCGCGATCAGCACGGTGTATCGTCCGTGGCTGGAAAAATTGGCGACAGAGTTTCAAAAAGCGATTGCGCTCAATGGGTATCCCGCGACGAACCCAACCGCGAAAATTGATTCGCGCGCATGCATCCTCTTTTCTGACGCGCTACGCTTTGATGTGGCGCAGCAACTGGCAAGTGTGCTTCGGCAACGCGGTTTGAATTGCCAAGTCGGGTGGCATCTTACCGCCCTACCCACCATAACGCCAACTGCCAAGCCTGCCGTGTCGCCCGTTGCCGATAAGTTTTCAGGCAAAGGCAAAATTCTTTTCGACACGTACGTCAAGGAAAACAACGTGCGTGTCACCGCCGAGGTCTTGCGCCAGACGCTCGACCAAGCCGGCTATCAAGTGCTTGACGCGGAAGAAACTGGCGATCCTGCTAGATCGGCGTGGACAGAATTGGGAGAGATTGACAAGTACGGACACGGCAATGGTTGGAAAATCGCGCATCATCTCGTCGGCGAATTACGCACGCTCGTACAGCGCATTCAATCGCTTGTGGACGCTGGTTGGGAGAAGGTAGTCATCATCACCGATCATGGATGGTTGATGGCGCCGGATGGGTTGCCCAAAACGCAATTGCCGGAACATCTGACCGAGATTCGTAAGGGGCGCTGTGCGCGTTTGAAAGACGACGCCAAAACCGATCTCCAGACCGTGCCGTGGCATTGGGACAAAGACGCGCGCATTGCTATCGCGCCTGGCATCAGTTGCTTTGAAACTGGCAAGGAGTACGAACACGGTGGCGTGTCCCCGCAGGAGTGTGTCGTCCCGCTTCTTACGATTACGCGAGCATCTGACGCGCAAGCCAGTTACGAGATCAAGTCGGTAACGTGGAGAGGATTGCGCTGCATCGTCAAAATCGCGGGTAGACTTGCCGACATTCAGGTAGATCTTCGCAGCAAAGCCGGTGACCCGGCGACCTCACTCGCGTCTCCCAAAGCGCCGGATGCTGAGGGCAATGCTTCACTGTTGGTGGAGGACGATGAACGGATGGGCGCTGCCGCATTCGTGGTTGTGGTCTCGGATGAAGGCGTGATCTACAAACAGGAATTGACAACGATAGGTGGTTGATGCTATGGAACTCGATAAACTCGATCAACTTGCCGCCAAAGCATTCGAAGGGTACATCGTCCGCAAAGACCTCGCGCTGAAATTTCGCGGACGCTATCCTGTGCCAACCTATGTTGGCGAATTTCTGCTTGGGCGGTATTGCGCCAGCACGAACGAGGTAGAAATCACGGAAGGGCTTGAAATCGTCGAGCGACAGATGCGTGAACGGACTGTGCGCCCCGGCGAAGAGGAGTTGTTTAAATCGCGCGCGCGCGAACGCGGCTCGGTCAAACTGATTGATCTCATTACTGCACGGCTCGACACGTACACCGATTCATATATCGCCACCCTCCCCAGTCTTCGGCTGACCGATGCGCGCATTGACGCCGCGATGGTTGCGTCCAACGAGCGCATTCTCACGGGCGGCTTTTACGCCGAAATTCAACTGGAGTACGATTCTGCGATCGCGCAAGAAAAAGCTGGGCGTCCGTTCGGAGTGACCTCGCTCCGCCCTATTCAGTTATCCAAACACGGCGTCCTCGACGAACTGGCGCGCGGGCGTGAAGCGTTTACTGTGCCAGAGTGGAAGCAGTTTCTTCTCCGGAGTATTGGTTTTGAAACAGAACACTTTTCTTCGCGTGCCCAGGATGTTTTAATCTTGCGGATGGTTCCGTTTGTCGCCCGCAACTTTAATACTGTCGAATTGGGTCCGCGCGGCACAGGCAAATCGCATTTGTTCCAACAGGTCTCGCCGTACTCGCACCTCATCTCCGGCGGCAAGGCAACTGTCGCGCGCATGTTCGTCAACAACAGCAATGGTCAGCGCGGTTTGGTGTGCCAGTACGACGTCGTTTGCTTTGACGAAATCTCCGGCGTCTCGTTCGATCAAAAAGACGGCGTCAACATCATGAAGGGCTATATGGAGTCCGGCGAATTTAGCCGTGGGCGCGAAAGTATTCGCGCCAGCGGGAGTCTCGTCTTCGTCGGCAACTTTGAGGTAGACGTCGAACATCAGCAGCGCATCGGGCATCTATTTGGACCGTTGCCCGTCGAAATGCGAAACGATACCGCGTTCATGGATCGCATTCACGCTTACTTGCCGGGGTGGGATATCCCCAAGATGGACAAATTGCTGTTCACAGAACACTTTGGACTTGTGAGCGACTTTCTTTCAGAGTGTTGGACACAACTTCGTTCGGATAATCGGCTCACGGCAATTCAAGGCCGCGTCAATTATGGCGGCGCGCTCAGCGGACGCGATACAACGGCAGTCAATCGGACCGTGGATGGTTTGCTCAAACTGCTTTACCCTAATCGCGAAATGCCGATTGCCGACGAGGACATCGAATGGGCGGTGCGCCTCGCGATGGAGTGCCGCCGTCGCGTCAAAGAGCAACAAAAACGGATTGGCAGCGCCGAATTTCGGAATACACATTTCAGTTATCAAATGGGCGAAGATGGCATAGAGAAATTCGTTGTCACTCCAGAACTGCAAAGCGAAAACTCGATTGGCACCGATCCACTGCCGCCTGGACAGGTTTGGGCAATCAGCCCTGGTGGGATAGACGAAGGCGTGGGACTTTACCGCATTGACGTCAACGAAGGTCCCGGCTCGGGTGTGACGATCATCAACGTCCCGGTGCCCGGTCCATTCAAAGAAAGCATAAAGTACGGCGAACAGAATTTGCTGACGCGTGCCAAGGATTTGGTAGGGGATCGAGACCCACGCGAGCACGAGTTCACTGTTCAGTTACGCGCGTTTGATACGGCAAAGAATGGAGCGTTCCTGGGATTGCCGGCACTGCTCGCGTTATGCGGCGCGCTTCTCGCCAAGAGTTTGAAGGGCGGGCTGGTCGTAGTCGGTGGGTTGAATCTCGGCGGAGGACTCGACCCTGTTCCCAACGCCGTGAGCGTCGCCGAACACGCGATTGAGAAAGGTGCGACAACCCTCCTGATCCCCATCTCGGCACGCCGGCAACTGAATGAACTGAGCGATGAAATGGCGATGAAAATCAGCATCTTGTTTTATGCGGATGTGAAGGAGGCATTGATCAAAGCGCTGGGGGACTGAGAACCCTATTCGTGAAGAAAAACAACACGGGCAAAGTTGCGTTTCAACTTTGCCCGTTGTTTGTTTCTACTTGCCGGGGTGATCCGGATGGTGGCCGTCCGCGCTTTGATTTGGTTTGCTGGTATTTCTCGATGGATGGCACATAGATTAGCCACTCGTGCCCCAGCCGTATGCTTCTCAGTTTCTCGCCTTCGATCAGCCGGTAAACATGATCTGTAACCACGCCCAGCATCTCCGCCGCCTGGCGCGTCGTCACATACTTGGTCAGGTCTTTCGTCATCGGATCATCCTCCTCGTGATTCGCGGAGAGAGTTGATCGCGCGTGATTTTTTTCGACGTGTTTATTCTTCGCTCTGCGGCTAGTCATCTGTGCCTCATGCGAGCAAGTATCTAATGGTGGGCGAAACAGGACTCGAACCCGTGACATCTTGCGTGTAAAGCAAGCGCTCTACCAGCTGAGCTATTCGCCCGGAAACAATGAGCCAATGAACCAATGTGCCAATAAGCCAAACGCGACTTGATTTGGCTCATTGGTTTATTGGGCGATTGGTTCATTGGCATTATAGATTCTTGTGGCGCGTTTGTCAAACAAGAATCGCGGCGTATAATGCGACGCGATGGAAAACGAAATTCTCTGGACGAGTGGTTTCATCAACGAACGCTTGCCCGCGCCGATTTCGCCGCTCGGTTGGTCGCACCTCGCGCCGTTCATCGAGGAACTCGCGCTGCGCGATCCGTTGCGCTGTCTGGGTTACCCCGCTGCCGAGACGATCCCGTTGACGCGCTTGTGGCATGGGCATCCGTACGCAAACGCGCGCGCGTTCCAAATCTTCTACAAGATTTTTCCCGATTCCATTTTGCCCGAAGACGCGTCCCGCTATTTTCCCGATGGCGACAGCGCGCTTCGCAAACACGCGCCGTACCCGCGCTGGCGCGACGCGCCGCGCGTGATCGTTTCGCTGCTCCGCGCGTTTCTCGCCGATCCGTTCAACGTCTCGCCGCTGCACAACTATCGTCACTGGGCGCGCTATACGCGCGAGCATAACGCGGGCATCGCCGCGTTACGCGCGCGCGTGGACGCGCTGTCGCGTGACGACGCGCGCGCGATTTTCGATGCGCTGCGCGCGGCGGAAAATTTGCATCGCGGCGTCTTGCGAATTCATCGCTGGAGTTTGAGCGACGCCGATCTCGCGTTCGGTTTGCTCAAGCGACTGATCGCCGCGTGGATCGATCGCGAACACGCGAACGAGATCGCGGCGCGGCTCGTCGCCGATGTGCCGAACAAGACGCTGGAAGTGGACGCGGCGTTGCGCGAATTGGCCGGCGTTTGTCATGTTGAGCGAAGCGAAACATCTCGCAAAGAACATGGAGAGACTCTTCGCTGCGCTCAGAGTGACAAACTAGTCGCGTTTCTTGCTGAACACGGACATCGCTCGTTCTCGCTCGACATTGCGGTGCCGACGTTTGCGGAAGCGCCGGAGCAAATCACGCGGTTGTTGCAGACGACTGCCGACCGCCGACCGCCGACCGATAATGACGTTTCATCTTTCATCTTTCATCTTTCATCTTTTCACAAACAAGTGATTTTCAATCAAGTTCTCTCGCTTGCGCGTCACTATCTCGCGCTGCGCGAAGACCAACGTTACTACTGGCAAAAATCGCTTGCGCTCGCGCGACGATTGTACTTGCTGCTCGCGGATCGTTTGGTGCGCGATGACGTGATTGCAACGCGCGACGCGGTCTTTTACGCGACACATAGCGAACTCGTCGCGTATTTCGACGTGAGGTTACACAAGACAGAATTCGCGCGCGCGATCACCGCGCGGCAAGATGAATGGCGTGCGTACCAGCGCGAGTACGCGCAGTCGCCCACCGAAGCGTACCCGCCGTTTTTGCGCGGCGATGTGCCGTTGAAAAATGTCGGGGCGGGGTTATCCCGCCCGTCGCAATGGCGCGGACGCGCGATCAGCCCCGGCGTTGCGCGCGGCGTCGCGCGCGTCGTCCAATCGGCGGAGGAATTGGCGCGCGTTCAGCCCGGCGATGTGCTGATCGCGCCGGCAACTGATCCCGCGTGGACGCCGGTTTTCGCGCGGCTAGCGGGACTCGTCGTCGAACGCGGCGGCGTGTTGTCGCACAGCGCGGTCATCGCGCGCGAGTATCGTCTTCCAGCCGTCGCGGGAACCGCGAACATCGTCGCAGAGATTCGAGAAGGGGAGGTGGTGGAAGTGGACGGGAGTCGGGGGATCGTTTCGATAGTTGCATTATAAAATGCTTGCTGCGTTCTTGACCGAGCAAGGATTCTATTGTAGAATTGGAACAACAGTGAGAATAATCGATGAGTCCTCGCGTATTCAAAGAAGGCGAATTGGTTTTTTGGTTTCATAGCCACGATGTTCTATGGGAACATCGGGCGAGCATTCATGTCGGCAAAGGATCGCAAAACGATGCGAACGATGCCAAAATTTGGTTGGAGCCGCAAATCGAAATAGCCCGCGAAGGGCGCACGTTGAGCCGTACCGAGTTGAATCAGTCACTGCAAATCATCAAACAGAATCTTGGGCGGATCATGGAGGCGTGGAATGCTCACAAACGTAAAGCACATTGAACCGATCGAACAAACCACCCGTTGGTACGACATTCCGTACCCCGCTTCGGCGTACACTTTTCCGCGCGAGGCATTGATTCATCGCGTCCAATTTGAGCGCGATTACATCCGCATCGAGTTGATCGATGGGCGGATTCTTGCTATTCCGTTGGCGTGGATTCCGACGCTAGATAATGCCGAACCTGCCGAACGCGAAAAATACGAGATCAGCCGAGATCGCAAAATGATCGTGTGGGATCCGGACAAGTGCGCGATCAACGACGAACTGCGGATTGACGATTATCTGATCCCAGTTGCAACACTCGACTGAACTCCAGCAACCCATTCCCAAAAAACACCCGCTGACATTGCCGCACACGGCAGTCAGCGGGTGTTCACTTTCGTATCACTGCGCTGTCGCACTAATCCAACTTGATCTGCTTCCCCAGCACCGCGACCAACAACTTGATCGAGTTTTGCAAATCGTTGAAATCAATCATCTCGGATGGCGTGTGAACGTAACGCGTCGGCACCGAGAGACAACCGGCAGGCACGCCTTCGCGCGTCGTCTGCATCGCCATCGCGTCCGTCGTGCCGCCAGTCAGCACTTCGAACTGGTACGGAATTTTCGCTTCCTTCGCGGTTTCGGCAAGCAAATTTTTCACTGCCGGATGTGCGAGCATTCCCGCGTCTTTCACTTTGATCGCGGGACCTTTGCCGAGTTGCACCGCCATCGTGTTCGCTTCCGGCGTATCGCCGGTGCCGGTCACATCCACCGCGATCGCGAGATCGGGTTGCACGCCATACGCCGAGGTCGTCGCGCCGCGCAAGCCGACTTCTTCCTGCACGGTGAAAACGAAATAGACATCGTGCGGCGATTTCTTCAACTGCTTCAACACTTCGATCAAAACGACGCAGCCGATTCGATCATCCATCGCTTTGGAGACGATGCGATTTCCAAGATCGGAAAAATCGCGCCAGAACCCGGCAGGATCGCCGACGCCGACCGGCGCATCGTCCTTGCTCGTCGCGCCGACGTCAATGAACAATTTGTTCAGCGTCACTTCGGTCGCGGTCGAATCTTTTATCTCGCGCCCGAACACGCCGACGACGCCGTTCGCAAAGCGGCAGCGTTGCCCAAAAAGCGTCAGCGGATACACGCCGCCAATCGGCGCAAAGCGCGCGAAACCTTTCTCGTCAATGTGCGTGACGATCACGCCGATTTCGTCCATATGCGCGGCGAGCATCACTTTTTTGCGCGGCGTCGGTCCCGTCCCTTTTTTGCGCGCGATCAAATTGCCGAGCGCGTCCACGCGCACCTCATCCGCGAAGCCCTTGATCTCGTCGCGGATCAATTCGCGCACGCCTTGTTCGTATCCCGACGGTCCGTACGCTTCGGTGATGCGCTTGGTCAGCGCCTTCAACGGATGCATCCCACTCGATTGGGGATCGTCGTTATCGAGCAACGGAAAATGAGTTGCCTTTTTTGCGGTAGCCATTGTTAAACTCCTCGACGAAGGACGGACGACAGACGACGGAAATTTCGGTCATCGGTCGTCTGTCATCGGTCTAAATCTTTGCGACTTTTGGTAGCGCCTTGATCATCAACGCGATCAGATTTTCGAAATCGCGTTTGCTCAGCAAACTGACCGGCGAATGAATATAACGCGTCGGCACGGCGACGGCGACGGAGGGCACGCCTTCTTTGACGAGCGTGATGCGTCCCGCGTCGGTGCCGCCCGCGACGGCTTGTTTGAATTGGTACGGAATTTTATTTTCGCGCGCCGTCTCGACGAGCAAATCCACCAAGCGGCGATCCGAGAGCAACGAATTATCCGCGAACGTGATCGCGGGACCGCCGCCGACGCGCGTCACCGGTGACACATCTTTTTTCTTCGGCGAGTCGTCGCACACGGTACCTTCGAGCGCGAACGCGTACGTCGGCTCGATCGCGTATGCCGCCACGCGCGCGCCGCGCGCGCCGACTTCTTCCTGCGCGGTGAAAACGCCGTAGAGATCGAACGGATAATCGCGTTTCAGAATTTCGACGAGCGCGGCGCACCCGGCGCGATCGTCGAGCGCTTTGCCTTTGACGCAATCCGTCCCGATGGAACTGAATGTCGTCGCAAATGTCGCGTAATCGCCGATCTTGACCAAGCCCTGCGCGTCCTCTTTCGATTTCGCGCCAATGTCAATCGTCAACGCGTCTGTTTCGAGTACTTGCTGACGTTCGCTCGCTTTGAGCAAATGAATCGGCTTGACGCCGATGACGCCCGGCACTTTGTCTTTGCCGATCAGCACCGTCTTGCTCAACAACACGCGCGCGTCAATTCCGCCGACCGGATCGAAGCGCAAGTAACCGTTTGAATCGTGATGCGTGATCATCAGACCGATTTCGTCCATATGCGCGGCGAGCATCACGCGGAGCGGCTTGCGCGCGCGCGCGCCTTTGGCTTTTTTGCGCGCGATCAGATTGCCGAGCGTGTCCACGCGGTACTCGTCCACGTGGTCTTTGACCGCGTCGATCAAAATCTCGCGCACTTCGCCTTCGTTGCCGGAAACGCCGCGCGCGTTGGAGAGTTTTTCTAGGAGCATAGTATATTCCCATTGTCATTGCGAGGAGGCGGTTTGTGCCGACGAAGCAATCCCCAATTCGCGATTTGGAGATTGCTTTGCAGAAAACGCTCGCAATGACATTCCACGATTATTTTTTCTTCGCGTTCTTTCGCGTTTCTTTCGCGCTCTTTCGCGTTGCTTCTTCCGTTTCCCCGCGCAACTGCTTGATGAACTTGTCGTCGAGCGACGCGCAGAAGAGCGCGAGCAAGCGTCCGATCCGTTCGACATCGGTGATGCTGATCGTTTCGACCGACGTGTGCATATAGCGCAACGGAATGTCAATCAGCCCGGTCGGAATCCCTTCGCGCACCACTTGCATCGCCCACGCGTCGGTGCCGGTCGCGCCGGCTTCCGCGAGAACCTTGAACGCGATCTCGTTTGCTTTGGCAACTTCAGTCAGTTTTTCGTAGACGAGTGGATGAATGTTAGGTCCGATCGCGATGCCCATTCCGCCGCCGAGCGGCACGGTGCCAATCTCCGGCGTGTTCGGTTGTTCGGCGTGGCTCACGTCCAGCGCGATCGCGACATCGGGATTGATCCGGAACGCCGATGTCTGCGCGCCTTTCAAGCCGACTTCTTCTTGCACGTTCGCAACGGCGTAGACATCCCAGGTATGCTTCATCGTCGCGAGCGACTTGAGCGCTTCGACGACGGACACCACGGCGGCGCGATCGTCGAGCGATTTGCCCGCGACCAAATTGTTTTTCAGATCGATCACGTCGCGCGCGTAGGTGATCCAATCGCCGACCTGCACCAGTTCGCGCACGCGCGCTTCCGGCAAGCCGACGTCAATCCAGAGATCGCTCATCGGGATTACCTTCTCGCGCTCGTCGGCGGTGAGGACGTGCGGCGGACGTGCGCCGATGATGCCGCGCAGTTTCTGCTTGCCGTGCACGATCACTTCTTGCGATGGCAATACGCGCACGTCGAATCCGCCGACCTGGGTGAAGCGGAGGAATCCTTGTTCGATCTCCGTCACCATCAAGCCGATCTCGTCCATATGCCCTTCGATCAGGACTTTGCCCGTCCTGAGCCCTTCGGCTCTGCTCAGGGTAGACCTCATCGAAGGACCCGCGCCGCGCTTGAGCGCGATGACGCTACCCATCGGCGTGACGGAAATTTCATCGGCGTAGGGTTTGAATTCGGCGATCACCATTTCGCGGATCGCGTGTTCATAACCCGAGACGCCGTGCGCTTCGGAAAGTTTTTTCAAAAAATCTTTTGCCGACACGGAGTTTCTGCCTCCTGTGAAAACAGTGTCGCCATTATAGCACGGTGCCGCTTTGTGTCAATCTGCGCGATTTTCCGTCGCGTTTGCCAGATTAGCCAAGTGGTGGTAAACTCAAACATTGTGAGTTTTGCGGCTATCGCTTGCCAAACATGCCAAATGCGCCAAAACAAATTCTGTGATCCAGCGCGGCAAATCCAAAATCGAAAATCCTAAATCTGAAATCCGAAATCGAAAAATGCCATCTCTTCGTTGGCTCCTCCGTCACGGCGCGGCAACCGCGCCGACCAACATCAAATTGATCGTCGGTCTCGGCAATCCGGGCACGCGTTACGCGCGCAGTCGTCACAACGTCGGTTTTATCATCGCCGAGCGATTCGCGCACGCGCACGGGTTACGCTTTGCGCGCAAACGCTTCAACGCGGAAATCGCGGAAGGCAGCATCGCCGGCGCGCGCGTACTGATCGCCAAGCCGCAGACGTTTATGAACTTGTCCGGCGACGCCGTCGGCAAACTCTTCGCGTTCTACAAAATCGCGCCCGCCGATTTGCTCGTCGTCTACGATGATCTCGATCTGCCACTCGGCAAAATGCGCTTGCGCCCCAAGGGCAGCGCGGGCGGACATCACGGGATGGAATCAATCATCGCGCGCGTCGGCGCGTCCGACTTTGCGCGTTTGCGCGTTGGCATCGGCAGACCGAATCCGGACGCGGATATCGATCACGTCCTCGGCACATTCGATCACGACGAACGCGCGTTGATGGACGAAACGTTCGCGCGCGCGGGAGAAGCGATTGAGATGTGGTTGCGTGACGGGATTGACGCGGCGATGAACCGTTTCAACTAAAAAGTAAAAAGGCAAAAGTTAAAAGTGAATTCTGTCCCCGCACGACTTTTGACTTTTGACTTTTGACTTTTGCCTTTTGCCTTGCGATGAATTTATCTGGACTTCTCCCTTTAATCGAACAACTTGACGCGTTCAAGCATTTGACGACGCGACTACGCGACCAGGCGACTATTACCGCCGACGTGATCGAATCCGCGCGCGCGCCGATGCTTGCCGCGTTGTCGCGCGCGTTGTTCGCGCCGATTGTCGTGCTGACCGCGCGGAGTGAGCGCGCCAAACAGATCGCAAGCGAACTCAACGCGTGGGTGTCACCTGTCATTGCGAGCCGCGAAGCGGCGAAGCAATCCCCAAGCAACTCGGAGATTGCTTCGTCGCAGAGCGCAGCCCCCCTTGCGGGAAAAACGCTCCTCGCAATGACAGGAGTGTTCGACTTCCCCGAACCCGATCCGCTGTTCTACGAACGAATCCCCTGGAGCGCGGAGACGATTGCCGCGCGCTTGTCCGCGCTTGCCGCGCTGGCAGGCAACCCCGCGCCGATCATCGTCACGACGATTCGCGCGGTGATGCAAAGAACTGTGCCACCCGCCGATTTCGTCGCGGGGATGCGCGCGCTGCGGCGCGGTGAAAATGTGAATCTCACCGAACTCTTGTCCGCGCTCGTCGCGCTCGGTTACGAGTACCAAGCAGTCGTCGAATCACCCGGCGCGTTCAGTCGGCGCGGCGGCATCCTCGATGTGTGGATCCCGGCGAGTCCGCAACCCGTCCGTATCGAGTTTGTCGGTGATGAAATCAATTCGATCCGCGCGTTCGATCCGGCAACACAGCGTTCCGCGCAAGAACTCAAAGCCGTGATGCTGACGCCCGCGAGCGAAGCGCTCCCAGGGCGCGGACGGGACGTCGCGCAAAAAATTGCCACCTGGGATTTGTCTACCTGCCATCCGATTGCCGAATCGGGTTTCAAGCGCGATCGCGACGCGCTTGACGAGGGCAGACGATTTCACGGCATCGAATTTTATCTGCAATATTTTTATCCAAATCCGGCATCGCTGGTCGATCACTTGCCGGAACAAGGTCTGCTCGTCGTCGAAGATTGGGCGGAAGTCGAAGCGAACGCGCAGTCGCTCGAATTTCAAGCCGAAGATGTGCGCGGCGATTTGGAAGCGCGGCGCGAATTGCCGGCGAACGTCGCGCTGCCGTACTTTCCCTGGAACGCGCTGCGCGAGCGAATGTTGTCGCGCAAACGGTTGCTCCTGGATTACGCGACGCCCGGCGAAGCGATCCAACTGCCGTTCACTCCCGGACCGCGCTACGGCGGTCAACTCCGCAAGGTGATGGACGAGTTGTTCAGACTGCGCGAAGAAAACGCGCGCGTCGTCGTCGTCACGCGTCAAGCCGCGCGCCTCTCCGAACTTTTGCGCGAGCGCGATTTCTTCGTCAAGCCGACGGATCACATTGCGAAAATTCCAGAGCCGAAGCACATTGTGTTGGTGCAAGGCGCGCTGGCTGAAGGTTTCAAGTTGCAAGTTCAAAGTTCAAAGTTAAACGAACCTCCAACCTTGAACCTTGAACCTCGAACCTTGAACTTTGAACTTTTAACCGACGCCGAACTCTTCGGCTGGTCGCGCCCCAAACCGCGCCGCGTCGCCAAGACGCGCGCCGCGTCGCCGGAAGCATTCTTCTCCGATCTCGCGATCGGCGATTACATCGTCCACGTCGATCACGGCATCGGAATCTTTCGCGGCTTGACGCGCTTTGCGCTCAATGGACCCGAGCGCGAATTTCTGCAAATCGAATATCTGCGCGGCGATACGCTTTATGTCCCGGTGCATCAGATTGATCGGCTGAGTCGCTACGTCGCGCCCGGCGGGCGCGCGCCGACGTTGAGTCGGCTGGGTACGGCGGAATGGACGCAAGTCAAAGAGCGCACGCGCAAAGCGGTTGAAGACATCGCGGACGATTTGCTCGAACTGTACGCCGCGCGCGAAGTTGTATCAGGACACGCGTTCGCGCCGGACAATCAATGGCAGAACGAACTCGAAGCGTCGTTCGCGTACGTCGAAACGGACGATCAGTTGCGCGCGATTGACGAAGTGAAAGTGGATATGGAGCGCGCGCGCCCGATGGATCGTTTGATCGTCGGCGATGTGGGGTACGGCAAAACCGAAGTCGCGCTGCGCGCCGCGTTCAAAGCCGCGAACGATGGCAAGCAAATCGCGATTCTCGTGCCGACGACTGTGTTGGCGCAACAACATTTCAACACGTTCAGCGAACGCCTCGCGCCATTTCCGTTGACCGTCGAAATGTTGTCGCGGTTTCGATCCGACAGAGAGCAGCGCGAGATCGTCGAAAAAATTCAAGCGGGCACAGTAGACATTGTGATCGGGACGCATCGTTTGCTTTCCGATGACGTGCAGTTCAAAGACCTGGGTTTGCTGATCATTGACGAAGAGCAACGCTTCGGCGTCGTTCACAAAGAAAAATTGAAACAGTTGCGCCAGCAGGTTGACGTGCTGACGCTCACTGCGACGCCAATTCCGCGCACGCTTTACTTGTCGCTCTCCGGCGCGCGCGATATGTCCACGATTGAGACGCCGCCGGAAGATCGCCTGCCGATTCGCACGTACGTCGCCGAGTACGACGAGCGACTCGTGCGCGACGCGATTCTGCGCGAACTGGATCGCGGCGGGCAAGTCTTTTACGTGCACAACCGCGTGCGCGGCATTCACATCGTCGCGGATCAGTTGCGGAAACTCGTGCCGGAAGCGAACATCGTGATCGGTCACGGGCAAATGAACGAGGCGCAACTCGAAGCGGTGATGGCGGATTTTGCGACGGGCAAGTACGACGTGCTCGTCTGCACGACGATCATCGAAAGCGGGATTGACATTCCGAACGCGAACACGCTCGTCGTCGCGCACGCGGACAAGTTCGGACTGGCGCAGTTGTACCAGTTGCGCGGGCGCGTTGGGCGGAGCGCGGCGCGCGCGTACGCGTACTTTTTGCACGAGAAGAACCATCCGCTCAGCGCGGAAGCGCACGACCGCCTGCAAGCCATCGCCGAAGCGAGCGAACTGGGCGCAGGATTTCAAATCGCGATGCGCGATCTCGAAATTCGCGGCGCGGGCGAAATTCTCGGCGCGCAGCAATCGGGGCACATCGTGGCGGTCGGGTTCGATTTGTATTGTCGGTTACTCGCGAGCGCAGTCGAAATGAAAAAGGGACAGGTGACAAGGGACAAGGGAAGCGAGAGGGCGAAAGGCGGATTAGGTTTTGCGCCGATTATTGATTTGCCATTGCCCGCGCAAATCCCGGAAGAGTACGTGCCGGATTCGGGTTTGCGCTTGCGGTTGTATCGGCGGCTGGCGGACATTACGACCGCCGCGCAAGTGGACGAAATCGCGCAAGAATTGGTGGATCGGTTTGGCAAGCCGCCGGAGCAAATCGAAAACCTGCTCTACCTGTTGCGGATCAAAGTCGCGGCAATCGCCGCGCACATCGTTTCGATCACCACCGAAGAAGGACGCATTGTGATTAGACTGGGACGCGCGGATGCCGCGCTCACCGCGCGCTTGCAATCGCGCTTCAAAGACCGCGTGCGCGTGTCGCGCGATCGCGCGTGGCTGGCTTTCGACGGCGATCCCAGGTGGCGCGAGCATTTGCGTGCGGTGGTCAACGCGATGACGGAGCGAAAGGATTGAAATGAACAGAACAAAATTAACGCCCACGTCAATTTTGATTCTCGTGATCATCATCGGCGTTTTTGTGTATCAATGTAACTACTCAGCCTGCCCGTTTTTTTAGTAGCCGTCACGCGCTTGGCTACTAGATGTTGTGGTCGTTGCCATAGTTGCTCAAGAACTTCAGAAGTGGCACCACTGTATATTGTGGTCGAGTCATCTCGACGCCACTAAAAAGTTGCATGGGCTGAGTAGTTACGTATCAATACTATCAAGGCGGATTGAACCTGGAACCGAATCCGTCCAAGCCACCGGCGCAGAATTCCGAATTGGATATTCCGACGAGCGGTCAGCCCGGACAATTCGATTTCTACGTCGTGGCGCTCTCGTGGTCGCCGGATTATTGCGCGACGGATGGCGCGAACGACGCGCAGCAATGTAGCATCGGCAGGAAACTTGGTTTTGTGTTGCACGGCTTGTGGCCCCAATACAATCGTGGCTATCCCAGCAATTGTTCCACGGCGAAAATGCCAAACGACATCAAGGCGAAATTTCCCGCGCTCTATCCCAATTCCAAATTGTACGATCACGAGTGGGAAAAACATGGAACGTGTACCGGTTTGACGCCGGAACAATATTTGGCGATGTCGAAACGCTTGAAAGAGGCGGTGATCATTCCCGATGCGTACCGCGCGCCGGAGCAGCCGTTTCGCGTGACGGCGGCGCGGCTCAAGCAAGAATTTGGCGCGGTCAACCCAGGTCTTGGCGAGTCGTCGCTCGCGATTTATTGCTCTGGTTCCGGACGCTTTCTTCAAGAACTGTTCGTTTGTTTCTCGCAGGAGGGCAAACCGCTCGCGTGTAGCTCCGAGATTCAGAGCCGCGCCGCGCGCAGTTGCGGCAGCCCCGACTTTCTGGTGCGGAATGTGCGATAACCCAGATCGAGGGTGTCCGTCATAGTTTTGTGCGCGTGTCCGACCGCTAACGCAGATGGAAATCCGATAAATCGGATTGGCGGGTCGCGCCCAACACGTTTTACCGTGTTTTCACCTCATTGAGACGTCGAATTCATTCGACGGCGGGCGCACGCAACGAAACCGCGCAAAGCTTTGACGCCTACCTCCGGATCGACGGTGGCTTGCCCGCGCGCAAAATTAGAGTTATAATCGGATCAGTGAGACGAGGATTGGAGAATTTGTTTATGCCGCATCAACGCAAAAAATATCTTGTTGGAATTTTGATCGTCGCCGTTCTCGCCGCGCTCGTCGTCGGCGTGACGATGGCGCGCAGCGAAGAATTCGGATCGCGCGCCGCGTTCTTGGGTTTGCAGGCGCGCGCGCGCGGCGGACTCGACGCGCACTGGGACGCGCGCACCGGCGTTCCCAGCTTTATCGTGAGCAAGGACGCGACTACCGCGCTGCCGTACACGCCCAGCGCGGCGGAACGCGGCAACCCTGCCGCGATTGCGCGTGGTTTTCTCGACGAGAATCGTACCTTGTTCCGATTGAAAAGCGCGAGCGATCAATTCAGCATCTTGCGCGTCGAACCCGATTCGCAACTCGGTTACGCGCACGTGCGAATGGCGCAGATGCACAACGGCGTGCCCGTGTTCGGCAAGCAACTCGTCGTGCATCTCGACGCGCGCGAAAACATCGTCGCGGTGAACGGACAATTCGCGCCGGAGATCAACGTCGCAACACAACCGACCATCGCGCCTGACGACGCCGAACGGATCGTGCTCGATGATTTGATGAGCGAACAATTGACCGATGCCGAACGCGCGCGCGTTGTCGTCGAACTCTTGCGCGATAAAACGCGCTTGATGATCTACGTGGACGAGATCGGCAAAGCGACGCTGACGTGGCACATTACGATCCTCACCGATTCGCCGCTGGGGCAGTGGTACTATTTTGTGAACGCGCGGCGTCCTATCGTCACGCATCGCTTCGACGCGGTGAACAATGCCAAAGTGCGGCGCACGTACACCGCCGACAATCGCGCGACGATCCCGGGTCGCTTGGTGATCGAAGAAGGCGAGCGCGCGCGCAACGATGCGATCGCGCAAGCGGCGCACGATAACGCGGGCAAAGTGTACGACTATTTCTTCAACACGTTCAAGCGCGACAGCATTGACGGGCGCGGCTTGGCGCTGGTCTCGACGGTGCATTACGGCAACGATCCGGAGGACGCGGAAAACGCGGCGTGGATCGGCGAACGTCAACAGATGATTTATGGCGACGGCGGGAAAATCTTCAAGCCGCTCGCGTACGCGCTCGACGTCGTCGCGCACGAATTCACGCACGGCATCACCGACGCGACGGCGAACCTGATTTACCAGGGACAATCGGGCGCGCTGAACGAAGCGTACTCGGATATTTTTGGCGCGCTGATCGATCGCGCGAATTGGACGGTCGGCGAAGAGGTGGTCAAGTCGCCGCCGTACCCTGTGCGCTATTTACGCAGTCTGGAAGACCCGACGCTCGGCGGCAAATATGACGCGCGCAATCCGCTGGGTGGAGTCGGTCAGCCGGGGCATATGCGCGAGTTTGCGCGCCTGGCAAATTCGCGCCGCTCGGACAACGGCGGCGTGCACATCAACAGCGGCATCCCGAATCGCGCGGCGTTCTTGGTCGCGCAGGCGTTGGGGCGCGAGAAGATGGAGCAGATTTACTATCGCACGCTGACGCAGTACCTCACACCCGATTCCGATTTTGGCGATGCCGCGCGCGCGACGATTCGCGCGGCGCAAGAATTGTACGGCGCGAGTGACGCGAACGCGGTGCGCGACGCGTTCGCGCAAGTCGGGATCGACGCGGGCGGCACAACCCAGATGCCGACTACGCCGACGCAGCCGCAGCAACGCGGTCCCGCCGCGCCGCCACCGCCGACGCAACAACTTCCATCGGGTTGCACGAACCTGGTCGTCAACGGCACATTCGAAAACGCAGAGGCGGGTTGGGTCGAAGTGAACACCGCGCACTCGGCGATCATTGACACGGAACTGCCGCACACCGGCGCGCGCAGCGCGTGGCTCGGCGGCACGGACGAAGAGCCGCTCCAGTACATCTATCAAGAAATTCGCGTTCCTGCAAACGCGACGCGCGTCACGCTGGCGTACTGGCGCTTGATGCACTATGAAACGAAAGGACTCTTGGGCTTGTTCGCGAGCGAAGCCAAGTTCGCGACCAATCTCGTGAACTCGAGCGGCGACGTGATCAAGACGCTCGAAAAATTCGTTTCGTCGCAAGGTGATGATCAGTGGCGGCAAGCGACGTTCGATCTGTCGCAGTTCGCGGGCAAAACGATTCGGATTCTCTTTATGTCGGAAAATCCCAAGAACAACGTCAGCAGTTTTTTCGTTGACGATGTCGAACTCGTCGCCTGCACAACCGGCGCTGCGCCCTCCGCGCCGCAAACCGCGTCGGACGATCTCGTTTACATCAAGGGGTACATCAAGAACGCGGACACGGGACGCGGAATCGAAGGCGCGCAATTTTTCGTCATCAAGCCGGGCTTGAGCGCGACCGACGCGGCGGCAGACGACAAGGTGACGACGAGCGAAGTGCTCACGTATGGCGTTTCCGACGCGAACGGTTTGTTCCAAACCAAGGACGCGATTCCGCGCGGCAGACGCTACAGCGTCATCGTCCTGGCGCGCGGTTTCCGCGCGATCACGGCGGACGACGGAATGCAAGTGCCCTCCACCGCGAGCAATCCGTTCACGACCAACGCGAATATGCGACCGAGCCGCTAGTGTCACACTTGCCCTGGCGGGAACGCAAGTGCCAGGGTTGCGAGGAGCGTTTTTTGCGACGAAGCAATCCCCAATCGCGATTTGGAGATTGCTTCGCGAAAAACGCTCGCAATGACACGAGGAAAAAACTATGACAAACTCACTTTCTTGTTGTATCTGCCATGAGAGAGTGTTGCAGAATTCAGTAACGTGAACTTGAAAGTGGTCTCAAAATGTGCGATGATTGTGGTGCCCACCAACAACCTTTCGCACACGAGAGACCACCATGCCGATTATACCCGATTTTGCCCTC
>VGOB01000023.1 GCA_016865935.1 Chloroflexota bacterium | reverse complement strand
AGCGATTTGATCCTGCAAGTTGAAATCGCTGAGAAACCAGAAGGGTTGGCGGCTGTTCCCCAAATTGTGGGAGAAAGAATACTTGCCAATTCAACACCCGCCAAACCCTTCTAGGGAAATCAGTGTGTCACATGTCACTTTCCATGAATTGGCTTGAACTCTCCATCCAAACCGACGCGGAAGGCGCGGAAGCCGCTGCCGCATTGTTGAACGAAATGGTCGAAACCGGCGCGGCAATCGAACAGACGATCATTCCGGACGCAGGCGAACCATTCGATCCAGCGCGAGCGTTTACGGTTCGCGCTTTTTTCGCGGCGCGGTCCGATCAGCGCGAGCAGTTGCAGCGCGCGCAGGAAAGTTTGTGGCACCTGGCGCAACTCCGCGCGATGACCGAACCGCGTGTGCGCGAACTCGCCGAAGAAGACTGGGCGGAAGCGTGGAAAAGATATTACACGATTCTCCACCTCGGCAAACATCTTGTCATCAAACCATCGTGGCTGGAGTACGCGCCGCGCGCCGACGACATTGTGATCGAACTTGACCCAGGAATGGCGTTTGGCACCGGACTCCATCCGACGACGCGCTTGTGTATGCTCGCGCTGGAGCAATATCAAACCGGCGCGCCGCGCGTGCTGGATGTCGGCACCGGCTCTGGGATTCTCTCGATCACCGCCGCGAAATTGGGCGCGCGCGAAATTCTGGCGCGCGATACGGATCCGGTCGCGGTCGAAACGGCGGCGCGCAACGTTGCGATCAATCGCGCGGAAAGTGTCGTGCGCGTCGAGCGCGGTTCGATTGACGCGTCCTGCAACTCATTCGATCTGATCTGCATCAATATTCTGGCTGAAGTGATCGTCGAACTTGCGCCCGCGCTCGCGGCGGCGTTGCGCCCCGGCGGCATCGTCATCGCGTCCGGGATTCTGGATTTCAAGTCCGACGATGTTGTGGACGCGCTGAACGCAGTCGGGATCGAAATGATTGAAAAGAAACAAGAGGAAGATTGGATCGCGCTGATTGGAAAGATGAAAGATAAAAGATGAAAGATGAAATAAATCTTCTCTTTCATCTTTCATCCTTCATCTTTCATCTTTGGTCTTCGGATGCACCGATTCTTCGTTTCCCCTCAAGCCATTCGTGACAATCGCGTCGTGATGCGCGGCACCGTCGTCCATCAGATTCGCGATGTGCTGCGAATGAAACCCGGCGACGAGTTCGTCCTGCTCGATAATTCCGGGTACGCGCATCGCGCGGAAATCGTCACGATCGATCGCGACGCGCTGCGCGGACGCGTGATCGAAAAATGGAAATTGGAAACTGAGCCGACGACGCGCATCACGTTGTACCAGGGTTTGCTCAAGGGACAAAAATTCGACTGGGTGTTGCAAAAGGGCACCGAGATCGGGATCGCTGCGTTCGTGCCGGTGCTTGCCGCGCGTTGCATCGTCGGCAGTCTGGAGGACGTGAGCGCGACGCGGCTGGAACGCTGGCAGAAGATCGTCGTCGAGGCGGCGGAGATTGCCGGGCGCGCCGCGCTCCCGCACATCGGCACGGCGACTTTGTTCGCGCACGCGTGCGAGTACGCCGCGCGCGGCGGCTTGTCGCTGATTCCGTACGAGGGCGAACGGTCGCGCGGTTTGCGCGACGCGCTGCAAGACGCGCCCAAATCGAAAGAGATCAATCTGTTCATCGGACCCGAGGGCGGATTTGCGGACGAGGAAATCGCGCTGGCGCGCGAACACAACATCGTGCCGGTGACGCTGGGTCCGCGCGTTTTGCGCGCGGAAACTGCCGCGCTCGCAGCGGCATCGGCGATTTTGTATGAGTTGGGAGATTTGGGGTGACCGAATTTTCGATTTTCGATTTCAGATTTTCGATTGCTTGGCGAGGCAATCGGCAATCGAAAATCAAAAATCGAAAATATCGAGGAAAGACAAATGACTGAGAATCTAATTATCATCGGCTCCGGTCCGGCGGGGTTGAGCGCGGCGATTTACGCGGCGCGTGGGAATTTGAAACCACTCGTGTTGACCGGGCAAGAAATCGGCGGGCAGATTGCAATGACGAACGAGGTGGAAAATTATCCGGGCTTTCCCGATGGCATCACGGGACCCGAACTCGTTCGATTGATGCAACAGCAAGCGGAGAAATTCGGTGCGCGCGTCGAGATGGACACGGTGACGGAAGCGAATTTGAAGATGCATCCGTTCCAACTCAAAACGCAAAACGGCAACGCGCTGGAAGCGAACGCGCTGATCGTCGCGACCGGCGCGTCGCCGCGGCGCTTGAACGCGCCGGGCGAACGCGAACTGACCGGGCGCGGCGTTTCGTACTGCGCGACCTGCGACGGCTTTTTCTTTCGCAACAAAGAAATCGCCGTCGTCGGCGGCGGCGATAGCGCGCTGCAAGAAGCGTTGTTCCTGACCAAGTTCGCGAGCAAGGTCAGTGTCATTCATCGCCGCGATCAACTGCGCGCGCAAAAAATTTTGCAGGATCGCGCGCGCGAAAATCCAAAGATCGCTTTCGTTTGGAATTCGGTCGTCACCGAAATCAAGGGGAGCGGCAAAGTGGAAGCGCTCGCGCTGGAGAACGTACAGACGCGCGCGAAATCGGATTTGCCGGCGCAGGGAATTTTCGTTTACATCGGACACATTCCGAACACCGGGTTGTTCAAGGGGCAGTTGGAAATGGACGAGGAGGGCTACCTTAAGGTGGACGCGCGTTTGCATACGAATATTCCCGGCGTCTTTGCGGCGGGCGAAGCGCACGATCACATTTTCCGGCAAGCGGTGGTCAGCGCGGGCTATGGGACGATGGCGGAGTTGGAAGCGGAAAAGTGGCTGGCGGAGTGGGAGCACGCGCGGGGACGCAAGTGAGCAGTGGACAGTGAACGGTGAACAGAGAACCTCGAAGGTTTTGGGAAACCTTCGAGGTTTCGTTTTGTCCGTGCAATCCGATCCGGCGCGCGAGACCTGACAGGTTTCTGAAAACCTGTCAGGTCTGCTTCTTGTCCGTTGTCCTTTTTTGCGCGCGCTGGGGGGCGCATAACGCCCCCCAGACCCCCCAAATACAGGGTCAGAAAACAGAAATCAGGGGACAGAAATCAGAACCAACTTCAGGGAGTAACGGACTCGGCAACGCGAAAACCAATGCTGTAGAGACGGTAGTCTGGAAGGAGCCCGCCGCGGTATGCGCAGCGCGCGTCGACTACATTGTTGAGCCACGACCCGCCACGCAAGATACGTCGATCATCACTCTGCATATCTTCGCGCCCATCATCTGCACGATACGGATAATTGAAATCCGGCTTGTCTGAATTTTTGCCCCAGCGCGAACTGCACCATTCCCACACATTCCCCGCCATATCGGCAATCCCGTACGGGCTATCGCCGCCTTTGGCTGAATATCCGCCGACAGATGTTGTGCCACCGATTCCTGATTCCTTCGTGTTACACTTGTTCTTGTCAAAATCTTTGCCCCAGGGATAAACGCGTTTTTCTTTTTTCGCATCGTCCCAACTTGCGGCTTTCTCCCATTCCGCCTCAGTGGGTAAGCGAACGCCTGCCCATTTGCAGTACGCCACGACGTCGTTCCAAGACACAAGCACGACAGGGTGATCTTCACGTCCTTTGGGATACGTGCGGGCTTTCTGATCCCAATTGTATGGCTTTGCCCAATCCGCGTCTGCAAATGGCACATTGTGCTTCGTCGCGTCCACGAATTTCTTGTACTCGGCGTTCGTCACCGGAAAGCGCGCGATGTAGAACGCATCAACGTACACTTTGTGCGGCGGCTTTTCGCGATCGTACTCGTTGCTTCCCATCACGAACTCACCGGCGGGAATGAGAATCATATCTTTGCGCGCAAGTTCGCGCTCCGCCCGCGCCAAAAGCGTTTTAATTTCGCGGTAGTTTGCGTCAACCTTCTGAATTTGCTCCAACAAGGTCTTGGCGTCTTGCCATTTTTTCGCGTCAATCGCTTGGGTCGCGCGGTCGTACAATTCCGCCAGCAGCGCTTGGCGCGCTTGCTCGTTCACGCGCGTCAAAAGCGTTTTGGCTTCGCGATAATTCGCGTCCACGCCGGAGACTTGCTCCAACAATGCCTGCGCGTCTTGCCATTGCTTGACGTCAATCGCTTTGAGCGCGCGGCGGTACAGGTCAGGTAATTGCGCCCAGCGTTTCGCTTCGGTCAATTTCGTTGCCGCGTCTTGATAGTTGGGCGCAAGCGTCAACAGAGATTCCAGCACGCGCACCGCGTCGTTCCACTTTTTGGCGGCAAGCGCTTCGCGCGCTTGCATATACAAATCCGCCGCGCGCAACATATTTTTGGCGGACGCCAGCCGCGCGCGCGCGTCGCGATAGCCGCCGTCAATCTCCAACAGCGTCTCCAACTGCTCGATGGCGGCGTGCCAATCCCCTGCCTCGATGCTTTTCGTCGCGGCGTCGTACCGCGCGGACAATTCCGCTGCGCGTTGCGCGCGTTCGGCATCTTTGAGTTTGGCGGCGGCGTCCTCGTAATCGGCTTGGAGCGCCACAACCTTGCGGAAAGTTGCGGCGGCAAGTTGCCATTTTTCCAAGTGAAACGCTTCCAGCGCTTCGAGGTAGAGATTCTCCGCATCCTCCAGCGCGGTGCGCGGCGGTGCTGGCGGTTCCGCTTTGGCGACGGGCACGGGCGACGTTTTCGATTTGGGTTTCGCCGCCGGGGGTTCGTCAAGATGCTCGACCGGCGCGGGATGAACGGAACGCGTCGGCACAATCGGCGCGGTGACGCCAAAGCCCTTGCTCAGCAATTCCGCCAGCGCGGCGTCGTAGCGTTCGACGAAATCGAAATAGAGCCGCGCGGACAGCAGCGCGGGAATCTCGCACTTGAGCGCGATGATCGGAATGATCGTCAATTTCCGCGCGCGCCCCGCGCGATTTGCCAGCGCGATCGCCGCGTTGATCTCTTCCCAACACCACAGCGATTCCAGCGCGGCGGGCGAGAAGATCGGAAGGTAGATGTCGCATCCTTCCAATCCTTCGTTGATCTTTTCTGCCATACGCTCGCCGCCGCGCACGGCAGTATCGTCCATCCACCCTTCGACGCCGTGCGCCTTGAGGTCTTTGAACAGCCGCCGCGCAAACTCAATGTCTTTCCACGAATGAGTGATAAAGAATTTCGCCATTGCTGCTCCCGGAAATTACAACGGACAAGATCGGATTAAACGGACAACCCTCTAGTTTTTCATCCTTCATCTTTCATCTTTCATCTTTCATCCTTCCACGTCAATCATCCCCTTGCGAATCGCGTACTTGACCAACTCGGTGCGGCTGTGCAAATTCAGTTTGCCCATAATGTTCGCGCGATGCCGCTCGACCGTCTTGACGCTGATCGTCAATTTATCCGCGATTTCCTGATTCGTCAAACCGTCCGCGATCAGTTTCAGCACTTCTTGTTCGCGCTCGGTCAAGCCGTCGAGCGCGGCGCGTTCGCTCCCTTCAGTCGCGCGCCCTATATAATCGCGCACGAGCGATTTGGCGAGCGCGGGGTACAGGAAGACGCCGCCCTCGTACACCGTGCGAATCGCGGTGACGAGATCGGTCGGCGCGGCTTTTTTGGGGACATAGCCGGACGCTCCGGCTTGGAGCATCTTGAAAAAGTACTCGTCGCTTTCGTGCATCGTCAGCGCGAGCACCGCCGTCTTAGGTAACGCGCGCTTGATCTGTTGCGTCGCTTCAAAGCCGTCGAGATCCGGCAGCGAAATATCCATCAGCACGATGTCCGGTTGCAGTTCGCGCGCGCGCGCCACCGCATCGCGCCCATTGTCCGCCTCCGCGACAATTTCGATATCGGGTTGCGTTTGCAACAACATCCGCAAACCCGCGCGCACGATTTCGTGATCGTCCACCATCAGCAAACGTATTTTTGACACGAGAACCTCCGCGAGAAAAAAGGATGAAGGATGAAGGATGAAGGATGAAGGATGAAAAATTTCCTTTTCACCTTTCGCCTTTCATCTTTCATCTTTCATCTTTCATCTTTCCGCCTTCATCCTTCAATTGGAATTTCCACCACCAACCGCGTGCCGCGCCCTGGTTCCGATTCCATCGTGAATTTTCCGCCGACCAATTCGATTCGTTCCTGGATGCCGAGCAAGCCCCAGGCGCGGCGTTGCGGTTGCGCGCCCAACACTTGCGCGACGACGAACCCGCGTCCGTCATCTTCCACCGCCAGCGACACTTTGGCTTCGGCGAATTCCAGGCGCACCGTCGCGCGCGTCGCCAGCGCGTGCCGCCCGATGTTGTTCAGCCCTTCTTGCGCGATCCGGAACAAGACCGTTTCGACTTGCGAGGCGAGTCGGCGTTTCGCGCCGACGACTTGGAAATCCACCTGCAACTTGGCGCGCTCGGCGTACTGTTCCGCGAACCAGCGCAGCGCGGCGACCAAACCCAGATCGTCCAGCACGGTCGGGCGCAAATCGGAAACGAATTGGCGCAAACTATCAATCGTCGCCATCGTCATATTTTTCAGTTCGCTGATTTGGTACTGCGCGCGCTCCGGATCTTGCGCGATCGTCTGCTCGACGCCGCCCAAGCCGACGCCGAGCGCGGTGAGCAACTGCCCGGTCTCGTCGTGCAATTCGCGCGCGATCCGTTTGCGTTCTTCCTCTTGCGCCGCGACCGTGCGTTTGAGCAACTGCCCGCGCAATTGTTCCTTCTCCTGCACCTCGCCGTACAGTTGCGCGTTTTCCAGCGCGATGCCGAGTTGGCGCGCGAGCGTGTGAATCACCGCGTAATTCGAGAACGCGGTTCGATGCGCGAGACACAAGACGCCAATCGTCTTGCTTTGCGAAATCAACGGGACCGAAACGAACGACACGCCGGAATGGGTCTCGTTTTCGTACGCCAGTTCGGACGTTTCAAACGCGCGCTCGGCGGCGTGGGTGGAACACTCGGCTTGAGGCAACGTGGGTTCAAAACCGGGACGCACGCGCCGCATTTGCAATTTCAATTTACGCTCGGCCGGGTGATATAGGTAGACCGCCGCGCCCACCACCGGATCGAGCCACGCGACGATTTGATTGAGGAAATCGTCGAGCAGTTGATTCATATCGAGTGAAGTGCCCAACAGCCGGCACGTTTCGAACATCACGGTCAATTCGCGCTTGGCGACTTCTTGCGCCTCAAAGCGCGCGTGATTCGCCACGTCGAGCCGGCGCGCGCATTCCACCTCGAACACGCGCATCGTGCGGATGATGAAGAACGCGAGCGCGGTCACCGTCAGCGTCCGAAAAATTTCGACCGGCAGACCGAACGCGCGCAGAAACGCGTCGGCGTTGAGAATATTCGCGGGGAAGAAGGGCGCGGAATCGTCAATGATCTGATCGAGCAGACAGTACCAAGTGATCGCGAGCGCGGCGCCGACGAAATCGCGCCCGAACTGCGGCAGATTCTCGCGCAGAAACGCGCGCCGCTGCGCGAGCAACGCGAGCACGGTGATCAGCGACGCCGGCACGCCGAGCGCGTAATTCGTCCACATCGCCGCGGGACCTTCCGGTAGCATACCCGGCAGCGCGCGCAAAAACAGCGCGAACATTCCGGCGAGATAGATCAAAATCGCGAGCGCGGGCAAACTCCGCAGCCAGCGTTTTTGTTCCGGGATGAGTTGCAACAACAAGCGCGCGCCGAATGCAAAGAGGAAGAAAAACGAAAGCGCCTTCCACGCGAGTTTGAGCATCTCCGCCCAGCCGGGTTCTTGCGCGACGCTTGGAATTTGCGCGGCGATCAGCGAAAACATTTCGACCCACTCGTTGATGCCGTGCGTGATGCCGAACGCGGCAAGAAACGGCAGCGCGCGCGAGAGTTGCAGTTGCGAGGTGCGCCCGGTCTCCAGCGCGACCGCCAAGCCCATCACGAAATGCGCCAAGCCGTAAACGAAATAAATGAAGATCAAATTCGATTCGAGAAATGCGGTAAGTTCGTTCATAGCCATCAGCCATCAGCAGTCAGCGGTCAGCAGTGACCGTTCACCGTTCACTGTCCACCGTTCACCGTTCACTGTGTTTCCCCGCCGCGCCCACAAATTCGCGGAACAAGGGATGCGGTCGTTCCGGACGCGATTTCAATTCGGGATGAAATTGCGAGCCAAGCATAAACGGATGATCGCGCAATTCCGCGATTTCGACGAGTGTGCCTTCCGGCGACAAGCCGCTGTACGTCATTCCGGCTTTTGCCAACAGATCGCGGAACGCGTTGTTGAATTCAAACCGGTGGCGATGCCGTTCAGAAATCAAATCTTCGCCGTATGCGCGCGCGGCGACAGTTTGCGGTACGAGGTGGCACGGATAGCGACCCAGCCGCATCGTCCCGCCCAGATCGGAAATGCCGCGCTGATCCGGCATCAGATCGATCACCGGAAATTTCGTCGCCGGGTTGAACTCGGTCGAATTCGGCTCGTCGCTTTCCAGCGTGTGGCGCGCGAGTTCGATGCACATCACTTGCATTCCCAGGCACAGACCCAGGTACGGAATGTTGTGCGTGCGCGCGTACCGCGCCGCGACGATCATTCCTTCGATCCCGCGCTCGCCGAAACCGCCGGGGACGATGAGGCCGTCCGCGCGCGCCAAACGCTCGAACGATTTGTTGCGCTCGAAATCTTCTGCCACGATCCAATCAATCTCAATCGCGCGCTGATGATGCAGCCCGGCGTGATACAACGCCTCGCGCACGCTTAGATACGCGTCCGGCAATTCGACGTACTTGCCGACAATCGCGATGCGAACGGACTCTTTCGGCATCCGCACGCGCGCGACCAGCTCGCGCCACGCGGTCAGATCGGGCGCGCGCGCCGGCAAACTCAGGCGTTCCGCGATCAGTTTGCCGAGGTCGAATTGTTCCAGAATCAACGGCACCTCGTAAATGCTTTGCGCGGTGACGAGCGGCACGACGCCGCGTTTGTCCACGTCGGTAAAGAGCGCGATCTTGTCGCGCACGCCGTCGTCAATCGGGTGATCGGAGCGGCAGACGATCACGTCCGGCTGAATCCCGATCGCGCGCAGCTCCTTGACGCTGTGTTGCGTCGGTTTCGTTTTCAACTCGCCGGTCGATCCGATGTGCGGCAAGAGCGTGACGTGAATGTACATCACGTTCTCGCGTCCGATGTCTTTTCGCATTTGCCGGATCGCTTCCAGAAACGGCAAGCCCTCGATGTCGCCGACCGTGCCGCCCACTTCGACGATCAACACGTCGGCGTTCGTTTCGCGCGCGGCAAGCTGAATGCGGCGTTTGATCTCGTTCGTGATGTGCGGAACGACTTGCACGGTGCCGCCCAAAAAATCGCCGCGTCGTTCCTTCGCGATCACTTCCGCATACACTTGTCCGGTTGTCACGTTCGATGCGCGCGTGAGATTTTCGTCAATGAAACGCTCATAGTGACCCAGGTCGAGATCGGTTTCCGCGCCGTCTTCGGTGACGAACACTTCGCCGTGTTGGTACGGCGACATCGTGCCGGGGTCAACGTTGATGTACGGATCGAGTTTTTGGATCGAGACGCGGACGCCGCGCGCTTTCAAAATGCGTCCGATCGACGCGACGGTAACACCTTTGCCGACGGAGGACACGACGCCGCCGGTGCAGAAGATAAATTTTGGCATTGAGGACTCCACGCAGACCGTTGACCGTCGTGTCATTGCGAGGGCGGTTTTCGCCCGAAGCAATCTCTAATTTGCTCATTGGGGATTGCTTCGGCACAAACAACGTGCCTCGCAATGGCATGCGGCGGTCGTAACAACAAAAACACGGGGCGTGACGCGCTCCGTGTTTTTGGAATTGCAAATCGAAATGTCGCCCGCCGCGTTGCCGGGTTAAACCATCGCGGAAATATCGGCGGCGGCTTTTTTCATATCGTACAAGATCAAACCGAGTTTGGCTTCGCGACGCGCTAACACGGTCAAGACCGCTTCTTCGCCGGCTGCCATCAAGACGACATAGCCATTCTCGCCGTGAATGTACACTTGATCGAGAATGCCGCGCCGCAACTCGCTCGCGATCCGGTCGCCGAGCGAAAGCATCGCGGCGGACATTGCGGAGACGCGATCCTCTTCCACGCCCGCCGGCAGATCGGAGGCGATGATCAAGCCGTCCGCGCTGACGACGGCGGACGCTTCGACATCGGGAATCGAAGAGCGAAAATCGCGGAGGCGCGTGACAAGTCTTTCCGAACGGGATTTCTGATCCATAGGGAGTCTCCTTTGACGATCAAATCATCAGGTCGCTCTGTTTACGGTTGCTATGCTATCACAACTTTGACGGACTGTCAACACGCCCACCATCCGACTTGGGTAACTCAAACACGAATTTCGTCCACGCGCCCACTTGGGATTCCGCCCAGATTTTGCCGCCGTGTTTTTCCACGATTTCTCGGCAGATGTACAGCCCTAAACCCGTGCCCTTTTTGCCCGCATACCCCGCGCCGGTCAATCGGCTGAATTTCTTGAACAAGAGTTCCATTTTGTCCGGTGGAATGCCGTTCCCCTCGTTCCAAACGCTCAGCGTTACGATGGCGCCGTTTGCGCGCGCGCTCAGCGCGATTTTGCCGCCGTCCTTGCCGTATTTGATCGCGTTGGAGAGCAAATTGTCGTAGACGATGCGGAGCAAATCGCGATCGGCGGTCAGTTCCAGCGCGGGCGGAGTTTCGTTTTCGAGCGTCATTTGCTTGTCTTGCAAACTGCGCGCTAGCGCCTCGACTATCGGCGCGATCACATCGCTGTGCAGCGCGACGCGCGTCGAATTGACGCGCAGTTCGCCTTTTTCCAAGCGCGACAGATCGAGATAGTTGGCGATCATTTCGCGGAAATAGCGGAGCGATTTGGCGACCGATTCGAGCGCGGCTTTTTGCGTCTCGTTCAACGCGCCGACGTAACCATCTTTGACGGTATGCACGTTCATAATCGCCGACGACAAGGGATTTTTGAGTTCGTGCGAAACGAACCCGAGCATTTCCATATAATTGCGATTCGTCGTCTGCAAATCCTGGTTCAATTTTTCCAGCGCGCGATGATCCGCTTTAATTTCCTCGCGCTGTTTCTGCAATTGCTCCGCCATCTCGTCGAACGAGTGCGCGAGATTTTGCACTTCGTCGCGGGACGCGCCGGTGGGCGCGCCATTCACACGATACGTCAGTTCGCCTTCGGCGAGGCGCGTGGTGGCGTATGCCAGTCGCTGGATCGGTCCGACGATACTGCCCACGATCAGCCAAAAGACGATGAAGGCGAGCAGCATCCCGGCGACGATCACCGCGAGGAACAGCGCCAACGCTTGCGTCCGCAGATCGAGATATTTTTGTTCCAGCTCGCCGACGTACAACATTCCGACGACTGCGCCGTCCGGATCGCGAATCGGATCATACTGCGCGAGGTACCACGTGTCCACGACCCACGCGCGCCCAGTCCAGGGCTTGCCCTCGTTCAAGACGCGTTGAACGACTTCGGGCGAGGCGCGCGTGCCGACCGCGCGCTTGCCCTGACTATCGAGCGCGTTCGTCGAGGTGCGCAGGTCGCCCATAAAAATCGTCGCGGTGCCGAGCGGCTTGCCGTTGTATTGCTCGTTCTTGAACACGGTATCGCGAATGCGATCGACTTTGGCGCTGGCGCCGTTGACCAAACTGCCCATCTGCAAAATGCCGATGAGGCGATCGTTCCAAATGATCGGCACGGCGACGCTTTGCATCATCCCGCGCGGTTCGCCGCCGTTCTGCAAGCATTGCGCCAGCAATCCTTCGCCGCCGCGCTCCAACCGATCCTGCGCCAAGATGACCGTGCCTTCTGCCGGTTTGCGCGCCGCCAGCGCGCGCCGCACGACCGGATCGTCCGTCACCAATTCGCCGGAATGGTACGGCGCGCGCGTCCGCAACAAGACGCGTCCTTCGTCGTTCATCAAAGTCAGCACGTCCATATTTTGCAATTGACGCACCGATTCCAGATACGTGCGCGCGTTGATCGCCAGGACTTGGTTCTGCGGGTCTTGGAGAAACGCGTTGACTTGATCATCCTGGGCGAGAATTTCGAGCGCGGCTTGCATCCGCTCCGACTTGCCGTTGAAAATTTCCCAGCTTGCCTGGATGTGCAACTGCACGCGATCTTGCGCCTGGCGGATCGTGTTCTGATCTACCCACACAAAACTGACCGCCGCGATACTGGCGGCAAGAATCGCAAAGACGATGATGATGCCGAGACTGAATTTCGTTTGCAACTTCACTGGGTTTGCCTCAAACACAAACAAATCGCCCGGCTCACAACGCAACCCGAGCGGGCGACTGCATTATACTTGACTTGGCACGCGTGACCAAATCACTCGTCAGAGCGCAATTCAAGCGCGCCCCTACCCAAGCGGCGGCAACGGCATCGGCGTGTAGACGCGAATCGCCGCGGGTCCGGTCAAGGGGCATTTGTATTCGCAGATGCCGCACCCGATACACAGATCGGGAATGACGCGCGGGCGCTGCACCTGCACTTTTTTGCCGTCGGGCGCGATCACGTCCACGGCATCGAGCCGGATCGCCTTGTCTGGGATGGGACACATCTCTTCGCATACGACGCAGGGACGATAACTCGCCCAGGGGATGCAACGATTCTCGTCAATGTACGCCGTGCCGATGATGCTCTGGCGTTTCTGCTCCAACGTGAGCGGCGGAATCGCGCCGGTGGGACAAATTTGTCCGCACGCATTGCACGAATAATCGCAGTACCCTAGCCGCGTGTACAAAATCGGCGACCAGAATCCTTCCACTCCCGCTTCGAACAAACTGGGCTGCAAAACGCCGGTCGGACAAATCTTGCTGCACTCGGCGCACCGAATACATTTCGCTAGAAAATTATTATCCTGCGCCCCCGGCGGACGAACGAGCCAGGCATCATCGCGAGCGGCGGACGGCGCAGAACGAAACAACGCGACCGCGCCAACGCTGGCGAGCGCGCTACCGATCAGGTGCCGTCGCGTCAAATCAACGTCTGATCGCTGACTGCTGATGGCTGATGGCTGACCGCTGACCGCTGACCGCTGACCGCCGAATTGAAACGCGATGACCGATTCCGGACACGCGGGAAGACAATCCATACACACAACACATTCGGCGGGATCGACAGAGAACCCGTCCTGCGTCACCGTGATCGCGTTCGTCGGGCAGACGCGCATACACGCCGCGCAGTGACTGCAATCTTTCACCGCGCGCGGTTTCAGCCAGGAGATTTTCGCTTGCAACGCGTACACCGCGCCGAGCGGACACAGATAGCGGCACCAAAAACGCGGCGCGATCCAGTTCAGCGCGATGACGCCGCCGAAGACGAGCGCGAGCATCCAACCGAGTTGGTAAAAGGTTTGGTGCGCGGGCAAAAGCGTGCCGCGCCAATTCTGCTCGATCAGATCGAAGAGCGGATGCAACGGCGGCGCAACCGGATAGAGCGCGGTCTCGACGCTGACGATGACGATGTTCAGCGCGGGCACGAACGCGCTGCTGAACGTGCGATTCAACAGCGTGATCGGATCGAGAATCATCAGCGAGAGATTGCCCAAGAGCGCGGCGAAAAAGATAACGAACAACAAAACGTACTTGACGCGCTTCCAAGTTTTGTGCGCTTCCGCCGTGCGCCACGCGCGCGGTGAAATCCAATCGAGGAGCGCGCCGAGCGGACAGAGCCAGCCGCACCACGCGCGCCCGAAGATGAAGCCGAACGCGACGGCTGCGAGCGCGAGCAACAGCGCCGCGATCACCGCGCGCGCGGCGAGCATTGCGCCAAACGCGACGAGCGGATCGACGCGCAAGTACAAGTCCAGCGGAATCGGCGATTCAAAACCGCGATAGGTGAGAAACGCGAGCGCGAAGAAAAAAATCGCGCTGAGGATTTGAACGATTTGGCGCGCGCGCCGCCAGCGGGATGGCGTCATCGTATTTTCCAATTTCTTGTGACGGACGACGGAGGACGAAAGTTACTTTTGTCGTTCGTCCTTTGTCACACCGTCACTTCTTTGATGCGTACATTCCCAAAATCGTGCCGCCCCAATCCCATCTCCGCGCCGAATTTGATATACGCAATGTCTTGCGGTTTTTTGTCGAAGAGAATCTGCGCGGCGTACGCGTCCGTCGCCACTGGATCGTGACTGGCGATCAGCGTGTTCATCATTTTCACGTCGCGCAGATTGCCGCCCGTCGGTCCGTGATTCATCAGCGCGCGCACACTGTCAATGATGTTCAGCGTCGGCTTGATCACGGTGTTGAGATCGGCGATGCGTTGATCGAGCGCGGTGTGAATACCGCCCGGATTCGTGATCACGCCCATCAACCCTTTCATCGCGAGCGTGAGTTTTGCCCCGCCGTGATGTTTGGCAATCGGCACATTGATCACCACATCGGCTTTCAAAATGTCTTGGTAAATTTTCCACGACTTGAGATCGCGCGCGGTCGCGGGAAAGTTGACTGTCACGTATTTTGCCGAACTCATCACTTCCATCTCGCCGCCAACTTTTTCGACCGCATCGCGAATGCCGCTCTTAGCGTATGCGGCTGTCGCGGTGCCGGAAAAAGGTTGATCCATCACGCGCACGCGTTTCGCGCCCGCCTCCAAACACAGCTTGACGAGTTCCGCGACGACTTCGGGATTCGTCGTGGACGCGTACTCGAACGTGTTTTGCGCGTTGCAAATGTTCGGCTTGATGATCACATCGTTGCCCGGCTTGACGAATTTCTTGATGCCGCCGAGCGCGTCCACCACCGCGCGCGTGATCGCCGCCGGACTCGCGCCGCGCGCGACCGCGAGATACGGTTCTCCGGCAATTGGCGCAGCGGGTGTCGCGGTCATCGTCGGCAAGGGCACCGCGGTCACATTGACAACGCGCGTTGCGGTTGGCGCAGCAGTCGGCGCGAGCGCGGTTGCCGTCGGCGCGATCGTTGGCGCGCTCGTCGGCGGCAGCGGCGTCGCGGTTGGCGCAGGCGGCGCGCAACTCGCCAGCGCGTTGCCGCTGGCAAGCGCCAACGAGTACAATATCGAACGTCGAATGAATTCACGACGAGAAAGCATTTTCAACTCCTTGACGGACGACCGGTGACCGACGACGGAATTGCGTTTTTCCGTCATCGGTCATTCGTCATCGGTCTGAATTACGCCGTCACTTCTTTAATTCGCACCTTGTCCACGTCCATTCGCCCGATGCCCATTGCCGCGCCGTGTTTGATGTACGCGATCTCTTCCGGCTTTTTGAGGAACAAGAGTTTCGTCGCGTACGCGTCGAGCGCGACCGGATCGTGCGACGCCATCACCAAATTCGTTTTGACGACGAAATCGAGCGAACCGCCGGTAGGTCCCTTCACCGCGAGCGTGCGAACAGCGTCAATCACGTTCAGCGTCGGTTTGATCAGCGTGTTCAGATCGGCGATGCGTTGATCGAGCGCGCTGTGGAACGCGGGCGGATCGGTGATCACGCCCATCAATCCTTTCATCGCGAGCGTGAGTTTAGCGACATCGTGCGTTTTCGCGATGGGGACATTGATCACCACATCGGCTTTCAAAATATCTTGGTACACTTTCCACTTTTTGAGATCGCGTGCGCTCTTTGGGAAATCGGTATCGGCGTATTTCATCGCCGCCATAATTTCCATCTGCCCGCCCACTTTTTCGACGGCTTCGCGGATGCCGGATTTTTTGTACGCTTCGACGGCGGTGCCGGCGAAGGGTTGATCCATCACGCGCACGCGTTTCGCGCCGGCTTCCAAACACATCTTGACGAGTTCAGCCAGCACTTCGGGGTTCGTCGTCGTCGCGAATTCGGGACCGTACGCCGCGTTGCAGATGTTCGGCTTGAGGATGACGTCGTTGCCCGGCTTGACAAAGCGTTTGATGCCGCCGAGCGCGTCGATCGCGGCGCGGGTGATCGCGCCGGGGTTTGCGCCCCGCGCCACCGCGATGTACGGATCGAACGCGGTGGGGGGGATGGGCGTCGCGGTCATCGTCGCGGTAGGCGCGAGGGTGGGCGCGCTAGTCGGCGCAATTGGAGTTGGCGCGAGCGTGGCAGTGGGAGGCACGCGCGTCGCCGTCGGCGCGAGAGTTGGCGCCGCGGTCGGCGGTCGGTTGTCGGCGGTCGGCGATGGCGCATTGCACGCGGCAAGCGCGCTGCCGCCAGCCATCGTCAGCATATATAAAAACGAGCGTCGAAGAAATTCTCGGCGCGAAAGCATTGGTCACCTCGCAGTTGGAGATTGGAGATTGGAGACTAGTCGGAATCCCTAATCTCCAAGCTCTAATCTCAATCATAGACGCGCTGGGTACCGAACCGCGTCCAAAGTGAGTCAGAATTCGGTTACGCGCGCGCCAACCACCACCACGCCATCACGACGCCAAGCGCCGCGCCTGCCACGACTTGAATCGGCGTGTGTCCGAGGATTTCGCGCAGGCGGATTTCGCTGATTGGATGTCCCTGGAAGAGTTCGTCAATGATTTGATTGAGAATGCGCGCCTGGATACTTGCCCAGCGGCGAATGCCCGCCGCGTCGTACATCACGACCATCGCGAGGACGACGGAGAGCGCGAACGTGGTTGACCCCGCGCCGTCGTTGATCGCGATCGCGGTGGCGAGTCCGCAGACGAGCGCGGAATGAGACGAGGGCATACCGCCTGCGCTCGTCAGCAAGCGCAGATTGAGTTTGCGCCGCCAGAGCAACTCGATGACGACTTTGAGAATCTGCGCCGCGATCCACGGCAGCAGCATTGCCTGAATGACACGGTTGTTGAAAAATGTGTCCAAGATAACTCCGTTGGAGGTGAGAGGTGGCGGGTGACAGGTGACAGGGGAAGTGAAACGTGAGACGTGAAACGTCCCTTGTCCCTTGTCCCGTGTCACTCGTCACTTTCTTCTTCACTGAAATCTTCCGCCACCAATTCCTCGCCGCGCGGGACGAGTTCTTTGATGCGCAATTCCGCCGCGTCGATCATCGCGCCGCATTGCTGGGCGAGTTCCATCCCGCGCTGAAAGAGCGCGAGCGATTCGTCGAGCGCGAGATCGCCCGCTTCGAGTTTGGCGACGGTGGTTTCGAGTTCGCGAAAGAGCGATTCAAAGGATTGAGGTTTGTCTTTGGGTTTTACCATCGTATTCCTCAAGATGGGCGCGGGGTCGTATGCGCAATATCACGCAGCAGCCACACCACTCCGATCACAATCAGCAGCACCGGAAAAAACGGCAAATCAATTTCCAGCCGCAACACCGCGCGCGCCGCATCGAACGCGCCGAGCGCGAGCGCAAGCGCGCCGAGAAAAAGCGTGACGCCGCTCGTCGGAATTTTGCTGAGATAGCGCGCCAGATTCAAGCCCAGCAAAATGACGCCGATGCCGAGCGCGCCCACGCCGTCAGGCAACACGCGCACCAAATTCGTGACGCCCAGCCAGATGAAAAACGCGCCCCACGCGATCGTTTCGTACTTGCGATTTAGTACTCGTGCATCGTCCATTGTTCCCTCCCACGACCGCTGACCGCAGACAGCCGACCGCCGCTATTCACTCGCGGTCTGCGGTCGGTCATCGTCGGTCGTCATTTCCGCGGCAACAGCGCGCCAATCGCAAACACCAAGCCGAACGCGATGAGCAACACGGGACCCAGGATGCGCGTCGTCGGCTCGCTGGAAAAGATCATCACGAAGATCGCAAAGAGCAGAATGCCGACGCCGCCAATGATCGAGCCGACCACGCGCAGCCACGGCGCGCGCGGTCCCAGGAAATACATCGCGAGCAACGCGACACCGAGCGCGACGAGCAAAAGCGTCCAGAGATACGCCCACGCGCCGAATCCGATTTCAGTGCGTTGAGTGTACACCAATCCGGCGCCAAGCGCAAATGCGAGCGCGCCGGGAATGAAGAGCGCGGTGAGCCAGGGGCGCACGCGGCGCAATGCCAGCCCGGGAATCCAAAAGATCAAGCCGCTGAGGAACAGCGCATAGCCCAACAGATCGAGCATCGTCAGCGTCAGCCAACCGCTCGTCAGCAACAACAAGAACAAGCCGACCAGAACGATCACCAAGCCGACAGAAATCTGAATCGCTCGCATTGTCATCCCCCTTGCGCCGCGCGTTCAATCGCCTCGACGATTTTGTAATAACCGGTGCAGCGGCACAAATTTCCCGTGAACGCGTGCTGAATGTCTTCGCGCGTCGGTTGCGCTTTCTCGTCGAGCAACGACGCGCCGCTCATCACAAAGCCCGGCGTGCAATAGCCGCACTGCACCGCGCCCGTTTCGATGAACGCGCTTTGAACGGGATGCAATTCGTCGCCGCGCGATAAACCTTCGACGGTCACAATTTCCGCGTGATGCGCGCGGGGCGCGGGCACCAGGCAGGACATCACCGCGATCCCGTCGAGGAACACGGTACACGCGCCGCATTCTCCTTCGGCGCATCCCTCTTTCGTTCCTTGCAAGCCGATGTCTTCACGCAACATTCGCAACAACGATTTGTCGTCTGCGCCGCGCACGGTGTAGCGTTTCCCGTTGACGATGGTTTCGATTTCATCTGATCGCTGACCGCTGACGGCTGACGGCTGACTATTGAATTTCCCATCGGTTTTTCCCCACAGCATTACCGGTTGCGCGGGAAAATCTTCGCGCTCCGTGCCATCGCGCAATTGGCGCAACGCGCGCGCCACCAGCACGCGCGTCATCTCGCGGCGATAATCCGCGGGACCACGAATATCGTCAATCGGGCGCGCCGCGTTCATCGCGCGCCGCGCGGCTTGCTCGATTGTTTCGTCATCAAGTGGTTTGCCGATCAGGAATTGTTGCGCGTCGGTTGCCACCGCGATGGTGGGCGCGACCGAGCCAAGCGTAATCCAAGCCGATTCGACCACCGACCGCTGACCGCTGACCGCCGATTGCTCAAAGCCCAACACGACAGCCGCGTTCACGACAGAAATCGCCTGCGCGCGGCGCAAGCCAAGTTTGATAAATGTGCCGAACTCATTCGGTTTGAGCGCGGGAAACGAAATTTTGGTGAGCATTTCGTCGGGTTCGAGCGCAGTTTGACGGACGCCGCGCACAAACTCGTCAAGCGCGATTTCGCGCTTGCCGCGCGCCTTGCTTTGGAGCGTGATGTGTGCGCCCATTGCCCACAGCGGCGGAATTGTGTCGTTCGCGGGCGACGCGGTGATGAGGTTGCCCGCGACCGTGCCGCGATTGCGAATCTGCGGCGCGCCGATTTGCCAGCACGCGCGCGCGAGCGGATACGCGCGTTCAATCAGCATTTTGTTGCCGACAGCTTGATTGTGCGTCACGCTCGCGCCGAGATGAAACACGCCATCGTCAAATCGAATTTCGTCGAGACTTGGGACGCGGCTGATGTCAATCACGACTTGCGGCGTCCGCGCCTTACGCTCGATCTCCAACATCAAATCGGTGCCGCCGTTGATGAGGCGCGCGTCGCCGCCGTACTGCGCGAGCAAATCGAGCGCGTGGTCAATGGACGCTGCAGTAAAAAATTTATCCCACATATTTCCTCAAGTCAAAAGTAAAAAGCTAAAAGTAAAAAATTGTACTTTTGCCTTTTTACTTTTGCCTTTTAACTTGAATAATCTCCGCCAAAATACTCACCGCAATCTCCGCTGGCGTTTCCGCGTCAATCGGCAAACCAATCGGCGCATGGACGCGCGCGAGCGCGGTTTCGTCAATGCCTTGTTTTCTTAGCGACTCGAGCATCGTCGCCGCGCGGCGTTGGCTTCCCAGCATTCCGATGTACGCGGCGGGCTGGGCGACAACTGCGCCGAGCAAATCGGCGTCGAGCGCGTGGTTGCGCGTGACGAAGACGACGTACGTTTGCGGCGTAATTTCGATGTCGCGGATTTTCGTGACAAGATCGCCCGCGAGCCGTTCGTCCGCGTGCGGAAAATTTTCGGGTGTGACGAATTCGGCGCGATCGTCCAGCACGACGATGCGAAAGCCAAGGGTGCGCGCGAGTTGCGCGACTGCCGCGCCGATATGCCCTGCCCCGACGATGACGAGGGTTGGCGTCGTCAGCAACGGCTCGACGAAAATTTCCATTGCGCCGCCGCACGATGAAGGATTGGCGCGCGCTTCGGGATGCGTCGCCAGATCGAGATAGCGCGGCTTGCCATCGGCAAGCGCGGCGCGCGCTTCTGCGATCACGCGGCGTTCCATCTCGCCGCCGCCGACGGAACCGACAATCGCGCCGTCTGGATACACGATCATCTTCGCGCCAGCATCGCGTGGACTCGCGCCGCGCGTTTTCACGACGGTCGCCAGCGCGGCGGGCTTGTTGTTTTGTAACGCGTCAATCAGTGCTTGCGAAACGGGATCCATTCACACTCCAGTATTCAGTATTCAGTATTCAGTTGACGTGCCACTGAACACTGAATACTGAATACTGAACACTGTTCTTTACATCCACCTGCTCCGCCAAAACCAGATCATCATCAGCGTCGGCATTGCGACGAGCAGCGCGACCAGAATACCGAAAGCCATCGGATTGTCAAATGGCAATTGCTTGAAATTCATTCCGCCAAAACCGACGATGAACGAAATCGGCATAAAGATCGTCGTGATGAGCGTGAGCCGTTTCATCACTTCGTTGAGGCGATTCGACACCGTCGAGAGGTACGCGTCGAGCGCGTTGCCGAGCAGGTCGCGCGACGTCTCGATCAGATCGTAGATGCGGACGAGATGATCGTACGTATCGCGATAGTACAGCGCAGTGCGCGGGTCAATGAATTCATAGCGCGAATCAGCGAGCGTGTCCATCGCATCGCGCAGCGGTCCGACGATTTTGCGAAGATAAACCAATTGGCGTTTCAGATCGAAGACGCGATGCAATGATTCCTGGTTGGGCTTGTCGAGGATCTCGTCTTCGAGTTCATCAATCTCGTCTTCGATGGTATCGAGTAACGGAAAAATCGCGTCCACCATCTGGTCAACGATCTGATACAGGAGCATATCGACGCGATAGCTGCCGGTGCGGCTGTCCGACGCGCAGCGCGCGCACATCGCGTCGAGCGCGGCAATCGGCTCGCGGTGGACGGTGATGAGATAATCGCCGCCGAGAAAGACTTGGAGTTCTTGCGTTTGCAAATCGCCGTTCACGCGCGTGACCGCGTGAAGCGAGAGAAAGAGATAGCCGTCGTACGCGTCCACTTTGGCGCGTTGATCGAAATTACGGCAGTCTTCCAGCGCGAGCGGATGAAAATCGTACGCGCGCGCGAGCCAGTTCAAATCGTCCTCGCTCGGCGCCGGAATGTCGAGCCAGACGATGCCCCCCTCAGTTCCCCCGCGCGCAGGGGGAAGTGGACGCGGCGCGGCGCGCGTCAATGCAATGGTCGAGCCAGTTTCGAGATTGATTTGGGTGATTGACATTATTCTTTCGGCATCAACGCGCTCAACTGATCGATCAACGGCGTCAGCGCGTCAGGGATCACGCCATCGAACACCGCGACCGAGTTCACGCGATTTCCCGCGCGCGCGGTGATCTCGTACGCAACCGCATCGGGTGGCGGGTCGCCTTGCGCCGACGACATTCGGAAAAAGTTGGCGTGATCCAAGGTTTTGCGCAAACGCGCGATTTGCGCGTCGTTCATTTTGCGCGGTACGTGCGCGTACATTTCCTTCCCCAGATCAGGTCCGCCGAAACTGACGCGTCCATCGGGATAGAGCACGATTTCGCGCGTGCTCGCCGGCGCGCCGCCGCTTGTACGAAACGCGATCAGCGCGCCCTTCGGTAGTTGAAGTGGTTCGCGCTTTGGGGAAACTTCCGGCGTGGTGTCTTTCGAATTTTGTTCAGGCGTAGAATTCGTTTCCATCATTGCCTCCAGTTTCATTTGGCAAATTGGCAAATTGGCTCATTGGTTCATTGTTCTCCACACTCGCTCCGGCGTCATCGGGATTTCGTTCATCCAAATTCCGACCGCGTCATGCACCGCGTTCGCCACGGCAGGCGCGACGCCGTCGAGCGGAATTTCCGCAACCGCTTTCAAACCGAACGGATGCGACGGCTCGAACGTCTCGACGAAAATCGTTTGCAATTCCGGCATTTCGTCTGCCGCGAAGATTTTGTAATCGCCCAATTGCCGAATCACCGAATCGCCGCGCGCGTCGTACAGCATTTCTTCGCACACCGCGTAACCGAGCGCCTGCGTCATCCCGCCTTCGATTTGTCCCGAGGCGGTGGCTGGGTTGACGATCACGCCGCTGTCCACCGCCATCACAAGTTTCTCGACGGTGATCTGTCCGGTCTCCGTGTCCACCAGCACTTGCGCGTACTGCGCGGCAAACGGCGGCGGCGATTTCGGCGAGACGTACGACGCAACCGCCATAATTTGCTGCTGATCTTTGTGATGCAACGATTCGAGCGCGACATCGGCGAGCGTGACGAAGCATCCGTCTGGCGCGAACGCGCACCTGTCGCGCAACACGATTTGTTCAGGCATAACCGCTGACCGCTGACCGCTGACCGCTGAATATCCGTCATCCGTCGTCGGTCGTCGGTCATTGAGCATCCGCGCTGCCACTTTGCGAATTTGCTCCGCCACATCATTCGCCGCGCGCACCACCGCGCCGCCCGAAATGTACGTCGTGGACGATGCGTACGCGCCTTTGTCGAACGGCGTGAAATCGGTGTCGCTCGAATAAACGATGATGTCGTCAATCGGACAACCCAGGATTTCCGCCGCGAGTTGTGCGAGCACCGTATCCGATCCAGTTCCCAAGTCAGTCGCGCCGACGAGCAGATTGAACGAGCCGTCATCGTTGATCTTGATCGACGCGCCGCCCATATCCAAGTACGGAATCGCGGTACCCTGCATCACGCACGCGACGCCTTGCCCGCGACGGAGGTGTGGTTTGCCGGGAACGAGTCGCCAGTTTGAGGTTCGAGGTTCAAGGTTCAAGGTTGAACTTTGAACTTTGAACTTTGAAACCTTGAACCCAAGCGCTTGCGCCCCGCGCGCCACACATTCCGCCAGTCCGCACGTCTCGATCTTTTCCGGATGCGGCGGACGTCCCTCGTTCCACGCTTTCGACATCGGCAATTCGTCGCCGGACTTGACCGCGTTCTTCAAACGAAATTCCAGCGGATCGAATCCAAGCGCGCGCGCGATTTTTTCGATGTGAACTTCGAGCGGGAAGAAACCTTGCGGCACGCCGTAGCCGCGATACGCGCCCGACGGCGGCGTGTTGGTGTACACGACGTGCGCCTCGAATTTGATGTTCGGCGCGTTGTACAAGTTCAGCGTCTTTTGCCCAGTGTTGCCGGTGACGGTGAGCGCGTGACAACCGTACGCGCCGGTGTCAGAGAGCGCGTACATTTCGTTCGCGATGATCTTGCCATCTTTCGTCACGCCGGTCTTGACGCGAATTCGCATCGGATGGCGCGAGCGCGCCGCAATAAATTCTTCTTCGCGCGTGTACTCGAACCGCACGGGACGCCCGGTCGCAATCGTCAGATGCGCGGCGACATCTTCGACGAGCACTTCTTGCTTGCCGCCGAATCCGCCGCCGATGCGCGGCTTGATCACGCGAATCCGTTTGGGCGGCAAACCCAGCACGGGCGCGAGGATGCGCCGCGCGTGGAACGGCACCTGCGTTGACGTGCGAATCACCAGCCGATCATCTTCGTCCCAGTACGTCACGACGACGTGCGGCTCGATGTGCGCTTGCTGGACTTTGGGGACGACGTACTCGTCCTCGAAAATGTGATCGGCTTGCTTGAAACCCTCCGCGATGTTGCCTAGTTCGATGTTGATGTGCGCTGCAATATTTCGTTCCGGCTTTGCCACGTCGAAAAAGTTGACGTACTCGGGTTCGTCGTGGATACGCGGCGCGCCCGGTTTCATCGCATCGCGCGAATCAATGATCGCGGGCAATTCTTCGTACTCGACTTGAATTAACTCCAACGCGCGTTCCGCGATCTCCTCCGTGTCTGCCGCGACGAACGCGACGCGGTCGCCGACAAAGCGCACCTTGTGATCGAGCGAAAACGAATCGAGCGGGCCGGGGATCGGATCGGATTGACCGGCGGTGGAATAGACGACGCGCGGAATGTCTTGGTGCGTGAGTACCGCGCGCACACCATCGAGCGCGCGCGCTTTTGACGCGTCGATCCGTTTGATGCGCGCGTGCGCGATCGGCGAGTGCAGCACCTTGGCGTACAGCATCCCGCGCAATTCGATGTCGTCGGTGAACGCGGGCTTGCCTTGTGCGAGTTTCACCGCGTCCACTTTGATCTCCGGCTTGCCGACAATCGTGGTTGAGATTGGAGATTGGAGATTAGAGATTGGGCTTTCGGATGGCGGCAATCTCCAATCTCTAGTCTCTAATCTCTGCTCGCCGCGCAGTTTTTCTGCCGCAAGTAAGACCGCCTGCACCGGCTTGACGTACCCGGTGCACCGGCACAACACGCCGCTGAGCGCGTCGCGCACCTGGTCTTCCGTCGGCGTGAGCGTTTGATCGAGCAGCGCTTTGGCAGCGAGAATTTGCGCGGGCGTGCAATAGCCGCACTGAATCGCGCCGATTTCGACGAATGCTTGTTGAAGCGGGTGCAAGCCCGCGGTGTGTTTCCAACCTTGCTCTTCAACTTGTCCCAACGATTCAATCGTCGTGATCTGTTTGCCTTCCGCTTGCGCGGCGAGCAGCATACACGAATTCATCGGCTGGCCGTCGATCAAGACCGCGCACGCGCCACATTCGCCATTTTCGCAGCCGTGCTTGACGCCAAAGTAGCCGTGCGCGCGCAGCGCGTGCAGGAGCGTTTCGTTCGGCGCGATGTCCCAGGTTTTGGATTCGTTATTGATCGTCAAATTGAGTTGCATCTCAGACCTCGCTGTCTCACTACATCACAGATTGTCATTCTGAGGCGCGCTTTTTGCGCCGAACGCTTTGCGTCTCGCAATTTGCAATGAGCGAGATGCTTCGCTTCGCTCAGCATGACAAAATTGTGATCTACTGTGTCTGTCTATCTTGATCTCAACCCCAACTTGGCGCGCACAAGCTTGCGAACCTCATGCGCGCTCATACAGCACCTTGCCTTTGGTTACAACTTCTTTGAAAAAGCAATCTCCAATCTCCAGTCTCTCTTTCAACTCCGCAGACGTGCGCGTGACAATGTCCACCGGGAACGGGCGCGGATAAAGAATCTCGGACAGTTCCATCGCGCGCTCTCGGATTCTCTGATCGCTCTCCATCACCACGAAAAAATCCACGTCGCTGTCGTCATTCGGTTTGCCGTACGCGTGCGAACCACACAAGATTATTTTTCGGGATGAACGGCGTCTACGATCTTTTGCGCGGCTTGGCGAATTTTTTCTTCGGTGATTGGCAGCCAATAAAAGCGCGGTGCGGCGTACGCGACTCGTTTTTCGCGTATGCGGCGCGTCGAATTATTCGTCCTCTGCTTGGTTTGTTTACGAGTAGCCATTTGCCGATATTATACCACACAACGCAAACCGCTAGAAAACCGAAGCGGCGGCGAAAAACAAAACGCGAACGAGGAGGATCCCTCGTCCGCATGAAAAATCACTTGAATGGAACCGCCACTTGCCCATCTACGATCACGATGCTGATCCAATTCATCGCCTCGATGTCGTTCAACGGATTGCCCTTGACGACGATCACATCCGCAAGTTTGCCCGGCTCCAATGTGCCCAACTCGTCACTATGACCGCACACGCGCGCCGCCGTTTGCGTGCTGGCTTGGATCACTTGCAGCGACGTCATCCCGACCGATAACAACCGCCGCATCTCGGCAACCGGCATCCCCGTCCGCGTCTCGAATCCCGAATCGTCGCCCAGCGCGATCGTCCCGCCCATCTGATAAAATCGCCGCACGGGCGTCAACGCGTACTGCCGACACAATCGTTTGCGCGCGTCGGTTACCGCGTAACCTTCGCACCACGTAATGATCTTATCGAGCGTTGGCACCAACACGATCTTTTGCTGGACGATGCGCGCGAGTTGCGCTTCGTACACCGGCGCGAGTTTGGCAAAATCGCGATTGGACGCGTCGGTTTGAAATTCGATTTCCTCCAAGCGCGGCAACGGCACGTGTTCGATCGTATCCACTCCGGCGTCCAGCGCGAGATCGAGCATTTCGACCGTGCCGAGATGCACGCGCACCAACTTGCCGTGCGCGTGCGTCTGCGCGACGATGGCGCGCAATTCGTCCAGCGTGAGATTGGGAATCGTCTCGCGCGATGCCATCTCCCAGGGCAACTTCCAATTCCACGGTTCCAGCGCGAGTTTGATCATCGACGCGCCGCGCGCCACCACCTCGTCCACCGCGCGACGCGCTTGCGCGGGATCATTCACCGCGTACAGAAATTCTTCCGTGCCGGGATACCCCTGCGGCTTGTTGATGATCGGGCCGGAAAAAAAGACGCGCGCGGCAAGTCCATACTCGGTCCGCACGGGCACGCGTTTCATGCTCACGAGCGGCGTCGCCAGATCGCACGCCGTCGTCACGCCGCGCCGAAGAAAATAAAATTGCCGCACGAGCGGCGACATACTTTCGTGGACGTGCGAATTGACGATGCCGGGCAGAATCGTCCCGCCGCGCGCATCCAGCACGCGCGCTTCCGGCGGAAGCGCGTAATCTGCCGCGTGTCCCACCGCGACGATTTTGTTTTCCGCGATGACGACGATCCCGTCCTGGATCGGCGGCGCGCCGGTACCGTCAATCACAATGCCGTTCGTGACGACGAGCGCGTCCGGGGAAACCACGTGCGCGGCGCGCGGCGCGCGCGGCTCCGGCGCGGGCTGGCATCCCGCGCCGATCAGCAACAGCAAACAAATGCCGCGCGCGATGAGTTTGTTCAAGCGTTCGATCCGTTTATGAAGACCTGTCATTTCGAGCGCAGCGAGAAATCTCCAAATTGTGAATTTGAGATTCCTCACTCCGTTCGAAATGACAATCCGCTCCAGATCATTTTCCCAACAACTGTTCCAACCGATCCACGTATCGCGCCAACACGCCAAACGTCGTCTCGACCGGCTCGGGCGTCGTCAGATCGACTCCAGCGCGCTTGAGAATCTCCAACGGAAAATCGGATCCGCCCGCGCTGAGAAAGCCGAGATATTTTTCGACCGCGTTCGGTTTGCCGTCGAGAATATTTTGCGCGAGCGCGTGCGCCGCGCTGATGCCGGTCGCGTACTGGTACACGTAAAAGTTACGATACAAATGTGTCGCGAATTGCGCCCACGTGATCCCCACGCGCTCGCGATCCATTTCGACCTGCGCGCCGTATCCTTCCGCGAACAAATCAGCCAGCAGATCGATCATCGTTTGCGCGGTCAACGCCTGTCCGCGCTCAGCGCGCTCGTGAATCTCCAACTCAAAGCGCGCGAGCGTCGGCATAATGAAAAAGTACCGATGAAAGTTCGACATCGCTTCTTCGATCACGCCGATCTCAAAATCTGCCGGTGTCATTGCGAGCGTTTTTTGCGAAGCAATCTCCGATTCGCGGTTTGGGGATTGCTTCGCCGCTTCCTTCGACTGCGCTACGCTCCGCTCAGAACGGCTCGCAATGACACTCGCGTTCTTCAGCAGATAATCGCGCACCAGCGCTTGATTGAAATTCGACGCGCACTCGGCGAGGAAGATGCCGTACTGACTGTAGATGAGCGGCTGGGTCTTTTGCGTGAAATATTTGTGCATCGAGTGACCCAGTTCGTGCGCGAGCGTGCTCATCGAAAAGAGATCGTCGTTGTAACTCATCAGGATGAACGGCTGCGTGCCCGGCACGCCGGTCGAAAACGCGCCGGCGCGCTTGCCCTGGTTCGGATACTTGTCCACCCAGCGTTGCTCGACCATCCCACGCCGCGCGACGCTGACGTACTCTGCGCCGAGCGGTTTCATTCCGTCGCAAATCCATTCGACTGCTTGCGAGAATTCGACGCGCGGTTTCGCGCTCGTCAGCGGCGCTTTTTCGTCGTAGACGCGCAACTTGTCCACGCCGAGCGCGCGCTGGCGAATCGCCCAATAGCGATGCCAGGTCGGCAAGTTCGCGCGAAACGTTTTGATCAGATTGGGAAACACGTCCAACGGAATGTAGTTGGACGCGAGCGCGGCTTCGAGCGACGATTTGTACTTGCGCGCGCGCACGCGAAACACATCCTGCTTGACGCCCGCCGCGAGACAATTCGCGATCGTGTTCTTGAACGCGAGATGCGCGTCCGCATAATTTTCGAACGCAGTGCGGCGCACGTCGCGATCCGCGTGCGTGCGGAGCGCGCCAATCGTCCCTTGCGTCACTTCGAACGTTTCGCCGGACGCGTTGCGCGCCGGCGCGCATTTCAAATCGGCGTCGGTCAGCGTGCCGTGCGTGGCAGACGCGGTTTGGAACGCGTCGCGCGCCTGGCTCAGCAGCTCTTCCACTTCGGCGGAGCGAACGTGCGCGGCGCGTTGTTCCAAGCGCGCGAGATGATGCGCGTAGATCGCCAGACGCGGTTCGTCACGCAGCCACGCGCGCAGTGTGTCGAACCCGATTGCGATCAGTTCCGGTTCGGAAAAGGCGAGCGCGGCGCCAAGTCGCGCCATCAATCCGCGCGTGCGGTCGTTCAGCGCGGCGGCGGTTTGATCGGCGGTGTCAACTGTGTGCTTCATACTTGCGTACAGCATCACCTTGCCGGCGCGCGTCATCAGCGCCTCACTCGCCGCGAAGAAATCGGCGAGCGTCGCCGCGTTGTCCGCGAGATGTCCGCGAAAGCGCGCGAACGCCGGCAATTCCTTGATCAGCGCGTCAAACTCCGCCGACCACGCGGCGTCGTTCGGAAAAATGGATTCGACATCCCAGGTATGTTCGCGCGGGATGGCGTTGCGGGGTGGTACGGTTTGGTTGGGCATAGAGTCTCCTTGAACGGATATGAAACGGATGTAAGCAGATAGTATTCTGTGGCTTTGAGTTCAAGTACAGATGAGTCTGGCATTCTCAAGAGACGGAAGTGGTCCCATGTCTTTTGATCGCCAAATGTATCGGTGGATATGCTTTTGCCATTCTTGCACGTCCCTGGGTAATAGTTTGCGCTCGTACTCCAATCGTTTGCGACCAAAGTTGAACAAAAGCCCCACCTGGAGTTTGGTCGCGCCAAGATAGCTCAGGACTTGCCATTCTTCTTCCTCTGTCAGCATATGCGAAAATGCTTTATCCTCCACGACGATGCAATTTTCAACAAGGTGATCGAGGTACAAATTGCCAAGCCAAACATCACCATCGTACACCTTGATTGGATGCTCTTCGGAAACCCCGAGTCCATCTTTTGTCATCTCTGCGGTCAACGCGCGCTGATAATGCTTTTCGCGCAAACCAGGACCAAGGCGCGATTGCACGCGCATCGCGCAACCAATAATGCGATAGGTAATGTCAGCATACGGGATAGATGGATCAAGAGGCATCGGAGTTCTCCTTTCATCCGTTTTCATCCGATTTCTATCCGATACTTCCATCGCACACTTTCAACACACGCGCCCGCTCCAAAAACTCCGGCGCGAAATCTTCCAGATCGGTTGCCGTGATGATTGCTTGCGACGCGTCCAGCACCGCTTGCGCGAGCGCGCCGCGCCGCGCCGCGTCGAGTTCCGACATCACGTCGTCGAGCAACAGCACCGGGTCTTCGCCGGTCTCGGCGCGCATCAACGCAACTTCGGCGAGTTTCAGCGCGAGCGCGATCGTGCGCCCCTGTCCGCGCGACGCGTACGTCGTCGCGTCCATCGCCGCCGCGTCGTCCTGAGCGACAGTCGAAGGATTGCGCGTGACGAGAAAACGCAGATCGTCGCGGTGAGGTCCCACCAACGTCAACGCCGCGCTGAGTTCGCGCGGGCGCAGCGTTTCCAACTGCCGCGCAAAGTTGCGCGCGATCTCCGCGTGGCGCGATTCCTGGGATGTCGCCAGATCGAACGCGACGCTCGGTTGATAGACGAGCCGAAGTTGCTCGCGCTGATCGGTCAAGCGCGCGTGGATGTCTGCGACGAGTTGATTGTAGCGCGCGATCGTCTCCGCGCGGCGCGCGACGAGGTACGTGCCTTCTTCGATCAATTGCCGATCCCAGATGTCGAGCGCGTGCGGGTTGTACGCGCGCTCGCGAAATTCGCGCAGTAACCCGTTGCGCTGTTCGACGACCTTGTCGTATTTCGACAGCGCGCGTCCGTAGCGCGGATCGATCTGCGCGAGCGTCGTGTCGAGATAACGCCGCCGGTCGCCGGGCGATCCGAAAACCAGGTCGAGGTCTTCGGGCAAAAACAAAACCGCGTTCAACTCGCCGAGCAGATCAATCGCGCGTTTGCTCACGCCGTTGACTTTGATGCGCTTGCTCACGCGCCCGTTCGGTTTGCGCGCGCTCCCCCCCTCGTTCCCCCCGACAGCGGGGGGAGGACTTGGCTTTTCTTCCGCTCGCGCAGCGATGAGCACGATTTCGATCTGCACACGCGCGCCGTTGCTCCGTTCGATCTGGGTTTCGACGCGCGCGAATGGAATCGGCTCCGCGCTCGCGCCCCAGCGAATCAGTTCGCGTTCCGCGCCGGCGTGCGGCGAGCGCGCGGTCGCCAAATAAAAAATCGCCTCCAGCAAACTCGTTTTGCCGCAGGCGTTATCACCTTGGATCACAGTGACGCCGGGCGCCAAATCGAGTTCGAGGTGCGCGTAGTTACGAAAATGGGTAAGCGCGAGTCGCGTGAGATGCATCGTTCATTCCAATCCGACTCCATTTTAACACGAACTAGGCGAAAATCAAATGCGTGATATAATGCCGCAGAAAATTCAAACCGCATCCGGAGGCAAATGGATCGTCCCAGCGCGCCGCCACGATCGGCGACGAGTTATCGGTATCTCACACTCGTGACGGGATTGTTCGTCACGGCTCTGATCGTTTCGAACATCATCACCGCGAAAATCGTTTCGTTCGGCGGCGTGATCCTTTCGGCGGCGATTGTGATCTTTCCGCTGAGTTACATCTTCGGCGATATTCTCACCGAAGTGTACGGGTACGCGCGCTCGCGACAAATCATCTGGATCGGTTTTCTGTGCAACGCGCTCGCCGTGCTCGCGATGCAAGCCGGAGCGTGGTTGCCTGCCGCCGATTTTTGGGACGGGCAAGCCGCGTACGAACGCATCCTGGGTTACGCGCCGCGCCTCTTGCTCGCATCGCTCGTCGCGTATCTCTGCGGCGAATTCGTCAACTCGTTCGTGCTGGCGAAGCTGAAAATCGTGACGCGCGGCAAATGGCTGTGGTCGCGCACGATCAGCAGTACGATCCTTGGTCAAGGAATGGACACCGTGATCTTTACGCTCATCGCGTTCACCGGCGTTCTCACCGCCGACGCGATGATCAGCATCACCGTGACCGAATGGATTCTCAAATGTCTGTACGAAATCATCGCGACACCGGTCACGTACGCGGTTGTGAATTTCTTAAAGCGAACGGAACGCGAAGATTACTACGATTACCAAACCGATTTCAATCCGTTCAAAATTTTAGCGGAGGCAAAATGAAAATCTACGACATTTCGATTCCGATTTCTCCGACGATGCCGACGTACCCCGGCGATCCGCCCGTGATCGTCGAGCCGATCAAACAGATTGGCAAGGGGAGTCGCTCGAACGTGTCGCGCGTGTCGTTCGGCGATCACACCGGCACGCATTTCGATCCGCCGCTCCATTTCATTCCCGGCGGCAAGACGGTTGACCAACTCGATCTGAACGTGTTGTACGGTCCGGCGCGCGTCGTTGATTTCACGCGCGTCGAACACGCGATCACCGCGCGCGATTTGGAACGCGCGCGGATTCCAAAACGCGTGACGCGCGTGCTCTTCAAGACGCGCAGTTCGACGCTGTGGGAACGCGCCGGTTTTCAAAAAGATTTCGTCGGCGTCGCGTGGGACGCGGCGGAGTGGCTCGTCGCGCGCGGCGTCAAACTTGTCGGCGTGGATTATCTCAGCGTCGAAACGTACAGCGCGTCCGAACCACGCACGCATCGGACGCTGCTCGGCGCAGGCGTCGTCATCGTCGAAGGGTTGAATTTGCGCGGCGTCAAGCCGGGCAAGTACACCTTCGTCGGCTTGCCGCTGAAAATCAAAGACGGCGACGGCGCGCCGGGGCGCGCGATTTTGATCGCGTAACGCCCTGTCATTGCAAGCCGCGCAGCGGCGAAGCAATCTCCACGCCGCGATTTGGGGATTGCTTGCTTCGACTTCGCTCAGCACCGCATCGTTCGACTGCGCTCCGCTCACAACGCTCCTCGCGATGACACATCAACTCTTTTGCATTTCCGCGCAAACGTGGTAAAATCGAGTTCAAAGTTTCAAGTTCAAAGTTTCAGGTTGTTCGTCAGGAGACTCTGAACTTGAAACTTTGAACTTTGAATCTGGAACTTGATCCCTATGCCCCGCATCTACGTTGCGCTCGATCTCGAAACGACCGGTTTGCAATCCGACCGCGATGCCATCATCGAAATTGGCGCGGTGAAATTTCGCGGCGACGAAGTTCTCGGCGAATGGTCGTCGCTCGTCAACCCAGGTCGCGCGCTGCCGCACAAAATCGAACGACTCACCGGCATCGCGTCGCGCGAATTAGAACGCGCGCCGTCGCTGCACCAAGTCTTGCCGCCGTTGACGCGCTTTATCGGCGACAATCCGCTCGTCGGTCACAACATCCAATTCGATCTCGGATTTCTTCAACGCGCCGGTTACACCGCGCCGCCGCCCGCGCTCGACACGTTCGAACTCGCGTGCATCCTGATGCCGTACGCGTCGCGCTATTCGCTCGGCAAACTGATGGACGCGTTGGGGATCGAATTTCCGACGCGCCATCGCGCGACCGAAGACGCGCGCGCCGTTTCCCAATTATTCGTCGCGCTGCTCGAACGCGCGCGGCGACTCGATCCGAAAATCATCGAAGACATTGCGAAGCTGGGCGACAAGTCGAACTGGGCGTTGAAATTCGCGTTCCAAGATATTTTGCGCGATCGCGCGCGCCACGCGTTCGCCGCCGGTTCGATTGGCGCGCAACTCGCCGCGAAAAACGCGACGACCGACGCGACGCTCGGCTTGATGTTTTCGCGCGACCGCGACGAGCGCCCGCTCAAGCCGAACACGCACAACGATCCGCTCGACGTGGACGCGCTCGCGCATCTGCTTGGCGCCGACGGTTTGTTCGCGCAGCAATTCGCCGGGTACGAATTGCGCGCGCCGCAGATCGAAATGCTGCGCGCCGTCGCGCGCGCGTTCAACGACGGCGCGACCTTGCTCGTCGAAGCCGGGACGGGCACCGGCAAATCGCTGGCGTATCTCATCCCCGCGATTTATTGGGCGGCGCAAAACAATCAGCGCGTCGTCATCTCGACGAACACGATCAATTTGCAAGATCAACTTTTCGGCAAGGACATTCCCGATCTCCGCAAAGTTTTGCCGATTGAATTCAAAGCCGCGCTCCTCAAAGGAAGATCGAATTACGTTTGCCGCCATCGTTTGGACGCGCTGCGTCGTTCCGACAAATTGACGATTGAAGAAGCGCGCGTGATCGCCAAGGTGCTCGCGTGGCTTCCTTCGACGACGACGGGCGACAGCGCGGAATTGATCTTGATGGGACCCGCCGAGAACGCGGTGTGGGCGCGTCTCGCGAGCGATCCCGATCATTGTTCCGCCGATCGCTGCGAGATGCACGAACAAGGCAAGTGTTTCTTTTATCGCGCGCGCGAAAAAGCGCAGAGCGCGCACGTGATCATCGTGAACCACGCGCTCTTGCTGTCCGATATGGCGACGGAAAATCGCGTTCTGCCGGAATACAAGTATCTGGTGATTGACGAAGCGCATCATCTCGAAGAAGGCGCGACCAAGGCGCTTGCGTTCGACGCGTCGCGTTCGCCATTGGAATTGATGTTGCGCGGACTCGCGCACGAGCGCGGCGGTTTGCTCGGCACGCTGGCGGGCGCGCTCCGCAATTCGGATGTGTCACCCAACCTCAAGCGCGACACGCAAAATATTTTGAACGACGTCGCGCAAGATGTGGAACGCGCGTTGCGCGGCGTGTACGATTTCTTCAACACACTCGAAAGTTTTCTGGGACAGCAAGACAAGCCCGGCGAAAACGAAAATAATTATGATCGCCAGATTCGCCTGACATCGGCGCGGCGCGCGCAACCGGATTGGAGCAACATCGAAATCGCGTGGGATGACTTTGGCAAGTCGCTCGCGCAAGTGCGTGATGGGATGGGGCGCATTTATGGCGCGTGGGACGATCTCGATGATTTTCAAGTGCCAAGTTATTTCGAACTCGCAACGGAACTCGTTTCGGCGATGCGGCGCGTGGGCGAGACGCGCGCGCAGTTGGAAGCGATTGTGGCAAAGCCGCAGGCGGGCGGAATTTATTGGGCGACGATTGGTAAGAACAACGGCGACATCGCGTTGCACTCTGCGCCGTTGTACGTCGGCGAGTTGTTGCAAAAGCAATTGTTCGCCGGAAAAGACGCGACGATTCTCACATCGGCGACGCTGTGCGTGGATAAAAATTTCGCGCACCTCAAATCGCGCCTGGGGATCGGCGATTGGGCGGACGAACTTGCCGTCGGCTCGCCGTTCGATTTTGCGAGCGCGGCGATGGTGTGCGTGCCAACCGATATTCCGGAGCCGGGTCAGCCCGGATATCAAAAAGCAGTCGAAGGCGCGCTGATCGATCTGTTGCGCGCGACGCGCGGACGCGCGCTCGTCCTCTTCACGTCGCTCTCGCAACTCAACACGACGTATCGCGCGATCACGCGTCCGCTCGAAGAGGAAGAGATCGTCGTCATCGCGCAAAATCTCGACGGCTCGCGCCGCCAAGTTCTGGAAACGTTCAAGACCCAGGAACGCACCGCGTTGCTCGGCACGCGCTCGTTTTGGGAAGGCGTGGATGTCGTCGGCGAAGCGTTGTCGTGCCTCGTCATCACGCGCTTGCCGTTCGCCGTGCCGAGCGATCCGATTTTCGCCGCGCGCAGTGAGACGTTCGACGATTCGTTCGCGCAGTACGCGGTGCCGGAAGCGGTGCTCCGTTTTCGGCAAGGGTTCGGGCGATTGATCCGGAGCAAGAACGATCGCGGCATCGTCGTCGTTTTGGATCGCCGCGTGCTATCGAAAAACTACGGGCACATTTTCATCGAATCGCTGCCGCCGGTGTCAAAGTACCAAGGGACGTTGAAGCAGCTGCCGGAGATGGCAGTCAAGTGGATTGATGGAGAACAATGAGCCAATCGCCCAATGAGCCAATGAACCAAAAACGACCTTCCTCATAATGGGGGAAGGTCGTTTTGCATTTTAGGTCGCGGGTGTTGAGCGTCTGAGCGCGTCCAGTCGTTTTTTGTTTTCGTACGGCTGGATGAAGCAAACGTAATCGTCATCCGGAATTTCTGCGCCAACACGCTGTTTCACTTCTTCGTGTGTGACGAGTCGCTCTTCCAATTTGTCGCAGATATAAAGTTCGCACTGCGCGCAGTTGTCCAAGCCGCGCGCGATGACGCACGGGCGCACTGGGCAACTCTGGTCAATCAACTTGGGATTGTCCGACATACATCCGTCGCAACAAATTTCTGATGCAGGCAAACGAAACCCAAAGTACTTGAACCAGCCGTCGCTCAATTTTTGTCGGTTCGCCGGATTCCGTTCGACGCTGGGTTTGTACGCCAGACAGAGATCACAGCGATAGCCGCAGCGCGTTAGAATCGGTTGCATAACACACTCCGCATAGAGTTAATTGAGCAACAACAAGCGTGATGCAGACCGTAAACATCGCGAAACGCTTGCGCCAATTCCGCACGATGCGTCTCGATGAAGCGCGCCGCCTCCGGCAACCATTTCGATTTGCGAACCGCGCTTCCGGCGACGGCCGCGCGGTACGGCGCGAGGTCGTGCACATCTTGCATCGCGCGCACATCCACTTGCGCGCCGCCTTCCGCGAGCGTCTTGCCGATGGCTTGCGCGATCTCGGCGGTGGAGCCGGTGCGGCTGGCGTAGGTGACGAGGATTTTGGAGGGCATTGGGTTTCTCCAAAGTCGTAAGACAAATTTATAAATTTGTCCTACGGTACGACCATTTCCATTCTTCAGGTGTCGAGACTAACCCAGCCGACACGGGCTTCTCCGAAGTCGTAGGACAAATTTATGAATTTGTCCTACAGTATGACCATTTCCATTCTTCGGGGGTCGAAACTAAACCTGCCGACACAGGATTATTGGGTAGTGTCCCTGTAACGGGTGAAAGCTTGATTCACAGTTGTTGACGTTCGGTAATGCAGTTATCCTGAGGTCAATCGCCTCTGGGAGAAACTGCATCCATGAATGTTGACACTTGCTATTGCCGCA
>VGOB01000022.1 GCA_016865935.1 Chloroflexota bacterium | reverse complement strand
TGGGAAGTGAGTTTGGTCAACGCCATTCTCCTGCTATTGAAAACCGACTCTAGGTTATGGCAGTGGCTGGACCCACAGTGCACCCTAGACTTGGAAGCCGCTTTGCCAAATGTGTCCTGACATCAGGCCGCCAAGTATTTTCACGGCCATCTTATGACCGCAGAATATGCGGTCAGAGGATGGGTCTTGTTGCACAACTTCCTGCCCTATTGTCCGCGCACCCTGGGCGCGTCCACATACCAATCGCCAGCCCACAAGTTGAACGGCTTGGTGTATCACAACAACTGGTTGCAAAATCTCCTGGTGTCTGCTTCAATGGGAGGCTACCGAGAGTGACCACAGAATCCGTTAGAATCAGGGATTTTGCCTCTGCTTCGGCTTTAGCGCGCTCTGCCTCCGCCTGTCTTTGCGCGTTCTGGGATTTAGTCTCTGCCGCGCTCAGTTCAGCTTTGCGCTGTGCTTCAGCGTCGGTTTCTGCCTTCACACGCGCACCAGTTGTTTGGCGGAATGCGCGCAAGATTTCACGTTCTTGATGAATGAGTTCATGTTCGGACATTGAACACCTCCACTATTTGATACTTCGTTGCGCCTGGGCAATCACCTGCGCCAAGCGCTCCATCTCGCGCTGCGTCGCTTGCGTCTGCTTTTCCAGCGGCGTCCAGTAGTCGTCTTCAAAACCGCGGCGCACGGAATCGCTCCACAGTGTTTTGGTGTACTCCCACTTCTGGCACAGGCGCCGCCAGTTTGTATGCAAATCGGTTGCCGTACTACCCAGGTTGCTCATCGCTCTCATCCCGCTTGGTCTCGTATTCCACTGCTTCTTCGCGCGCATACTGCGGTGTGGGAATCGCTATGAGCGGCAGAAATGCAACGTGTTCAACTTGTGTCTCAAAAGTAAAGGTTTGGATCAGAGTTTGAAAAGCAGGCAGCCACGTCGGATACTCTGCCCCAGTTGCGGCGTAGAGTAATTCAAAAAATTGATCGCGCTGCACGAGGAAAACGTGTCGCTCGGTGATTGGCGTCGGTCGCGCGTTGATGTTATTCAGCGGCAAAGGAGCCAGGTACGAAATTCCCACCTCAACTGCGCGGCTACCCGCCACCACCCCGCGCGCTTGACCCAGTTCGCGGAAACCTGGGGCGGAACGATAACGCGCAAGCAAAGCCATCGCCGCGACATCAGGCGTTTCTCGCGCACCGCGGGACATCCGCACCGTGAAGGAAACCGCGTACGTTCCAGCGGGATCGGAAGGTCCCGCAATGAAAATTTCGGCGCCACCATCCGTCGCGATTTCGCGCGCTTGCCAGCCCGCAGGGTAGAGAAAAGTGTACGGCGTTTCAAGCCGCGCCGTGTGAAACGGAACAAAGGTTATTTCTGGCATCATTCACCTCCTACTCGGGCAAGCCAGGGTAGTAACGCCGAATGATGTTCTTGGCGTCACGCTCCCCCAGGGAAATCATCCACGAAACCCAGTCGCATTGCTCGTCCGTATGGCTTGCCTTTAACCGATTCCAGACCTCGGCTTGCGCGCTGAACGCATGATATTCTTGGTCAATCGAATCGCTCCGACTCCACTTGACGTGCGTGCCCTCGTGCGCCAAGTGCGCGCTCAACACGCTTGGCGTGGCGTCACGCAACGTTTCGCTGATCACGATTTCGTTCGCGCGCGGATCAAAATGCGCGATCGCGCCTTCAGTCGCCTCGCCAAAACGTACCTGCGTCCCGCGCGCGCGGATCGCTTGAACGATTGAGCGCCCTGTCTCGATCTTTTCCAACTCCGCCAGCGCTTGATCGAGTGCGGTGGCTTGCGCGCCGCCGCCTGATCCTTGTTGCGCGCCAATCCCCGTTTGCGTTGCGGCAGTAAAGTCTGATGGGATGCCGACCGATGGCGCGCCCATCGCCGCGTAAGATTGCAGAATGTCCGCGCTGTTACCCAACAACGCGCTTGCTTTCGGCAAGTCCGCGCTTAACACCGCTGCCAAGCGCTGCGCTTCGCGTTGATACTCTGCAACCGCGTGTTGCACAAGCTGTGTCCATTGCTGAACGTTTTTCAATTCCGCTTCCGCTTCACGCAGTCGCACGCGCGCTTGGAGCAGCGCGTTTTGGTACGCGCTGCAATCACGCGGCGGGCGGCATGCCTGGCAGCGCGCGAGCGCGGCTTCGGCTTGGCGCACGGCTTCTGCGCGCCGTCGTACCTCGTTGCGCCAATGATTCGCGCGTTCAGCAAGCCAATCAAGCGTGCGCTGAATTTCTTGCGCTGCCGCGCCCAAGGCATCTTGCGCTTCGCTGCCAAAGCGCGCGAGCGCGGCTTTGAAATCATCAAGCGCGTGGATCGCTCGAACATTCGCTGAACTCATCGCGCCATCCTCACCGCTGCGTCAGATAGTCGCGAATCCGTTGCGCTTTTTTCATCAAGAATGGAATCTGCTGATCCGCAATTTGATTGAACCGCGCCAGCACGCGCATCGTTTGCTCGTACTCTTGCGCGAATTTCTGATGCTCTTGGTCGCGCCACGTATCACCCAGGTTGGCAAACTGTCCGTTCAACCGCGCCACACTATCGCGCAACTGAGTGTTGAACTGCTTGAGTTCGCGCGCAAAACGTTCCAAATCATCGGGGCTGGCAATCGCCTGGGGCATCGCAACTCCTTTCCATCATTTGACGTTCAAGAACTTGCGCGCGAATTTGCGGATGGCTTTAGCAATCTCCAGCGCGGCGCGCGCTTCGTCCACTGTTTGCGCCGCGCCAGGATAACGCGAGCGCACCGCGCTATCGGACAACGTGTTGAGTTGCTTGGGATCAATCCCAACGAAGATTCCCGTCTGGGCGCACAAATTGTTCAACAAAATCAAATCGTGCGTTTTGGGAAACGCTTTCCCGCGCGCGACCAGCATTGCCTTCAAGTATTTCTCCGCGCATTGTTGCGCGTGGAAAGACGAACTGTCCGTCAACGGCTCTTTGCGGCGCAATGCCAAACGCGCCATTTCGTAATCGCCTTCTGCTTTTGCTATCCACGCCAGCGGATCAAGTTCGTCGTTCATATAACACCTGTCCTTGTGACACGATCTCGTCAATGAAGAAATCGCCCCCGCGCAACGCCCGCGCGATCTCTTGTGGTGTTCTGACCAAAATATCAACTGGGAAGGGGCGTGGAATCAACAGCCGTGAAACCGCCCACGAACGATCCGCGCTCGACGCGCGCGTCTTCATCACGACGAGCAAATCTACATCGCTATCGGGATCGGGGTTGCCATAGCCGTACGAACCGAAGAGAATTATTTTCTGGGGACGCAAAGCGCGCGCGATGCGGCGCACCGCCTTGGGCAGTGTCTCGCTGACGGGCGCGTCGCTCCCAATCGGCGTGATCGCGGGGATGACGCGTTTGCCATTCTGCGATTTGCGTCGCGGGGATGATACGATTCGTTTTTTTTGCGTGGAGACTAACTGAGCCATTTGGAATACCCCAAGAGATCAGTGATGGACTTGGCGTACTCATGGAAGTTGGTAACGGGCATGTTCCAGTTCTCCCAGCTCGGACGCCAATCCTTTCAATAGTTTCGCCTCGCCCGCCCATTCCACATATTCCAAATCGCCGCCGACCAAGTCTTCCGCCGCCATCTCTTTCAGAAAATGATCGGTTGTCGCGTGATAGCGCATTTCAAATTCACCGAGCCGGCGTTTCGTCCGCGCGATGCTCAGGCGCAAACGGGCTTTGTATGCCTCTAGCGCGCTGAGAATCGTTTGCGTCCCTTGACGATCAGATAATTCGATCACCATTTGAATGCTCATTCAATCCCTCCTGCGGATCGCCAGAGGCGTCAGCCAGTAACATTATGCCAGACTTGACCATACGCGTCAAGCCGCCGCGCCAGTTCCTCTTGCGTCACCTCACCGCGCCGCGCCGCCGCGCACGCCTTGCGCGCTTCATTCCACAACCCCACGCGCACGATCCACTGCGCGGCAAAACGAAACGCGCGCGCGTAATGCTTGCGGAACAACCGCGCGCGCGCGCGCCACAACTCGATGAACATCGCCTCGCGAAACTGGCTGGTGCTCTTCGCCTCGTGATGCACGATCTCGGCTTGCGGCACGCACCAAATTTGCCAGCCCGCGCGCTTGATCCGCATCGCCCAGTCAATCTCTTCGCAGTAAATAAAAAATCGATCGTCGAGCCAGCCGACTTGCTCTGCTACCTCGCGCCGCACTAGAAAATCCGCGCCGAGCGGATGATCGATTGGGAACGGCGCGCCGCGCGCATACCACGCGCGCGGATAACGCCCGTTCAATCGCGATTCGATCAACCGCCAATTCAGTGGAAAGAAATCCAGAAAGATTTGCGCGAGCGTCGGAAATGCAAACGCGGAATGTTGAAACGCTCCATCGCCGTACAGCAACTTGCCGCCGCACGCGCCTGCACGTGGATGCGCGTCCATAAATCGCACGAGCGTCTCTAGCGCGCCCGCGCGCACTTCGGTATCCGGGTTGAGCATCAGCACGTAACGCCCGCGCGTCAACGGAAACGCCTGATTGTTGCCGGCGGCAAAACCGCGATTTTCCGCGTTTTCGATCAAATGGACGCTCGGAAATTTCTCGCGCACCATCACCGTGCTGCCATCGCACGACGCGTTGTCAACGACAAAGATCTCAGTGGACAGTGGACAGTGGTCAGCGATCAGATTCCTGCTGTCCACTGTCCACTGCCCACTGTCCACTGACTTGAGACAGCGCGCCAACAACTCCCGCACATTGTAACTAACGATCACAATCGAAAGATCGATTTTGTCATTTGCCATTTGATCATTTGTCATTTGGTCATTTGTCATTTGCCATTTGCCATTTGCCATTTGATCATTTGTCATTTGGTCATTTGGTCATTTGCCATTTGTCATTTGTCATTTGCCATTTGTCATTTGATCATTGACCAACGCCGCCGCGCCGAGCAAGCCCGCGTCGTCGCCTAACTGCGCCGGCACGATTCGCACATCGCGTCGCATCGAAGGCATCGTGTATTCGTCGAAGGTGTTGTGGATCGACGGATAAATAAAATCCCACGCATTGATCGCCACGCCGCCGCCCAGCACGAACAGGCGCGTATCGAAATTGTGTTGCAAACTCACCAGACCCAAGCCGATGTAAAATCCGGCGCGCGCGAGAATTTCGCGCGCCAGCGCGTCGCCATCCCGCGCGGCGTGCGTGACGATCCTGCCCGTCACGCGCTCCACGTCGTCGTCGCTCAGCGCGCGCATTTGCGACGCGCGTCCGGCGCGCAACGCGTCGCGCGCCGCGCGCGCAATCGCCGGACCCGCCGCCAGCGCTTCCAGACAACCGACGTTGCCGCAGTTGCAGCGCGGACCATCGGCTTGGAGCGTTTGATGTCCCACTTCTCCGGCAAAACCGCGCGCGCCCAGAAACAACCGATCGTTCGCAACGATCCCGCCGCCGATGCCGGTGCCGATCGTGACGTAAATCAAATTGGCGACGCCGCGTCCCGCGCCATATCGTTGCTCGCCGAGCGCGGCAAGATTCGCGTCGTTACCGACAAACACCGGCGCGCGCAATTCGTTTTCGAGCCGCGCCCGAATCGGAAAAGCAACCATCCCCGCCAAATTCGGCGCTTCCAGAATAACGCCGCGCCAAGGATCAACAGTGCCGGGCGCGCCCACGCCGATCCCGCGCACGCGCGACCAATCGCTCGTCGCCGCATGAATGTTCGCGACGATGCGCGCAAAAACCGCTTCGATGCCCTCCGCCGCGCACGCAGGTTGCGCGATTCGTTTCAAAATATTTCCGCGTGCATCGCACAACGCGACGCGAATTTGCGTCCCGCCCAAATCCACCGCAACGACTAAATCTTTATCCATCGCGCTACGATGCGCTTGCAAAGCCTTTTCATCCTTCATCCTTCATCCTTCATCCTTCGCTCAACGTCCTTTGAACGCCAACACATGCCACACCGTCCGAAACAAAATCCACACATCGAGTCCCAGCGATTGATGCTTGATGTAATACAAATCGTACTCCACACGCAAGCGCGCATCGTCCACGTTATCCACGTAATCGGAATGTGTGATCGCCCAGCCCGCGATCCCAGGTTTGACCGCGTGCCGCAAGCGATAAAACGGAATTTGCTTTTCCAATTGCGCGACGAATTCGGGTCGTTCGGGACGCGGACCGACGATGCTCATCTCGCCGCGCAACACGTTCCAAAATTGCGGCACTTCGTCCAAGTGCAAGCGGCGCAAAAATCTTCCGACGCGCGTGACGCGCGGATCGTTGCGCGCCGCCCACACCGCTTGCCCCGCGCGTTCCGCATCGCGCACCATCGTCCGCAATTTGCGCACGGTAAAAATACGCCCGCCTTGCCCGACGCGCGGCTGCGAATAAAAGATCGCGCCCGGCGAATCGAGCCGGATCGCCAGCGCGATGAATGGAAGCAACAACACGAACACCAGCAAGCCGATCAACGCGAACGCGAGATCGATTGCGCGTTTGATCGCGCGATACAGTTCGCCGCTCGACGCGTGGCTCAGCGGCAATGCGACGTACCAACTCTCGCCGATGTACTCGACCGGCACGCGCCCGGTGATCCGCTCGAACAAAATCGGCATCGGCACGATTTCGACACCCAGCTCTTGCGCGTCGAGCAAGGCGTGGAACAGATCGTCGGAGAGATCGCGCGTGATCGCCAGAATGATTTCGGCGACGCGTTGCTGCGCGATCAGGCGCGTCAGATCGGCGCGCGCGCCCAACACCGGCAATCCCTCGACGCGGTGACCTTGTTTCGCCGGATCGTCGTCCACGAAACCGGCGAGATCGTAATGCGGTTGAAATTGCGCCTGAATCGTCCGCGCGATTTCGCGCCCCGCGTTGCCCGCGCCGACGATCAGCGCGCGCCGCCGAAAGAGCGCGGCGCGAATGTACGCACCGCGCCACAACGCGATCAGAACGATCGCGGCGACGCCGTGATAGACGACGATGCCGCGCGGCAATTCCGTCGGCAGCGAAAAAAAGATCGCGAGGTACGCGACGAGGACGAGCAGGAATGTTTGCGCGAGCGCGCGCGTCGTCGCGCGCAGTCGCGCGACGACGCGCAGATCGTACAAGCCACTGAGGTACTCGCAACCCAGCCACAAGATCGTGAGCGCGCCGAACCAGTACGTCTGCGTCGTCAGCAATTCGCGCAGTTCTTTGTCGCCGCGCGACGACCACACGACGAACGCGATGATCACTGCCGCGTTGACAAGCAGCAGATCAATGAGCGCGAGAAATAAACGGCGTTCTTTCATAGAGCATCTGTGGATGGGGTTCAGTATCCAGTGTTCAGTTTTCAGTTTTCAGTATGCGGAGACGCATCACGTCTCACGTTTCAATTTCGCGCGCACGAATCCAAGTCCCAGTCCGAATGAACCGGCCAGCGCGGATAACGCGATGAGCCACGGCGATAACAGGACGACCACCGGATCGCGTTGGAAATAACGCGTGATGAACGGCAGAGTCGTCAAGGCAAACGCGATAACGATCAGCGCGGCGAGCCACAACGCGTCGCGCCAAGCCAACGATATAACAAGCGAACCAACCAACGAACCAACTAACACCCCTTGAATCTTTTGCGTTTGCGGCGTGCGCGAATCGGACGCGAGTTTGCGCGGATGTCGCGCGTACACATCGGCGCGCCAAAACGCGTACGTAAATTTCCGGCGCAAATATTCGATCAACGCTTCGGGGTGGTGATGATACACGATCGCGTCCGACGCAAACGCCATCTTGTAACCGCGCTCCGCTAACCGATACGACAAATCGGTGTCTTCTGCGTCAGACAAGCGCGAATCGAATCCGCCTTGCTCCAAAAAGATCGCGCGGCGGTACCCCGCCGTGCCGCTGTCAATGAAATCAATGTGCGGCAGCGCGCGCTCGTTGTCGTACCGGTAATCGAATTCGATCTGGATGAAACGCGGAATGATGCCGCGCTGTTTCGTCTGCTTCATTCCGCACGCGCCGACGATCTCCGGATCGGCGAACGGCGCGAGCATCGCGCGCACCCAGTTTCGTTCCGGCACACAATCGGCGTCGAGAAACAGAACGATTTCGCCGCGCGCGTCTGCCGCGCCTAGATTGCGCGCCGCCGCCGCGCCGCGATTCGGCGTCAGTACGCGCGCGCCGCGCGGTTCGCCAAGCGCGCGCACCGTCTCGCGCGATTCATCGTCGGCGACGACGATCACTTCATCGTCCGGCGCGGTTTGCCCGCGCAACGCGTCGAGGCACGCGCCAATCGTCCCCTGCGCGCGATACGCGGGAATCACAATCGAAATCGTGCGTCGGTCATCGGTCATCGGTCGTCGGTCATCCTCCGCAAATTCACGCCGCCCCACCACACGAACAAAATCCCCAACACGACCGGCGTGCCGTACGCGATCAGGTACAGTAAAATTCCGTACGTCAAGCCGACGCTTTTATCCACCCCGAAGAGCGCGAGCGTCCAGATGCACAAAATCTGAAACACCCCCAGTTTGCCCGGCGCGGAGGGCACGAGTCCGCCGATTTGTAAAACCGCCAGCAACAGAAATGCGCTGATGAACGGCAGCTGCAAATCGATCGCAAGGAAAACGAAATAGTTGCCGACGACGCCGAGCAGCCAAATCACCACCGACAGGGCCTGGAGCGCGAGATGCAAATCCCACCGCTTGAACGCGTCCAGACTGTTCAGCGCGACGCGCACATTCTCACTGACGAACTGCTTGCCCCACGGCAGCGGAATTTTATTCAGCAGAGTGACGATCCGATCTTCCGAGAGCAACAAGCCCAGCGCGATCACACACAACACCGATGCCATCACGATGAAACCCTCGCGCGGACCTTCCAGCCAATCGGGCAGAGTCATAAACAAGGGAATCATCAGCAACAGCACCAGCATCATCAACGTATCGAGGAATTTTTCGACGGCGAGCGTGGCAATCGTTTGCGCGGCATTGCGCTTGGCGATTTCGGTCGCGAGATAAATGCGCGCGAGCTCACCCACGCGCCACGGCACGACGATGTTGAGCATCTGACTGATCACCACGAAGGTGAACATCGGAAACGCGCGCAAGGTTCGGTGCGCCGGATAGTACAACCGAATCCAGCGCAGCGCGCGCAGCCACGATTGCGTAAGCATCACAAGCACCGCGGGCGCGACCCAGACATAATTGACGCGCGCGAGCGACCGCGCCACCTCATCCAGCGGCACGTCTTTGAGCGCGAGCAGCAAAAAGACGATGCTGATGAGCGTGCCCAGCGTCACGCGAAACCAGTTCGATTTCCAGAAAGGTGTCTTCATTATAAATCGAGACGGACGACCGAAGACGAATGACCAAAGCGTCCGTCGTCGGTCATCGGTCGTTGATCAATCGCCGCGCCAAACGCAAAGAAGACCCACATCACGATCCCAGGTTTCGTTCCCAGGATGAACGCGTCGGTCAAACCGAAGACGTGGTGCGCGAACATTCCTGCAACCAAACCGATAGTCAGCGCGCGCTCTTGCTCCCCTCTCCTATCAGGAGAGGGGCTGGGGGAGAGGTCGGCATACGCGCGCATCGCGCACACGCCGAACGCGACGAGCAAGCCGATGTACGCGATCAACCCAGGAATTCCCAAATCCACCGCGACTTGTAACAACTGATTGTGCGCGTGCGGCACCACTTCGTCCGGCGCGGCGATGAAAAAGGGGTACAGCAAATGCGCGATCGGGTTGTACGTGCCGATACCGATACCGGTGTACGGAAAATCGCGCACCATCATCAGCCCGCGCTGCCACACCTCCAGACGACTTGCCAGAGTCGCGCCGCGCGCGTCCATCCGCAGAACGAAATCCAGCAGCGCGTTGCCGGACCCCAGCGCAAGCAACGCCGTCAGCGCGAGCGCGCCCGCGCCGATCACCCACGCGAATTTTCGTTCGCGCCACACCGCGACGACGAGCAAACCCGCCGCTGTTCCCAGGATTCCACCGCGCGATTGCGTCAGCGCGAGGGTGATGAGCGAGAGAGTAAGCGCAACCAGAACGACTGCTGACCGCTGACCGCTGACCGCTGACCGCCAATCGCGATCTACTGTCGGCGGTCGTCCGTCGTCGGTCGTCCGTCCAACAGCAAGCGCGGCGAGCAACGGAATCGTAAACGCCAACGTCCCCCCCACGCCATTGCGCGCAAAGCCGCCCGCAATCGAACGCGGAATATTCTGGACGAAACGCGGCAGGTGATCGTAGATGAACGACGCGGAAACGATTTTGCCCTGCGCCCAATCGGTGCCGATCAAACCCGCGAGCGCGATGGCTGCGCACACGATCACCAGCCACAGCGTTGCCCACGCAAGATCGCGGCGCGTCCGGATCGCGTTGACAATCGCGTAGAAAAACGCGACGCATAAAATTACGCCGTACACTTTCGGCAGACTCAGCGCCGCGTCAACGGTCACGGAGAAACTGACCGGCAACCACACGAGCAACAGCAGAATCGGTAGATCGAACGGAGTGCGACGCGTGAATCTTCCGGTGACGCGCCGGCGCGCGAGCCAGATCAGCGCGATGAGCGCGAACGCGATGAGCGGCACGTGATCGGTGACGACGAAATAGACGTACACGAGCGCGAGCGAAACGATTTCGAGCCGCACGAGCCAGCGCGCGATCGAGTCAATCACGATTCTCCTCGCGCAAAATCCATTCGACCGCGCCGAGCAGATCGTCCGCAATTGGGTGTCCAGTGTGATTATTCGCAATCATCTCGGCGTGTTGTTCGCGCCCGCGTCCGGTCATCACCAGAATCGGCTGCGCGCCAATCGCGAGCGCGGCGGCGACATCCGAAAACGCGTCGCCGACGACGAACGAGCGCGCCAGGTCAATCTTAAAATCGCGCGCGGCTTGCGCGAACAACCCTGGCTGCGGTTTGCGGCAGCCGCATTTGTCGTCGGGGTGATGCGGACAAAAGTAGACCGCGTCAATGCGTCCACCCGCGTGTTCGACTTGGGCGATCATCTGCGCGTGAATCGCGCGCACGGTTTCCTCGGCGACGAGACCGCGCGCAATCGCGGCTTGATTCGTCGTGACGATGACGCGGAAATCGCGCGCGGCAAGTTTTCGCAGCGCGGTCAGCGCGTATGGCAAAAACACGAATTCATCCCACGACTTGACGTGATCGGGACGATTGACGTTGATCACGCCATCGCGATCAAGAAAAATCGCGCGCGCTTTCATCTCTCATCTTTCATCTCTCATCTTTTCGTAACGGGTCGCACGCCTTCGAACAAGCGCAGCGCGGTTTGCAAAAGGATTTGCAGATCGAGCCAGATCGTCCAACTGCGGATGTAGTACAAGTCCAAACGAATTTCGTCTTCGAGCGATTGCACTTGGCACGCGCCGACGACCCACGGTCCCGTGAAACCGGGCTTGACCGCGAGCAGCGTCGGCAGCCATTCCTGGTAGATCGCCGCGCGCGCGGCGGGAATCGGGCGCGGACCGACGAGACTCATTTCGCCGCGCAAGATGTTGACGAACTGCGGCAACTTGTCGAGCCCCAGGCGATACAACCAGCGCGCGAACGGATAATCCAGCGTGCGCCGCGCGGGATCGGCATAGTGCGTGCGGAATTTCCAGGTCGTGAATTGTTTTTCGCGCGCGCCCAAAACATAGTATGGTTCGAACACGGAACCCGGCGCGACCAGCTTGACTAGAATTATAGTCAACAGCAGAATCGGGCTGACGAGGATGAGCGCGGCGAGACTCGCGCCATAATCCAGAATGTTTTTCATCCACGCGTCCACGCCCGTGATGCGATTCTTTTCAATCGCGAGTAGCGGCACAAAGCCATCTTGACTCAATCGCACGCCCGTCGCCAAAATTTCGTAAAACCCAGGGGAGAGTTTGATGTCGAGATTATCGAGCGACGACGTGCTGCGCTGGATGATCTCCATAAAACTTTCCCACGCAATCGCGCCCTGCACGACAATCGCTTCGGTCGCGCGCGTCTCACGCGCGACCTGCGCGAGCGCGGTCGGACGATCCAGCACGCGCAGCTCACCCAGGACGCGCGAATCGTTCGGCAAATAATCGTCCAAAAAGCCGACGACCTGCACGCCCGATTGCGTCGCGGGTTCGAGTTGGCGCGCAATCGCCTTGGCGTGTTCGTTCGCGCCGACGATCAGCGCGCGCGTCAGCAGATAGCCGCGCCGGCGCGCGAGATGCGCAACGCGCCGGAGCGCGAATCGCATCGCGCCCGCGAACAGGATCGTCAAGAACCAGCACAGCACGAGCCAACTGCGCGACACGCTCAGGTTCGGCTCGATGAAACTGAGGAGGACGAGCACGAGAATGCCGAGCGTACACGCGATCACGATTTTGCCGTACTCTTGCAAGCCGTTCAGCGTATAGCGGCGATCGTACAAATGATTGAACGCAAAGACGAGCAGCCACAGCGGCACGGCGAGCGGAATCACGACCTGGTATCGCTCCGTGATCGGCGCGAGTTTCTCGATCAGCGGCAACCAATCGAAATTGTACCGTACATCGAACGCGACGTTGAGCGCGGCGTAGATCGCGAGCGCATCGCCGATGAGCCACAGCGCTACCAGATAGAGGAATTCTTTGCGTTGCATAGTCAGTCTAAAGTCAAGTATTCAGTTTTCAGTATTCAGTGTTCAGTTGGACGACAACTGAATACTGAACACTGAATACTGGATACCGAACACTGCTCAACTCTCCGCGATCCGCAAGCCCGCATTCACCAACACGCGCGCGCCTTCGCTTTCAAAACGAAAATCCATCCGCTTGAGACCTTTCGCTTCCAACGCCTGAGTCACCGCGCCTTGATGCGCGGGCTCGCAGTAGATCATCAAAAAGCCGCCGCCGCCTGCGCCTGTGACCTTGCCGCCACACGCGCCGTTTTGCCGCGCGAGATCGTAGCACTCGTCAATCAGCGCATTCGAAACGCCGCGCGCAAATTTTTTCTTGTTCTGCCACGCGCGGTCCAGCAGCGCGCCGAATTGCGCGAGCTCGCCGCGTGCGAGGCACGCCTTCGCTTCGAACGCCATTTGCTTGACCGCGTGCAACGCGTCCAGAACGCGCGGATCGTTTTGCTCCGACGATTGTTTCTGCGAATGTAAAATGGACGACGCCGCGCGCGTCGCGCCTGTGAAGAACAACAGAACATTGCGTTCGAGTTCACGGCGCGTTTCCGTCGCGATGCTGATCGGCTCGACCGTCACGCCATCGCTCGAAAATTGGATCAGGTTCAAGCCGCCGAACGCGGCGGCGTACTGATCCTGCTTGCCAATCGGCTCGCCCAGTTTTTCGATCTCGATCCGGCACGCGAGTTCGGCGATTTGCTGTTTCGACAAAAACAAACCGCGCGCGGTCGTCACCGCTTTGATGATCGCGACCGCGACCGTGCTCGACGAGCCGAGACCCGTGCCCGGCGGAATCTCCGACGCGAGAAACATCGAAAGTCCGCGCGTCAATCCAAAGTGATTGAAGATGGCGCGCGGCAAACTCAAATCGCCGTCGAAGAGCATCGGCGTATCCACGTCGTGCCGATAGAACGTGCGATAATCGGACGACGCGATCTGGATCGTCTCGTCGGCGATCACGTTGAGAAAGACGTAAAAATATTTGTCAATCGTCGTGCTGACGACTGCGCCGCCGTGCCGCGCATAGTACGCGGGCAAATCGGTGCCGCCGCCAGCAAAGGAAATCCGAACAGGTGCGCGCGTGATTAGCATGTTTCAAGTTTCAGGTTCAAGGTTCAAAGTTCAAGGTTAGGATTTGGAATTTGGTTCATTGGCACATTGGCTCATTGTGTTTCGCGAATCGTCCCTCGCGCCTTCATCTCGCGTTCCGCGTCCACGTAATAATCGCGCACGTCGGGCTGCGAACGCGCCCACGCGATATACTCGTCTATGATTTCGTCGAACGCGACGCGCGGTTCCCAGCCCAACGCGCGCAGTGGGCTGATGTCGGAGACGATGTGACGCGTATCGCCAAAGCGGAATTGTCCGGGCATTTCGGGCGCGATGTTGACACCCATTCGCCGCGCGACGAGCCGCGCGAACTCGACGACCGTAATCGCGCGTCCACCGCCGATGTTGAACGCGTGATAGTCGGCGCGCGGGTCTTGCATCACCAGCGCGTTCGCGCGCGCGACGTCGTGCACCGAAACGTAATCGCGCAGTTGCTGTCCGTCTTCGTAGCAAATCGGCGCGTGGTGGCTCAGCAAACGCGTCGTGAAAATTCGCAGCGCGCCGGAATACGCGTTGCGAAACGACTGGCGCGGACCTTGCACGATTGAAAAACGCAGCGCGACACTTGGAATGTTATACCGTCGCCCAAAGTTCAGCGCGAGCATCTCCTGGGTGAATTTCGACATCGCGTACTGATTGTGCGGGTTGACGCGCGCTTCATCGGTGATGAGCATTTTCAGCGCGCCGCCGCACACGGGGCAACGCGGCTCCCACTCGCGCCGCATCAATTGTTCGACCGGGCGCAGAGGCGGGTACTGCACGCCGTCGGTCGCGCACTCGTACTTACCTTCGCCGTACGTCGCCTGCGAACTGGCGACGACGATTTTCTGAATCGGCAGTTTTTTCTCGACGACGATCTCGTACAACAGCGCCGTGCCGACGGTGTTGACGTGAAAGAATTTAGAAAAATCGGTGAGATAATCTTGGTACGCGGCAAAGTGAAACACCGCGTCCATGCCATCGAGCGCGCGTTCAAATGCCGCGCGGTCGCGCACGTCGCCTAAGATAAACTCCACGTCTCGCGGTACGTAATCGGGTACCTTGCCTGCGATATGTACGGGTGGGGTGAGATTGTCGAGAATGCGGACTGGGTGTCCTTGGTGCAGGAGCAGGTCAACCGTGTGTGAGCCGATAAAACCTGCGCCGCCGGTTACGAGAATTTTCATCAAAAGTTCTTTCCTGTGATGACGACGATGAACGTCTGCCACAAAATTTTGAAATCGAGCCAGAGCGACCAGTGATCGATGTACTCGAAATCGAGCCGCAACCATTCGCGCCAATCGCTCGGCTTGCCGCGCACTTGCCAGAGACAGGTCATCCCTGGTTTGACCGTGAGTTTGCGTTTCTGCCACTCTTCAAAGTGAACGTATTCACTCGCGAGCGGCGGACGCGGACCGACGATGCTCATATCGCCGCGCAAGACACTCCATAATTGCGGCAACTCGTCCAACGAGTACTTGCGCAAAATCTTGCCGATGGGCGTCACGCGCGGATCGTCCTTGATCTTGAACACGGGACCGCCGTTCATTTCATTGCGCGTCAACAACTCGCGCTTCAACCGATCGGCATTCGCCACCATCGTCCGAAACTTGTAACCGCTGAACGGTCGTCCACCCTGCCCGACGACGCGCCACTCGTACAAAATCGGCGCGCCACTCGTGAGACGAATGGCGAGCGCGATGAGGAGCAAGAGCGGCGACAGGGCGATCAGCAAAACCGTCGCGAGGGTTAGATCAAACAAACGTTTGACGATTTGTTGCATGCGACGGGACACTAACGACCTCGGGGGATGAGTGGAAGCAAGGTCTGCGCCATCAGTTCGGCGATGCGCGCGTTGCCCGCTTCCGAGATGTGCCACGCATCAATGAACACGGTGTTTGCTTCCGCGTCGAACGCGTTCGAGAGATCATACACATCGCCCATCGCGCGCGCGGATGTTTGCTGGGTGAACGCGCGATAGGTCTGCCGAAAGAAATCGGCTTCACCGTGACGATTGAATTCTTGTTTTTCCCACGCCGACAAGATGGGCTTGCTATAGATCGCGGGTTGCCAATAGAACTGCGCGGTAAAACCATACTGCTTGGCAAGCGCAGCCACCAGGGCATAATTGTTCAACGCGGTTTGGACGACGGCTTGCGCCAGCGCGGCATCGTCTCTGGGCGCGGGCTTGCGCCACGCGGCGACCGCGCCGCGCGCCGCGCGATAGAGCGCGAGTTTTTCCACCACCTGATCGCGCCAGTTCAGTTGATTGAATGATCGCGCGCGATGGTACTCGTTCTGCGGAATCCCGGCGACTCCTTGTTGAAACGCCGAAAACGTATCGTTCACGCCATCGTAAAAGACCACCACGTCCGGCACGTTGCCCTTTTGCAATTCGAGCATCAACGCGATCACTTGTTGCGTACTGACGTAACCACCTTCGCCAAAGTTGGTGACCCGCACCTCGGCGCCGCGCGCGTGCAACTTTTTGGACAGCCACGATGGAATCGTAAATTCATCGCGCGCGCCCGTGCCCCACAGCGCCGAACCGCCGAACATAAAAATCTTGACGTGCGTTGGCGTCGGCGTCGCGTTCCAGGTCTGGCGTAAACCGTTCGCATCAATGTTGATGTACTTGCCTTGATACGGGTTGCGTCGCCAATAGACGTACGAGTGCCAATCGGCGAATGTGTTTTGCGACGTGAGATTTTCTTCGCGCCAGTACTCGGTTGCCCACGCCTGATCGCGATACACATCAGCGCCCAGACTCCGCTCCGCAAGTTGCGCGCCGCCGCCCGCGCGCCACACATCGCGCGCGGCGAACGCGGCTTGCGCGGCGATCTCCAGCACGATCAGCCACACGAGTGTGACGCCGAGGATGAGCCACGCTTCGCGCAGAACGCTGGCGAGTTTTCGCATCGTCCACCCAGCCGATTAGAACAAGGTGTAGATGAAGGGCGCGATGGCGGAGGCAGATGCCAGCGCGATCAACAATCCGACCACCAGCAAAACCAGCACGAGTGGAAAGAGCCACAGGCGGCGTTGCCACACAAAGCCGAGCAATTCACCTGCCGTGGAGAGATGAGCCGCGATTTGACGAAGTACTTTCACAGACGACCTCCACGCGGACGACCGCCGACCGATGACCGCCGACCGCCGCGGATAGAAAATTTTATTTTTCCACGCGATAATTTTCCAACACCAACACGTCAATCCCACTTTTGAAGAAGGTGTTGAGCGCGTTGGCGGGACTTGCCACAATCGGCTCGCCGCGCAGATTGAACGAGGTGTTCATCAGTACCGGCACGCCGGTCGCTTGCCCGAACTTGTTTACCAGATCGTAATAGCGCGCGTTCCATTCGCGGCGCACGGTTTGCAAACGTCCCGTCCCGAGATGATTGACGGCGGGAATTTGCTGCGCTTTATCTTCGCGCAGCGGCAACACCAAGAGCATATAGCGCGCGGGATACTGCGCCGATGGATCGAACGTGAAATAATCGGCGACGGCGCTTTCCGAAATTACGGGCGCGAACGGACGGAACGGTTCGCGGAATTTGATTTTGTGATTGACGATGTCCTTCATCTCGGCGCGGCGCGGGTCTGCCAGGATGCTACGATTGCCCAGCGCGCGCGGTCCCCACTCAAACCGCCCCTGGAACCAGCCGATGACTTTGCCGCGCGTCAAATCGTCCACGATCAGATCCGTCATCCGCGCGTCGTCTGCGATGATGTGGTACTTGGCGCCGCGCTCGTCCAACGCCGCGCGGATGTCCGCCTCGGAATACGTCGCGCCCCAGTACGCGTGCTCCAGCGTAAAGCGCCGCGGCTGACCCAGGATCACGTGATAGGCGTACAACGCCGCGCCCAACGCGCCGCCCGAATCGCCCGCGGCGGGTTGGATGAACAATTCTTTGATCGGCGTCTCGCGCAAGATGCGCCCGTTCGCCACGCTGTTCAGCGCGACGCCGCCTGCCAGACACAACTTGTCCAGCCCCGTCTCTTGATGCGCGTGCCGCGCCATTTGCAAAATCAATTCTTCGGTGACTTTTTGGATGCTCGCGGCGACATCGGCGTAATACTGGTTGCGTTCGATCACCTCGTCCGAAACTTGCGGATCGTTATGCGTCAAGCGTGTGATGAAATCGGAACGCGGATCGCGCGGTTCACCAAACAGTTCGACGAATTTTCGGTTGAATGTTTGATGCGTGGAATAGTGATAGGAAAAGTAATCCAGATCGAGCCAGAAACTGGAATCACGGTTCACGCGCACCAACTTGTACACCTTGTCCATATAGCGCGGCTCGCCATACGGCGCCATACCCATCACTTTGTATTCGCCTTCGTTCACCTCAAAACCCAGGAAGGCGGTGAACGCGGAATAGAGCAGTCCGAGCGAATGCGGAAAGCGCATTTCTTTGTCCAGTTCGATCGCGTTTTTGCCCGCGTCATTCCACGCCGCGTTGCCACGCCCCACCGACGCCGTCGTCCATTCGCCCACGCCATCAATCGTAAGCATCGCCGCTTGCTCGAAGGGCGAGCAGAAGAACGCGCTTGCCGCGTGCGACAAGTGATGATCGGCGAACAAAATCTTGGACGCGGGGACGCCCAACTGGTCTTGCAACAAGCTCTTGATCCACAACTTGTCTTTGAACCACGTGATCATTGATTCGCGAAAGGTGTGCCACGAATTAGGAAACGTGCCCAGCGCCGTCATCAAGATGCGTTCGAACTTGACAAACGGCTTTTCGTAAAAGACAACGTAATCCAAATCCTGTCCGCGGATGCCTGCCTGCTTGAGACAGAAATCAATCGCGTGAATGGGAAAACCGAAATCGTGTTTCTTGCGCGAAAAGCGTTCCTCTTCCGCCGCCGCGATGAGCACGCCGTCGCGCAGCAATGCCGCCGCCGCGTCGTGATAGAAACAAGAGATACCCAGGATGTGCATTTAGAATTGCCTCCGCGCGCTTTCGAGCGTCTGTTCGGGATTATGCTTGGGAAACCACATCGAACGTTGCGCGTGGCGCTTGATTGCCAGCGGATCGCTCAACAGGCGCACTAGCAAGCCGAATGGCGCCGCGATGATAAAGTAAACGAGCGTCAGTAAGACGCGCGCCTGGAAATCGGCAAACGCCCGCGCGAATATTTTCCACTTCTCCCAGATTTTTTTGATCACACGTCCTCCAAGAATTCGACCGCCGCCGCGTAGAGACGGGTCGCCGACCCATCTCTACCGACCGCCGTCGTTTTTTCACTCACAAACGTTGCTATTATACTCGGATGAGACAAAACCTCAAAAGACGACAAAGGACGAAAGACCAAAGTCATTCGTCCTCCGTCTTCCGTCCTCCGTCCTTCATCTTACGCCGTAACGCCGCGTGCACGATCGCGCCGAGCTCTTCCATCCGCGCGTCCCACGAATATTTGCGCGCCAGTTCAACGCGCGCGTCGGCGCGCGCAGGGTCTTCCGCAAGCGCGGCGTCAAGCGCAGCGACAAATTCGCTCGCGTCGTGTGCGGTGTAGAAATGATCGCGAAACTCAGCCAGCGTCGGCAGGTCGGTGGCGACGACCGGTTTGCCCGCCGCGAGGTACTCGAAAAATTTCATCGGCAGACTGCCGCGATTCGATTCGTTCAAACGATTCGGCAACAGGCACACGTCGAACGCCTTGACATAGCGCGGCAATTCGGCGTACGCGCGCTCGCCCAGCAAAATGATATTCGCTTGCGCGCGCAAGCGCGCGACATTGGTAGACGGATCACCACGTCCGATGGGACCGATCAGCACGAACGGCACATCGAGTTTACGTTGCGCGACCGCGCACAGCAAATCGAAATCCATTTTGTACGCGGAAATATTGCCGATGAATCCCGCCATCGGATGCGGCAAATCTTTGATGTCTTCTGGAATCGGCAACGATGGATCGTGCGCGAGCGAAAAGAGTTCCGCGTCCGCGACATTCGGCAGATAAAACGTGTGCGGATTGAACGCGCGCTTGTCTTCGAACAACGGACGCGACGACGTGAAAACCAGGTCGGCGATTTCCAACAAACGCGTTTCGCGCGCGCGGACTTGCGCGGCAGGCACGTTCGGATTCGCCGCGTGCTCGTCAATGCAATGATAGATCACTAACTTTTCGTCGAACTTGCCCACCAGCCCCACGTGCGCGGGCAAAAAAATCCACACGATCGGGCGCGCGTCGCGCGGCAGCACCGCGCGAATCTGTTGCGCGAGGAGCGCGGTGTTCAACGCGCGCGCGCGTTCGCTCCCGTAAATCGGTACGACGAACGGCGAGATGATCGTCAGATTCTCGTTGATGCGGCGCGCGCCGCCGACGATGCGTTTCACGCGTCGCCACACCTTGCCGAACTCGCGCGGCGCGGGCGTGCGTCCGCCAATCGTGTCTACAAAGACGACGCGATTATTGTGCGCGAGTCGCTTGGCGATGTGATGGCAATTGACGCGATTCGCCCAATCCCATTCCGCGTTCGCAAGAATCAAAATCGTTTCGCCCGCAATCTGACTCATCGCCGTACTCGCTCGAACACTTGCAAGAATTCATCCGTCACTGCCGCCCACGTGTGTCGTTGAATCGTTTGACGCGCGCGTTCGCCCATCGCGCGCGTGGCATCGGGTTGTGCGAGCAGCGCGCGCAAACCGTCGGCAAGCGCGTCCACATCGGGCTCGACGAGCAAGCCGTTGACGCCCGCTTGCATCAAATCAATCACGCCGCCCGATTTCGTCGCCAGCACCGCTTTGCCCGCCGCCATCGCTTCGGCGACGACGATGCCGAACGGCTCCACGCGCGAGGATAACACGAAAAACTCGCAACCCCAAAACAGCGCGAGCGAGGTCGCACGATCCGCAAAGCCAAGCAAGACGATGCGCTCGCGCATTTTCAGTTCGTCAATCAATCGTTCGAGCGCGACGCGTTCTTCGCCATCGCCCGCGATCAACAAATGGATGCGCGGATATTCAGCAGCGATTTGTGCGAACGCGCGAATCAGCAAATCGAATCCCTTTTTGTAAACGAGCCGCCCCATCGCCAGAATGTATGGCGTGGAATGATCGTATGGACGCGATTCGCGAAATTCGTCCGGATCGAATCCATCGCCGACGACGCCGACGTACGCGCGCGGCGAGGCGCGCGTCAGGTACGGCGCGGCGTCGCGCTGCACGTACGCGGAACAAAATAAAATCGCGTCTGCGCGCGCGAACAAGCGCGTGAGCATCCAGCGTTGCAGGCGCGACCGCAATGGAATCCCCTGAATATCGTTGCCGCGCGCGGAGACGACGAGGCGAAATCGCCAAAGGTAGTGCAACAACAAAACGTAGAGCGCGTTGATCGTCAAGAAATGGACGTACACCACATCGGGTTTGAACGCGCGCAGCGCGCGCGCCATTCCGACGAGTGTGGCGATCGCGCGGAACGGCAACGACCAGAGCGGCTGGCGTCCCCACGGGAAACGATAGACCCACACATCGTCCACTGGTTCGCGCGCGGGCGCGTTCCCAGGCAACGAACTCAGAATGATGACGGCGTGTCCGCGCGCGCGCGCGTTGCGCGCAATGTGACGCACGGCGGTCTGCACGCCGCCGATCGTCGGCGCGTAATCGCTGGCGATGAGGGCGATGCGAAGAGGTTTTTTGATTTTCGATTTTCGATTTTCGATTTTACTCAAGGAGTCACTCGAACAATTTCATCGAGTAGCATATAGTCGCCAATCTCTTTGCCCCCACTCTGAACGCGCGCGCGGACCAAACTGGGATATTCGTACAACCCAACTGCCACACGATATTCGCCGGGCGCAAGCTCGCGCGGCAACGCAAGCGCGTACTCATCGCGCACGATTTCTCCGACATCCCAAATCGAAGTGGGATACGTGCCGGCGCGTGGTTGGGTATCGAGTTGCGCGTGGATGTTACCGCTTGAATCAACGATGTGCACAAAGACCGTGTAATCTTTTTCGACTTTGGCGACGCTCTGCCAGTACAATGTGAGGTTCAAGGTATCGCCGGCATGACTATTCTGTTTATCAAGCAAATATCCGGCCAAGGTGATCTGTCCATCCCAGCGCGCGTTTGCCGCGCGGGCGCTCTGCAGTTCTACGGAAGATGGGGATGGGACAGATAGTTTGATCGTGCCCAGCGAAACTTTGGGAATGGGCTCACCCGCCCACGTCTGCGCGGGTAGTACGTAGGCAAACCGTGTTTGTATCACATCTACCTGAAGAAAGTACACGCCTGACTCAGCATCTGCCGGAATCGGAATCGTCCACTCAGTCAAAAAGATTCCTTGGGGGTGATCCCAACCAGATGCTTGACGCTGAAAGAGATCCTGGCGCATAGTCACGACTGTATCATTGGATTGGTTCAGCAATCGCAGAAAGAACTCGAGTCGCTGATTGGCTGGCTTGGATGCGCGCCAAGCGAGACACCCACGCAACGGGTCACCCGGTCGTGCGTGCGGCGTCAGGGTGTCGTACCCGACGAGTTCGATGAGGTCACCTGAATCACCAAAACGAGCGGCGACGCGGTGCGCGGGTAGCCTGGCGTTCGTCTTGTGTATGCGCACTTCGAATCCATTGTCGTCAAAGCGCGCCACCTGGGGAAAGCGCTCGAAGAATTCGGTGTAGTCTGCAACCCACATCGCGTAATCCACCGGCTCAGCAAAGAACCGCCCATATATTCCCTGACTGAATACAAGATACTCGAATCCGTTCTGGACGTACCAATCTGGCGGGTGTTCGATCATAGACATCCCGCCATAGATCACAAACAATCGCGTGTCCAGATATGGTGAATACCCTTCGACGGCGACACGCGCCCCAACTGGTAAGTTCGCTTCGAGCCACCGCCGCGCTGTCTCCCGCCCATCCGTGCTCGTCAATCTAAGGTCTGACGCGAGCGCAGTTCGAAGTGGCACAACCACATGCAACCCACATAGTACGGTGAGCGTCGTCGCTGCGACTACCTGTGGCATCTTGAAAAGAGTCTTGGCTTTCTCGACAAGCGCAACAAGCAGAAGAGCAGTCAGCACATTGAGAAAGGGGATCACCGGAAGAATAGTTCGATCGTTGTACATCGAGAATCGGCTGACGAAGAGAACATATGCAATCGGAAAGCTGAGCAAAACCAGTCCCCGCCTAGAGCGATTCCACAGAATTCGAACCGCTTCGAGCACGCTCAGCATGATCCCCCAACCTTCTACCGACAACAAGTAGACGGCGTACCATTGGAAACTGTCGCTCGCACCGGCATACTGTGACTGAGACTCGGATGCCATACCCAGCCCGCGGAGGAATCCGCCAGGATCGACAATCGAATACGGATTCACCGCTGCGAAAGCCAGCGCGCCTGCTAGTAGCGCAAAGTAGAACTCACGTTGCTTGACACCCTTCCATCCGTACAGCATAAAGTGCGCGACCACGAATGAAATGCCGACAATCCCAACATTGTACTTGCCGGAAAACGCCAACCCTATTCCAATGCCGGCTATCACATAGGCCCGGATGCTACGGTCGTCGTTTAGCGCGTCTATCCACAAGAACGCCAAAAGCAGAAAAAACACGCCGTACATATCTAAACTGATCATCTGGCTATGCAACACACCTGCCGGCGATACTGCAAAAAACAACGCGGCGATCAGCCCAACGGTCTTCCGCCGCGAGAACTGGCGTCCAAGCAAGTATACGAGAACGACTGCGCCCGTACCCATCAGAACAGTCAACCCTCGCGAAACCAAAAACATTTCCGGCGCAGCCAGTTTGCCAACGCCAATAGTGACAACTTCGGGCAATGGAATGTCCAGTGGGGTATCAAACCGCCCCGCCAATCGTCCCACTAAGAAATAGAACAGGAGCACGAACGTGTTGAGGTAGAACATCAGATGCGGATAACCGAGCCAATGCGGATCAAGGTCTCCTGTCCTGAGCATATTCAACGAGACAGCAATCCGAGTCGGCTCGTCAGCAACATACGTGTACGGCAACCCAAAGCCGATCCCCCACAGCCGTAGCCCCAGACCCAGCACCACGATCGCGAAAAGCGGCCAATTCACGCAGGCAAGCCGATTCATTAGTCGGGTTTGCATATTGCCAACCAATTGATGCACTCTTTCAATTCGTCTTCCACCATCCGAAAATCGTCTATCGTGAATCGCGTGACATCCAAAGCACCATCACGTTTGGTGCGACGGCTCTGGTTGCGCGCGCGTTGCGCTTTGAGCCATTCGTACACCCTTTGCGGCAGTAGAATTTGCGCCAGCATCTTGGGATACGCCACCAGCGGATTTTGTCGCACGCGCCGTTTTTCGATTTCCAAGATCGCCGGCGTTGCCGTGAGACCGCACAACTCGACGCGCGGAAAGACCGCGCCGAGAACGCGCGTGAAACCGCGCGCGTCGTACTCGCGCAAGTGAAACCGATTCCAGGGTTTTTGGAACGGCAACAAACGCAACACGCGATTCGGCGTGGAGACGAGAGCGATCCCTGTACCAACGCTGACGCGTTTGATCTCCTCCAAATATCTTTGCACATTCGGAATATGCTCGATCACTTCGAACGAAACAGCCATCCCGAAACTCGCCGCGCGAAAGGGCAACGCTTGCGCGTCGCAAAGGACGAACGCGAGGTTCGCGCGCGTGTATTTTTGCCGCGCGCGCATCAGCGTCTCCACATCGCGATCTGCCGCAACCACCCAGTGCGCGGTGTGCGCGAGCGCGTCGCTGCCGTACCCTTCGCCACACCCCAAATCGAGCACGCGTTTGCGCGTCACATAGCGCGACGCGAATCGGTACAATGCCAGGTGTTTCAGATACACCAGATAATCTTCGACGGATTGCGTACTATACCTTGGCAAAGCGCGTTCGCGCGCGTCGGAAATCATCGCTCCCCTGATAGAATCGCGCGCCCTACCGCGCGTCCACGTAGTTTATCGAACAAATAAAACCCCAACACGACGGCAAACAACCCATACGAAAGCACAATCATCTGCGCCGATCCATACGCGCCGACGATTTCGCGCGCATCGGGCAATCCGTAGCGCGTGAATCCGGTCCGCGTCGAGAGCGCGTACACCGCCGCCACCCACGCGCTCAAGCCCCAGACGGCAATCAATCGCCCGCGACTCGACCAGTTCACAATGAGCAAAAAATGCAAGACGACGATCGAAAGATGCACAGGATCCATATCGGGCGTCCACAAAATTCCGACCATCACCGATAACGCGATCGTCTCGAAAATGTCAATCCGCTTGAACCAAAAGAGCGCGTAGATCGCCCCGAGCGATACAACAAGCAGAACCAACAACAGGTTCTTGTCGAACCAGCCGAACGCGTCCAACAGCACCGCGGGCGCCGTATGCATCGGCGTCGCGGTGCGTCCCGCGCGAAATTGGTACACGTACAGCCAATCGGGCAGCCAAGGCAGATGCGCGAGCGCGACGACCGCGCCGAAGAGCGCGCCGCGCTTGACGAACGCGCGCCAATCGCGCGAAACGAACAGCAAGAGCGGCGCGATATAAAACGCGCTCAGCCACTTGAACGACGCCAACAATGCCGCAATGATAATTAGCAACGTTGAACGTGAAATCTGAAACGTGAAACGCGAAACGTGAAATGTATTACGTGGCGCATCGCGCGTGAGCAAATAGAAAATCAAAAACGTCAGCGTCAGCAGAATCGTTTTATCTTGCGGCACCAGCACCAAGTTGTAGAGCGTCAGCGGACCGAGCACGTAGAAAATCTGGAACGGCAACTTGATCGGCGATGCTCTGAACAACGCGCCGAGCAAAACGATGTTGAACGCGTCGAACAGCGCGAACAGAACCTGGAGCGCGCGCGGATCGTTCCACACAGCGACCGTCGCCACGTACAGCGCGAGTTCCAGCGGCGCCATATCCGCGCGAAACTCGCCCGACTGTCCGCTTGCCCACAACGCGTACGGGTTTTCGCCGCGTAACGCGGCTTGCGCGGGCCAATAGTAATTCCGCAAGTCCACGCGGTTATAAAAGAATTCTACCTTGGATTCGAGCGGTCCTGGAAAAATCAGGAACAATCGCAGGACGAGACCCGCCAACACCAAAAGTTTAGTCGCTTTGTTCAAGCAATCAACCTCGCCGAATAAAAAAAGTCGGAAGGATGAAAAATCGCTCCTCTTGCATCTTTTGCTCTATATCCTTCATCCGTCCGCCTTCATCCTTTCTTCAACACTGCCTTGACGCCACCTACCGCGATCTCTTGCGCGATCGGAACGAACACCAACGGTGCCAGCACGCTCAACCACAGGAACAACACGAACGTACCCAATGTAAACTCACGCCGCGCACGCGCCAACACCGCCTGCAGATTCCCGATGCGCGACGGATGTCGGAATGCTGCGAACAACCCAACCATCACGCGCGTGCCGGGATGCGTCAAGAATGGACGCACGCGCCAGTACGCCAAGGTAAAACCGGCGCGCCGCGCCACGCGCCGGAATCCAAAAATCGTCAGGCGATTCAGCGTAGCGAAAACAGCGTACGCGTCGCGCGGTGTCAGAATGCCAATTTGCCGATCGAGCGAAAGCAATTTGCGCTCAACTAGCGCGCGCGGCAGAAGATGAAACCAGGGAATCAAAACGTAATCGTCAATGTGTCCTGAGAGCGGACCGTAAAACGGCGGAAAGACCACAAAGACGATGCCCTGACGCCGCAAAACGCGATGACACTCACTCAACAACGCGTACGGATCCGCGACATGTTCGATCACGCTATCCAGCAAGATCGCGTCGAACGAGTCAGCCGAGAACGGCAGACGCGCGCCATTGCCCACCAGAAAATTCATTGCCACACCGACGCGTTGTGCCGCGCCTAGCCCGACCTGTACTGCCGCCACGTCCACATCAAGCGACACGACACGCATTCCTGCTTGCGCGTACGCGATTCCTTTGCCGCCGCGCCCTGCGCCGATTTCCAAGACACGCGCGCACGACACATCGAAAAAGCCCGCCAGAAACGGCAACGCGCGACGCGCTTCCTGCTGCTGATATTCGATGTACGCGTCGTGCGAATCCAGCCGCGCGTCAAGCGCATCCACATAATCACTTGCTATCACTGATTCGATCGTGCTTGGAATCTCCGTTGACCGGTCAGACATGCGATGACTCTAAAAGCAAAATCGCTGTTTGCGCGAAAAAGTTGGGCGCAAGATCAGCCAGCTTGCCCAACTTGCCGAGGTACGCGCGCTGCCGAATCGTCAAATCGAATGTGCGTGCGAGCGCGCAAAAATCGGCGATCGACAATTGATGAATATGCCCGGTGTCGTACCAACGATAGCCGAACAAGCCCCAACGCGGCATCCGCCCGAACAACAACAGTTCGAGCCGATTGATGAAAAACGCAAAGTTGGGAAACGAAATGATTTGATAGCGCGCGATGCGTCGCATCTCGCGCAGAGTCACTTCGGGGTACATCACCATTTGCAACGTAACGTTACAAATCGCGTAATCGAACGACCGATCCGCCACATCAGTCAGCGCGACGTCAATGCGTCCCTGCCGCACGTCCAACCCTTTTTGGCGGCACGCCGCCACGCCGCTCGGCGCGAGCTCGATGCCGAATCCGGCAACCTCTTTGCGCTCTTTCAACAACAGCAAAAGCGATCCGTTGCCGCAACCCAAATCAATCACGCGCGCGCGCGGCGTGATCCAGCGTTCGATGCGCGGATATTCGGGACGCGCGCTGCGCGTTTCGCTCCAGACGTATTCGCGATTATCGCTGCCGCTCATCCGCCACCTTTGCCTGTATCTCCTGATACACGCGTTCCATCCCCTGCACCATCGCCGCGATACTAAACCGCGCCTTGATTTTTTCGCGCGCGCACTCGCCCATTGAGCGCGCCAACGCAGGATCGTTCAACACGCGCAGCGTTTCGCGCGCCAGCGCGGCGTTGTCGCCGCGCGGAATCAGAATGCCGTCGCACAGCGTCGCGCGATCAACCAAGGTTGAATTCGCGCCCACGTCGGAAACGATGACGGGCTTGGCGCAGGACATCGCTTCGGCAATCGTCAAGTCGTAGCCGTCGGTGCGCAGCGTGGGATTGACGAACACATCGCACAGGTTGAAATAGCGCGCACACTCGGCGAGCGGTTGCGTGCCAACGAAACGCACGTGTTCCGCGACGCCGAGATCGCGCGCCAATTTTTCGAGCGCGGCGCGGTAATCGCCATCACCGACGACGATCAGCACGGCACGGATTTCTTCCGCGATCTGCGGCATCATCGCAATCGCGTTTTGCACGCCCTTGTCTTTTTGCAAACGCGCCAGCGCGAGAATTATTTTTTCATCGTCGCTAATTTGCAACCGAGTGCGTAGAGTCTGGAGCTTGGAGATTGATGGCGCGAAAAGATCGGCGTTGATACCGTTGTACACCTTGCGGATTTGCGTGTCGTCCAAATGATAATAGCTCTTGTACTTGCCCACATCGGCATCGCTTGTCGCAATCACGACGTCGGAGCCGCGAATGAATTGCAGATCGCGCGTGACGTAATTGTAAATCATTTTCGCCGCCACCGCGCCGAAACGCGCAACACCCAACGGATTCGTCCACGCCAAGTCCGTATGCCAACTCGTCGTCAGCACATCGAAATGCGTGCCGTGCAACGACGTGATCAGCGGCAAGTGATACTTGCGATGCAAACGATCTTTGAACGCGCCGTATGCGCCAATGCTCTGGCTGTGCAAAATGTCGAAAGGAGTCTGCGCGTGCAATTCTTCAAACTTGCGCGCCGACGCTGACCAGAACGCGTTCGAGTATCGCCCAACCGTCGTGCCTTTCAAGAAATAAATTTCGACTCCCTCAACGAGTTCGCTTTCTTTTCCATCGGCGCGCCCGCTCGTGATGACGCTGACGCGATGACCGCGCTGAACCAGCCCCACGCTCAACGTCTGGACGTGATCTTGCATCCCGCCCGCCGAATGAATCGGCAAGATACGCGAGAACATACAAATCTTCATTCGCGCCCCTCCCGCCGCAACAAACCCAACGCCCAACGCAACACCATTCGACTTTCTGGCACGCGCCACGCGAGCGCGAGCCCGAAATAAATCACCCCACCGATCCCGGCAAAGATCACACCGCCGATTCGCCCCAGTCCAGTGGTCACATCCATTTGCAGCGCGTCGAAACCGATCGTCACCACCAACGTCCCACCCAACGCGATCGCGCCACAGCGCAAAAGATAACCGCCCAACTCGGCGATCTGAACATTCGGCAGACGCCGCGCCAACAAAACCACCAACACAACCATTCCCAGGATCGTACTGATAGACGCGGAAAGCGCGATGCCCGCATGCAACAATGGTTGCATCAAAATCAAATTCAACGCGATGTGCAACAGCATCGCCGCCGCGCCGACGACGAACGGCGTGACGCTATCCGACAGCGCGTAGAACGCGCGCTGCACAATCCCCAGCACGGCAAGCGCGATCAAACCGATCGCATACATTCCCAACGCGCTCGCCGTCATTCCCACCGCGGCCGCATCGAACTTGCCGCGCCCCAGAATCAAACCGATCGTCGGCGCGGCGAAGACGATGAGCAACAACGTCAGCGGCGCAAGCACAAAGATCAACATCCGCGTCGTGCGCGTGACCGCTTGCCCCGTCCCCGCCAAATCATTCACCGCAACCGAACGACTCAAACTGGGAAACACGCCGATGCCCAAACTCGTCCCCAGCATATAAAACAAACCCAGGATCGCATCGGCATAGTACAACGCGCTCACACTTCCCGTCGGCAACGTCGTCGCCATCGCCTTGTCAACGACGAGGTTGATTTGCGCGATGACGGACAGCGCGGCAATCGGAACGAACGCGCGCCACACTTCGGGCAGCGCGGGGTGACGCCAATCCAGAACGAAAAAATAGTGCGGACGTTCGCGCTGCAGTTCGATGAACTGAAGCGCGACCTGCAAGCCAACGCCGATGAGAAAACCCCACGCCACCGCGTAGATGCCCATACTCGGCGCAAGAACGATCACGGCGACGATGATGCCCACATTGAGCGCGAGAAAAATCAGCGCAGGCGCCACAAACCGATCGAGCGCGTTGAGAATGACCAGAAGCATATTCAACAGCGCGCCCAGCGCCAGGGTCGGCATCGTAATCACCAAGAGACGCGCCGCCGTTTGCTGAACGGGTTCGGCAAAGCCCCCGCCCACCAACGCGATGACCGGCGCGGACAACGCCATCACCACAATCGTCAAGCCGCCCGTGACCAGCAACAAGATGTTCGTCACCACGCTCGCCGCGCGCCAAAACCCGGCGCGATCGCCTTGCGCGAGATAACGCGACAGCGTGGGCATCATCGCGGCGACGATCGTGCCGCCCGCGATGACATTGTTGATGATCGTCGGCACGGTCAGCGCGATCAAGTACGCGTCCAGGTCAGCCGAAAGCCCGAACTGCGCGCTCACCAACATCTCGCGCGCGAGCCCGCTCAACTTGCCCACCGCAAAACCAATCGCCGTGATCGCGGCAAACGCGGCAACCCGCCGCATTCGGATTTCACTCTTGGGCGCGCGCATCGTTTGCAAACACCATCCCGATCAATACGCCCAGCAACAAGCCATTCTGATCGGTGGTCAACGCGGACACCGTGAGATTGCCGCACCACAGCGCGACGATTGCCGCCAGCACGCCAACCTCGCGCGTCGAATCACGCGCGCGCCGAAACGCGCGCGCCAAAATCGCGCCGATGAACCACGCCAAGAACGCAAAACCGACGATGCCCGTCTCGACCAGCGTAGCCACGTACGCGCTCTCGGGCGAATTGGTGTTGGCGATGAACGCGCCGCCGCGCAAACTCTGGGTCGGCGCGATCAGTTGCCCCGCGTTGTTCAAGCCGAATCCAAAGAGCGGACGCTGCGGCAGCGCGGCGAAAAGTTGCCCCCAGATTTCCAAACGCCCCGTCTCGTACGATTCGCCCGTTTCGCGTTGCAACAAAAACGCGCCGCGCTGAACGAGCGGCTCGAAGAAAATCGCGCCGAGCAGCAACAGCGCGCCAAGCCCAATCATCGCGACAAGTGACACTTGCACAGCGCGGAGCCGCGCGCCATACACCCACACCCAGACCGCGCCGGCACCCGCCAACGCAATCAACCCTGATCCTTTGAGCGTTTGCAACAGCGCCAAGCCGATGAGCGCGAGGGCGAGAACGTAAAACGCGAAACGTGAAACGTGAAGCGTGTTGCGTATTGCGTATTCCGTGCTGCGGTCGGCGGTCAACAAAGCGATACCAAGCCCCGCAATCGCCGCGAGAAAAATCGCGTAATCAATTCCGTTGATGAACGTGCCAAACGGCAAGACGCGATTTCCCAACACCCAGTTGAACGAAAAATCAGTCAGGCGTTCCCGCACCAAGTTGGGTTGATACAACCACTGACTCGCCCCACCTTGTAGTAATTCGGCGATTTGATCGGGGGTGAACCACGTTTGAACCCATCCCAGCATCGCTTCTGCCACGCCGACGATCACCAACACTATGGGCAAACGCGCGCGCCACTGCCCGCGCGTCGTCTCGCCGACGACGAATGCCGCCGCGAAAATCGGCAGCCAATCGTAAATGCCCTTGAGCGCGGCATACCGATTCGCCGCACCGAACGCGGCAAGCGTCGCGGCGATCACAAACAGCGCGGCGGGGATCGCCCACGCGAACGACCGCCCACCGCTGATGGCAGATGGCTGGCGGCTGACGGCTAGTCGAGTCACGAGAACACGCAACGCCGCGGCGGCAACAAACACCAGCGCGCCGCGCAGATAAAACGATTCGGTCAGCGGAAAATAAAATTGAAGCGGAATCAAAACGACGAGCGCGACACCCAGCCACGCGCGCGGCAAAATGAATGCCAGCGCGCCGAACAACGCAATGATGAACAGCGCGATGACCAAGCCGCCCGATGCTGCCGCGGCAACCACGCCCCACGCCATCGCCGCGCACGCGCACACGAGAACGACGACCCGTTCGCGCGTCGCGTCGTCTATCGCGTGGGTAGACACGGGCGCACTCATCGCGCGTTCAACGCCTCCAACGCGCGTTGCATCTGACGCAACTGATCTTCGCGCGTTTCGTAACGCATCGCCAAAACCAAATCCGCCTTGGCATCTTCCCGCCGATTCTGCCGCGCGTAAAACTGGGCGCGCGCGAACAGCAACGCAGGATTGTTGCGCGCCTGCGCCAGACCCTGCGCGAACCACGCCTCCGCCGCTTGAACATCGCGCTCCGCTTCGGCGATCTCCGCCAGCGTGATGTACGCGGCGACATACCAGGGCGCAACCGCCAAGGACTCGCGCAACAATTCGACGGCGCGCGCGCGCGCGGCGGGTTGCGTGGCAAGCAAGATGCGCGCGGCGTCGGTGCGCGGGCGCGCGTCGCGCGGCGCGATCCGCATTGCCTCATCAAAGCGCGCGAGCGCGGCGGCAAACTCGCCGCGCGCGGCAAGAATTTCGCCTTGCCGCGCTAGAATCGTTGCCAGCAATTCGGGATCGCGCGTCAACTCTGCCGCGCGTTCAAGTTCGCGCAACGCCGCATCCGCGTCCACGTACCCCAACGCATCGCCGAGGGCGTAGCGCGCGTCGGCATCGTCGGGTTGCGTGCCAACCGCCAAGCGCGCAAAATCGGCGGCTTTTGTCCACTGATGCTGGAAACTAGCGCGCCGTGCGCGATTCAGAAAATACTCGAACGCGCCAGCCGCACGCCAGCGCGCGAACGCGGCAGCTGCGTTGCCTGCGCTCCACTCGGCATAGCCCCAAATGAACTGCGCGATGAAATCGTCGCGCAGAGTATCGCCGGTGGCGCGCAACGTTTCGACGGCGCGCGGCGCGTTGTCACGCGCGAGCCAGGAACGCGCGCGCGCGAACGCGGTGAGCGCATCGCGCGACCACGCCTCGGCGCGCGCGAGTTGCGCGTCGGCGTCGTTCAGCGCGGCAAGACGCGCGGGGGTATCGTTTGCGGCAGCGGCGCGCGCGAGCCGCGCGTTCGCTTGGTTGCGATACCACGCGCTCGCGGCGGCGGGAAAAACGAGCGCGGCGATGAGGACGATGGACGAAAGACCGATGACGAAGGACCAACGACGAAGGACGGAGGACGAAGGACGAAAGAAGGACTGTTTCATCGGCGGGCAAGGAGTTCGAGCGTGAACGCGCCGAGCAATCCGATCAGCCCGCCGAACGCCGCGGCGATCAAGACATTCGGCGCGAGTTGGGGCGCGCTGGGAACAGTGGGAATCGGCGCGGCGATCAGCGTTGGACGATACACGGTGGTCGCGAGAATCGCCATCCGTTCGTGCGCGCGCGCGAAATCGAGGTAGACCGACTCGGCGATATCGCGTTCGCGCAAGCGTTGCTGGAATTCCAGAATCTTGGCGCGCGGCAAATTGGACGGCACATCGGGCGCGGCAGGATCGTATACAAAATTATTGTCGCGCGCGAACGCGGCGAGCGCGTTCTCCGCATCGTCCAAGCGTTGGCGCGCGGCGGTCACCTCTTCCCCCATCGGCTGGAGCAGTTGCTGGATGCGCGCGATGCCCGCGCGCGCGTACGCGTTCGCGGCGTCGGCAACTTGCGCGGGATCGTCGCCGCGCGCGCGGATGTAAAGTAGCGCGCGGTCATTGCCGTCCGACGCGAGTGTGATGGCGGCTGGCGGTTTCGCCGCGCTGACCACGTCCGCGCCCCTGAGGATCGCCAGATAGTACGTCGGCGTGTACGCAATCGGCAAGCGCCGCGGATCGTCTACCATCAAATAGTACGGCGGCAACAGATTCGAGAGCGAAACCGCAACGGTGGAAGGCGCGAGCGCGATGGTCGCCGTCGCTTCGTACGTCGGCTTGAGCGCGAAGGTGACGAGCGCAGCCGCCAGCATCGCGAGGAGCGGCATCGCGATGACGATCCGCCAACGGCGGATCAACACGTCGAAAGATCTTCGCAGATCGTTTTCCATTTCGACTTTACGGGCACACCTGGAATCCGGCGGCGGGACCACCCGAGCCGTCGGGTTTCACAAATTCGGTTTCCTGGCGGCTGCCGGGATCGATCGAAAAGACGCGCGCGAAAAACGGGATGCAATCGCCGGGACCGGTGACGCGCCAATTTTCGGCGGAGGTGTGATCGGACAAGCCGACCGGGATCGTGATGTCCAGCGGCGCGGTATCGCCGAAGGAATTACGTTTGTCGGGTTCGAAGACGCGGACGCGCCAGCGGATCGTTTGCGGATTCGGCGTGGTGTTCAAGAACGTGACGACGAACTTGACGAACGCGCCGCGTTTTGGATCTTTCGGCTCGACGCGAATCGCGGTGGCGTACACGCCCGGCGGCGCGGTGATCGTCGTGGGTGAAGCGGGCGGGCGCGTAGGCACACGCGTGGCAGTGGGTTGCGGCGCGCCGGGCTGAGTGGCGACGGGTTGTGGCAAAGTGGGACTGGGCGCGCCCAGCGGCGGTTGAACGACCTGGGTCGGGATCGGCGTGGGCAATTGCGCGAACGACGGCGCGACGATGATGGTGACGAGTGCCGGCTCGCTTGCCGCGCCGGAGGCGTTGAACGCGCGGACGCTGAGCGTGTGTGTGCCGGGCGTCGCTTTCCAGCGCTGAATCACCGTGAACGCCGTTTGCCCCTTGGGAATCGGCGGGACATCGGTCGCGACGGTCGCGCCATCTACGGCGAGTTCGACGCGCGCAACGCCGGAGGAATCGTTGCTCACAGATTGGACCTGGATTTCCTCGCCTTCGTTGAACTGCGCGTTGCTGACCGGCGCGAGAATCGTCACGTTCGGCTTGGGCGCGGGACCCAAGCCAAAGGTGCTGAGATCGCATGCCAGCACGCCGAGACTCGTGATGACAAAAAACAAAACGATGGCGCGAATGAATCGCGAATGCATAAGCGGCTCCTCACAATACGACCGCCGACCACAGACCGCCGACCGTCGTGAATTCTGCTGATGATAATAGCATACATCGGCAAGGCGAGCAAGTTATGGACATTGCTTTTTTGCGTGAATCACCGAATCGGAATATAATGAGGGTGTACGCGTAATGGGATGTGCCGCACCCACATCTGATCGAACGCTCGAGCACAAGGAGGGAAGAGGCATTAACATTTGCCTGCTCATTTCTTTGGCTTGGGCTTTTTTTGTTGCGCGTTGGAAATTGGAGATTAGAGATTGGAGATTAGAGAAATGGACAAGTCTGTAACTTTGCCTCAGCCCTCATCGCTGTTCGATCCGTCGCACGACGTTTATCGCTACGAACCGCGCGCGCTGGACGCGATTTTCAAACCGAAGAATGTCGCGGTGATCGGCGCGACCGAATCGCCCGGCACGGTCGGGCGGACGGTGTTGTGGAATTTGATCAGCAATCCGTTCGGCGGCACGGTCTTCCCGGTCAATCCAAAACGCCCCGGCGTCTTGGGCATCAAAGCATACACCACGATCAAAGAGGTGCCGGAAAAAGTTGACCTCGCCGTCGTCGTCACGCCGCCGCCGTCCGTCCCCGGAATCATCAAAGATTGCGTTGACCTGGGTATCCCCGGCGCGATCATCATTTCGGCGGGATTCAAAGAGATCGGCGCGGAAGGCGCGGCGCTGGAACAGAAAATTCTACAAATCGCGCAAGCGGGTAGTCTCCGCATCATCGGACCGAACTGTCTGGGTGTGATGAGTTCGATCAGCGGATTGAACGCGACGTTCGCGGCAGGAATGGCGCGCTCTGGTAATGTCGGTTTTATCAGCCAAAGCGGTGCGCTCTGCACCGCCGTGCTCGACTGGAGTTTCCAGGAGAACGTCGGCTTTTCGCATTTCGTTTCCATCGGCTCGATGCTCGACGTGGATTGGGGCGATCTGATTTATTATCTCGGCGACGATCCGCACACGTCAAGCATCGTGATTTATATGGAATCAATCGGCAACGCGCGCTCGTTCCTTTCCGCCGCGCGCGAAGTCGCGCAGATCAAACCGATCATCATCATCAAACCCGGACGCACCGAAGGCGCGGCAAAAGCCGCGGCGTCGCACACTGGTTCGCTGACTGGCAGCGACGACGTACTCGATGCCGCGTTCAGACGCTCCGGCGTTTTGCGCGTGGACAGCATCGGCGATCTGTTCGCGATCGCAGAAGTGTTGGCGAAGCAACCGCGTCCCCAGGGTCCGCGCTTGACGATTGTGACGAACGCCGGCGGACCCGGCGTCATCGCGACTGACGCGCTGTTGACGAGCGGCGGCGAGTTGACGCCCATTTCCGACGAGGCGATGAATGCGTTCAACGAATTTTTGCCGTCGGTGTGGAGTCACAACAATCCCGTAGACATCATCGGCGATGCGACGCCGGAGCGGTACGCCAAAGCGTTGGAAACCGCGGCAAACGATCCCAACAGCGATGGGATGCTCGTCATTCTCACGCCGCAAGCGATGACCGATCCGACCCAGATCGCGGAAAAACTAAAACCGTATGCGACGAGCACCGGCAAGCCCGTGCTCGCCAGTTGGATGGGCGGCAAAGAAGTGGCGGCAGGCATTTCGATTCTCAACCACGCGCACATTCCCAGCTTCGAATATCCGGACGACGCGGTGCGAATGTTCAGTTATATGTGGCAGTACTCGCAGAACTTGAAGACGTTGTACGAAACGCCAACGCTACCGCCGCATTTCAAGAGCAATGGAACCGTTTCGTCGTTCGATCAAAGCGAACAAATCATCAACCAGGTGCGCGCGTCCGGGCGCACGATTCTCACCGAATTCGAATCGAAGCAATTGCTCGCGGCGTATCACATCCCGATCGTCGAAACGCGCATCGCGACGAGCGAAGCAGACGCGGTCAAACACGCCAGCGAAATCGGTTATCCCGTCGTGCTGAAACTGTACTCAGAAACGATCACGCACAAGACTGACGTGGGCGGCGTGATGTTGAACTTGAAAGACGCGGACGCGGTCAAGAGCGCGTTCAACACGATCAAGAAATCGGTGGGCGAAAAAGTGGGCGCGAAGCATTTCCAGGGCGTCACCGTGCAAGCGATGATCAAACTCGACGGGTACGAACTGATCCTAGGAAGCAGTGTCGATCCGCAATTCGGTCCTGTTCTGCTCTTTGGCTTGGGCGGGCAACTGGTCGAAGTGTTCAAGGATAGCGCGCTCGGCTTGCCGCCGCTCA
>VGOB01000021.1 GCA_016865935.1 Chloroflexota bacterium | reverse complement strand
CAACAAGCGGTGTGATCTGAGTCTGTTTCAACTGGGCCTGCGTCTGCTTGAGCACTTACTCAACGAAGGCAAGCGTATCCCGGTATCATTCCAACCAATTGTGGTCTAAAAAGTGTACGGTAGTGAAACGAACTTATAATGTTTTAAATTCGTACCGAACAAACGGTGTTCCAAGCCAAGACGCAGAGGAGCACATTAACAAACTTTTATCTTTCCTTGAATTCTATAATTCCGTAGCTCCGAATCCAATTCATCTAAGTGATTTATCATTATGGAGCGACAATAGCGCACCAGCTTTTGGCAGTGGCAAGCTAGATGAATCAGTTACTTAATATATTTTTCCAATGTTTTCACATTTGTTTACGCCCTTCCATCACGCCGCCCAACAAAGCGTGCACCTGACGTGTGGGAGTCTGCCGCATTTTCGAGCATTTTTCTGGCTTTAAGTTTTTCCTGCTCCCAAGCCGAGTCCACGCCCGCTCACACGTCCCTACGGGATAACGCAATCCGTTCGCCCACGAAAATCGCAACGGCACGGGAATTACTCCCGCGCCGTTTTTGTTTCAGCGACTAGCGCGTTGTCCGTACTGGTAATACGCCGCGCACGCGCCCTCGGCGGAAACCATCGTCGCGCCAAGCGGATGTTCGGGCGTGCATTGCGCGCCGAACGCGCGGCAATCGTGCGGCTTGCTCAGCCCCTGCAAAATCTGTCCCGCAATGCACAACGGCGATTCGCTCGTTTGAATCTCGCCCACATCGAAACGCTTTTCCGCATTAAACTCGTCGAACTCGGGACGCAAGCACCAGCCGCTCAGCGGAATCGTGCCGATGCCGCGCCACTTGCGATCGCACGGCATAAACACTTTGGCGATCATCGCTTGCGCGGGCTGGTTGCCCTCGAACGTGACCGCGCGCGGATACGCGTTCTCCACTTGCGCGCGATTTTCTTCGAGCGCGCGCGTCACCATCAAAATTCCTTGCGCGATGTCAAGCGGCTCGAACCCCGTCACCGCCATCGGCACGCGATATTTTTCGGCGAGCGACGGATATTCCCAGTAACCCATTACCGCGCACACGTGCCCCGCAAGCAAAAATCCTTGCACGCGATTCTGCGGCGAACCCAGGATGGCGTGCAGCGCGGGCGGCACGCAAACGTGCGAAACAAGGATGCTGTAATTTTTCACGCCGAGCGATTTCGCCTGCATCACGCTCATCACATTCGGCGGCGCGGTCGTCTCGAATCCAATCGCAAAGAACACCACTTGTTTGTCGGGATTCTGTCGCGCGATTTTCACCGCGTCGAGCGGCGAGTAGACGACGCGCACATCGCCGCCTGACGCGCGCACCGAAAACAAATCGCGTCCGCTTCCTGGGACGCGCAGCATATCGCCATACGATGTGAAAATCACATCAGGGCGCGACGCAATCGCCAGCGCCTTGTCAATGAGTTCGAGCGGCGTGACGCACACGGGACACCCAGGTCCATGCACGAGTTCGATTTCGGGCGGCAAGAGTTGGTCAATGCCGTGCCGCACAATCGCGTGCGTTTGCCCGCCGCAAATTTCCATGATGACCCAGGGACGCGTGACGACACGTTTGATTTCTTCGATGACGCCTTGCACTAACTTGGCATCGCGGTATTCGGAGATGTACTTCACTGTATTTCCATTCCAGGTGTCATTGCGAGGCGCACTTTGCCGAAGCAATCCCCAAATCGCGAATTGGAGATTGCTTCGTCGCAAAAAACGCTCCTCGCAATGACACTATGAGTCTGGTCCCAACTCGTCTTCGAGATTCGCAATTTCCTGCAACAGCGCGAGCGATTCTTGCGCTTCCGCTTCATCGAGCCGATTGAGCGCAAAGCCGACGTGAATCACGGTGTAATCGCCGACCTGCGCGTCTGGCACGTACTCCAAACACGCCTCGCGCGTGACGCCGCCGAAATCCACCTTTGCCATTTTCAATCCGCCCGCGTTGTATATCTCGATGATTTTACCTGGAACAGCAAGACACATCTTTCCTCCAATTTTCGATTTCTGATTTTCGATTTTCGATTTGCCGCGTCCTTCAATCAAAAATCTGAAATCTAAAATCGAAAATGATTTGCCGCTACAACAACTTGTCCGAACGCAATACATCCATCGTTCGGCGGAACTTGTTGGTGCAGCAGCACGCGAAATCCCGCTTGCGCGAGTCGCGTTGCCGCACGTTCAGTCAACAAACGATTTTGGAAACAGCCGCCGCTCAGCGCGACATTTTCTTCGCCGATTTTTTGCGCAACCGCGACGATTGCTTCGACGAGCGCGTTGTGAAAGCGCGCCGCAATCATACCGCGTTCGACGCCGCGTGACAAGTCCCCCAGCACGGCGCGCAAGAGTGATTCCCAATCGAGAATAAAGGATGAAGGATGAAGGATGAAGGATGAAGGATCCTGAGCGAAGTCGAAGGATTCATCCTTCATCCTTCCGCCTTCATCCTTGACCTGAAGCGTGTACGCCTCTGTTACACTTGCATCCGCCAGATATTCAACCGCCATCGCGGCTTGTCCTTCAAACGAAACGTGCTGGTGCAGACCGATCAGCGCGGCGATGCCATCGAACAAGCGACCTGCGCTCGTCGTGATCGGCGCGTTGATGCCGCGCGATAACATCTGCGCGAGCGTTTTGCGTTCCGCGCGACTGAACGCGCGAATCGGCGCGAGATCGTCGCGTTCGAGCGCGGCGTCGCCGTACATTTCCCACAAGAGCGCGAGCGCGGCGCGGCGCGGCTCTTTGATCGCGGCATCGCCGCCGGGCAAACGAAACGCGCGCAGATGCGCGACGCGCGCAAAATCTTTCGCATCGCCGAGCAAAAACTCGCCGCCCCAAATCGTGCCGTCACTGCCGTACCCTGTGCCATCCCACGTCACCCCCAGCGCGCGTTCGGCGCGGTTTTCCGCAAGACACGCAGCAAGGTGCGCGTGATGATGCTGAACGGCGAGAAGCGCGGGGCGAGGGGCGAGAAACGCCGCAGAATCGCTTCGCCCCTCGCCTCCCGCCTCTCGCGCCCACCGCGTTGACAAATAATCTGGATGCAAATCATGCGCGATGGCGATGGGCGTCGCTTCGTACAGTTGCAGAAAATCGGCGATCACGCGCTCGAACGCGTTCAGCGCTTCGGGCGTTTCGAGATCGCCGATGTGTTGGCTGATGAAAACCTGGTTGCGAACCGAAAGAGCGATTGTATTTTTGAGATGCGCGCCGACCGCGAGGATCGTCGGAATTTCGCGCGCGAGCAAAACAGGGAGCGGTGCATAGCCGCGCGCGCGTCGCAGCAGGCGCGGCTCGCCCGCCATCACCGTCATCACGCTGTCGTCCACGTGCCGCGCAATCGGACGATCGTGGACGAGGAAAAAATCCGCGATGCCGCCCAGTCGTTCGACCGCTTCGTTTTCGTCGGTGCAGATCGGCTCGTCGCTCAAGTTGCCGCTGGTGGCGACGACGGGAAAATCGAGCGCGCGCAAAAGCAAATGATGGAGCGGCGTGTACGGCAGCATCACACCCAGGTACGGATTCTCTGGCGCGACATTGTCCGCGATGGGCGCATCGGGTTTGCGACGCAACAAAACGATCGGCGACTCGGGCGACGCGAGCAACGCTTCCGCTTGCGCGTCGATCTCGACGAGCGCGCGCGCTTGTACGAGATCGCGCGCCATCAGCGCGAACGGTTTATCGCGGCGCGGTTTGCGTTCGCGCAGACGCGCGAGTGTGTCCGCGTTGCGCGCGTCCGCCATCAACAAAAATCCGCCCAGACCCTTCACGGCGACGATGTAACCTTGCGTGAGCAATTGCGCGGTGTGCGCGATGGGTTCAAGGTTCAAGGTTCGAGGTTCAAGGTTCGTGGTTCGTGGTTCGTGGTTTAGAGTTCGCGATTCAAGATCATCACCGACTAACATCGAACTTCGAACTTTGAACTTTGAACTTTGAACTTCCAACTTTGGACCGCACACCGGACACGCATTCGGCTGCGCGTGAAAGCGACGATCGCGCGGATCGTCGTACTCGCGTTGGCAGTCGGGGCACAGCGCGAACTTTCGCATCGTCGTGTTCGGACGGTCGTACGGCAACGCTTCGATAATCGAAAAGCGCGGACCGCAATTCGTGCAATTCGTGAAGGGGTAACGCGCGCGGCGATCGCGCGGATCGAACACTTCGCGCAAGCAATCGTCGCACGTCGCGATGTCGGGCAAAACGAGGACGGTCTTCGCGCCCGCGTCGTCGCTGTGGCGAATTTCGAATTGCGAATAGCCAATTGCGTCCAACCATTCCGAGTCAATCGAATGGATGATCGCACGCGGCGGTTTGTCGTTCCGCAACCGTTCGAGGAAACGCGCGAGCGTCGCTTCGTCGCCTTCGACTTCGATGAAGACGCCGCGCGAATCGTTGATGACCCAGCCGTTGAGCGCGAGTTCGGTTGCGAGGCGATAGACGAACGGACGAAAGCCGACGCCTTGCACCGCGCCGTGGATTTCAACACGCAAGCGCGCGGCTGATGGCTGATGGCTGATGGCTGATGGCTGATTCACGGATCACACAATTACTGATTGATTGCGATCTTCGGCAAACGATTTTTGTTTTTCCAAGAGCCACGCCAGCCACGCGTCTACGCCCGCGCCGGTGCGGCAGGAAATCGGAAAGAACGGAACGTTGGGATTTACCATTTCGATCCCGCGCCGAAAATATTCAATGTCGAACTCGAACACCTGGAGCAAGTCCGCTTTGTTCAGAATCACCGCGTCGGCGGCGGCGAAGATGCCGGGATATTTGTACGATTTGTCGTGACCTTCGGGCGCGCTCGCGACCACCACCGCGAGATTCGCGCCGAGTTTGAATTCGGCGGGGCAAACCAGGTTGCCGACGTTTTCGATGAACAACAAATCAATCGCGTCGAGCGGCAAGTTCAAGATCGCGCCGCGAATCATCGGCGCGTCAAGGTGACAACCACTGCCGGTGTTGATCTGGACGACGGGAATGTTGCGCGCGGCAATCGTGTCCGCGTCGATGCGCGACGCGAGATCGCCTTCGATCACGCCGGGGCGCACGTCTTTCGGCAAGCGTTCGGTCGTCGCGAGAATCACGCTCGTCTTGCCCGCGCCCGGCGACGCCATCACGTTGACGACGAACACGCCCAGTTCGTCGAACGTCGCGCGATTGTCGGCGGCGATCTGATCGTTCGCGTTCAAAATATTTTTAACGACGGGTATTTTCATCCTCGACCTCGATGCTTTCGATGAAAAATTCGCGGCTCCCTTTGACTTGCAAACGCGCGCTGCCGCATTGCGGACACTGCGGTTCGAGCGGCGCAGTCGCGTTGAATTGATGCGCGCAATCGCGACAAATCGCGACGGACGGTTCGCGCCGAAAACGCAGCGCGGCATTTTCCGCGAGCGTCCCTTTGCTCAACAGATCGAAATAAAACTGAATCGAATCGTCCACGATGGAAGACAGTTCGCCGATGACAAGATGGATCGCGGTGATGGGACGCGCGCCATTTTTCTGCGACGCTTCAATCGCGGTTTTCAAAATTCCTTCGGTAACGGCAAGTTCGTGCATTGCGATCTATTGTATCGCATTTGCGAGAAATCTCAAAAATCACTGGTGATTCCACAACTAACCGCAGAGACGCAGGGAGCGCAGAGTTTCTTTTTTTTTCTCTGCGTCTCTGCGCTCTCTGCGGTTGCCAAAAAAATCGCGCTTGACAAGCGCGCCAAGCGATGTAGAATTCGCGCGAGGTGAAAAATGGAAACACGACGATTCGGACGCACGGGGCATTTCAGCACAGTCGCGATCTTGGGCGGCGCGGCGTTCGGGAAAATCGATCAAGCGGCGGCAGACGCGGCGATGGAACGCGCCATCGCCGCGGGCGTGAATCACATTGACATCGCGCCATCGTACGGCAATGCAGAGACGCGCCTGGGACCCTGGATCGCGCGTGAACGCGCGCGTTTTTTTCTCGGGTGCAAAACGACGGAACGCTCGCGCGATGGCGCGGCGGCGGAATTGCATCGCTCGCTCGAACGCTTGCGTACCGACAAGTTCGATCTGTACCAAATGCATGCAGTCAAAACGCTGGAGGACTTGGACGCAGTGACTGCGCGCGGCGGCGCGCTCCAAGCCGCCATCGCCGCGCGCGAACAAGGGCTGACGCGCTTTATCGGCATCACTGGACACGGCTTGCAATCGCCTTCCGTTTTTCTCGAGGCGCTGCGTCGCTTCGATTTCGACACGATCTTGTTTCCGATCAACGCGCGCTTGTTCGCGAACGCAGATTATCGCCGCGACGCGGACGCGCTTTTGCGCGAATGTCGCGCGCGCGCTGTCGGCGTGATGGCGATCAAAGCCGTGACGAAAGGTCCCTGGGGCGAGCGCCCGCGCACGCACGCGACGTGGTACGAACCGTTCACCGACGCGGCGCACATTCAGCGCGCGATCAATTTCGCGCTGTCGCAAGAGATCACGGGATTGTGTACGGTTGGCGATGTCGCCGTGTTGCCGCAGTTCATTGACGCGTGCGCGCGTTTCACGCGCCTGAGCGCGGCAGAGCAAGAAGCGATGAGCGCCGACGCATTGCAGTACGAACCGTTGTTCGTGTGACGAAACGATCGGGGGTTCCGAAACCTGGGCGAGCGTATTTCGCCGAGCGCGATGTAGCAACGTGTAGCAGAACGATTGTTCTTGTGTTATCCCACACTATCCCACACATATCCCACACGTTTTCCACCACCCTATCCACAAGCAACCCGCCGCGAGAAGCATCGCCTCTCGCGGCGGGTTGGTCTACGCGCGCACCGCCGTCAAACACATTCGGCAGTAAATCGGCTTGGTTCCCTGCGGCAAAAATGGAACGTACGTCGGCGCGCCGCACTGATCGCAGTTGACCTGCGTAGCAGGAAGCGCGTGCGGCAAGTGTCTGTCACGGCGTTGGTCGCGACATTTTTTGCAACGCTTGGGCTGGTTCGCCAAACGATTGCTGCTAAACCACGCTTGCTCGCCCGCGTCCCACAAAAATTCTTTTCCGCAGTCAACGCACGTCAGCCACCTGTCCGAGAAATTCATAATGACTGCCCCCCTTTTTTCTGCATCGAAAATCGGACGTGCCTGTTCAATATAGCGATTCAGCAACGCGATTGCAAGCGAGGAATAGTCAAAATTCTTTAACCTTCACGCACCGGCAGGTTAAAATTTCGTAACCGATCGCTCGAGTCACAAGCAGAATAAATTCGATGGCGGGCGAGCGCACGCAAAAGTTTGTCGGGCACCCAGTTGTCACATCCACCTTGCTCCCGCGCGCGGTTTATGTTAGAATATCGGCGGAGGGAAAATCGCAATGTCGCTTTTGACCTGGGAAGAACGTTTTCAACTCGCGCGCCGCTTTGCGCCGCGCCTTGTTCTGTTTCCGGAAGATCACGCGCGCGCGCGTCCGGGCAAACAAACCGAACGCATCGGCGATTATCACCCGCGCCCGATCGAATTGTTGTTGGAACGCGGCGCGCTCTGGAGGGGCTGGTTCACGCCGCGCCAACCCGCCACGCTCGACGCGCTTGCCGCGTGTACGTCCGCCGACGATCAGTTGATCCTGCTCGGCAAGCCGCTCCCCAACCCGGATTTCGCGTGGGACTTGTATTTCGAGCTGCTCGACCACGCGCGCTTTCCGCTGACGACGTACGCGCGCGTCCAGACGCGCGGCGAAGCGCGCGCGGCATCGCGCGACGCGAACGCGATCGGCAAAGACGCGCCGCTGGAATCGGACGAAGTCGGTCGTCCGTTTTATCACGCGCCGCGCGCGGCGGACGATGACGTTTCGATCCAGTATTGGTTTTGCTATTTCTACGACGATTGGGCAAATCAGCACGAGGGGGACTGGGAAGGCATTTGCGTTTTTCTGCGCCGCGACGGCGCGGAGTACACGCCGGTCGGCGCGAGTTATTACGCGCACGAGACCGGCACGCGGCGCCATTGGGCGGAGGTGGAAAAAGCGGAGGGCGATCATCCGCGCGTTTACGTCGCGGCGGGATCGCACGCGTCGTTCTTTCAATTCGTCGCGCGCGGGTACGTCACGACGGTGAAAAATCTGATCGTGCCGGTGCTGGGATTGAAACTGAACATCGGCTTTGCCACCCAGCGCGTCGATCGCGTGCCGGACGCGCGCGAATGTGCGCCGCTCGCGCCGCGCGTGGAATTGTTGCCGGATCCGGTCGCGCCGGCTCATCGCGATGACGCGGCAGTGCGCCACAAAAAATGGCTGGCGTTCCCAGGTCGGTGGGGCGCACGCTTGTTGAGCGGACTCGTTTACGGCGGTCCGCTGGGTCCGAGTCACAAGGGACTCAAGTGGCACAATCCGTTCGTGTGGATGGAACGCTATTGCGCGCCGGATTATTTGGTGTACTAAAAAATCGGGACAATCAAGACAGCCGCGCAGAACACGATAAACCTTCCAGGCTTTGGAAACCTGGAAGGTCTTTTTTGCGCCAGCGTCAAATTTGTGCTACACTAATCCCAGACTTGGATTCGCTCGCAGAGGAGGGCGCAAATGAAACACCGTCCGTTCTTTCTTGTTCTCGCGATCGTTTCGTTGCTTGTGTTGCTGGCATCCGCGCAAGCCGGCGCGGCGTTGCCTGCGCCGCAAACTGCTGTGAGCGCGCCACAACAAAATTTACTCGCCACGCCAACCTTGCGCGTTCCACACGGAACGCGCGCGCCATCCCTTTCATCGAGCCCGCTCGTCACGTCATCCATTTATCTGCCGCTGGTAATGCGCGACGCGCAACCACCAGTGCCTCCGATCATTCCTGCCACCACCAAAGTTCTGACTACGGAAACAACTTCGCAAATTTCTTCGATCTCCGGCGGCGGTTCCGTGATTACGTTTACGCAGACGACCGGACAGTTGAACAATTTGGCGCCGGGTGAAGTGATCGTCACCGATGCAACGGCGGCGACACCCGATGGTCTTTTGCGAAAGGTTACAAGCGTAACGCAACAAGGCGGACAGGTGATCGTTCAAACCGATGCGACGACACTGGAAGAATCTATTCAACAAGGCGAGATCAGTGTCAGCCGCACGTTGACGCCGGGCGATATTCGGAGCAGTAATTACGCCAGAGGCGTGGCGCTAGCGCGCCGACCTCAAGCCACCTTTTTCCTGACGATTGACAAGTTGGTACTGTACGACGACGATGGAAATCCAAGCACGACAAATGACCAAATCACGGCGAACGGAAGTATTGAGGTACAGCCAACCCTCAATGTCAATTTGCAGGTCAAGGATTGGCGGCTGGAACGTTTTTACTTCACCACCGGGGCGAATCAAACAGCAGAACTGAAAATCGAATCGAAAGTGAGCAAGGATCTCTTGAAGAAAGAGATCGAAATCGCGCGCTATACGCTTGCGCCGATCACCGGAATGATCGGGCCTGTGCCGGTTGTGATCGTTCCTGTCTTGACGTTCGCAGTGGGCGTAGATTGCAGTGTGCACATTGGCGTTACGGCTGGCGTCACGCAACAAACCGCGCTGACCGTTGGCGCGCAGTATGCGAATGGAACTTGGAGCTCGGTCAGCGCGTTCTCGCACTCGTTCCAATTCAACCCGCCAACACTTTTCGCTGGAATGGATTTGAAGGGCTACGCCGGACCCAGATTGGCGTTATTGCTTTACGGCGTGGTCGGACCACAAGCCAAGATTGACGCATACTTGAAATTGGAGGCAAACCTGGGTATGACGCCGTGGTGGAAACTGTACGGCGGTCTGGAAGTGCCGGTGAACATTAAAGTTGAAGTGCTTGGACGAACGATTGCGGAATGGAACAACGTGCCGATTAGTGTAGGTGTGTTGATTGCCCAAGCAACTATGCCTCCTCCTCCAACCGATATGGTCTCCGTCCCCGCCGGCAACTTCCAGATGGGCTGCGACGCCAGCAACAACGGGGGGTGGTCTTGCAATGGCGACGAACTGCCATTGCATACCGTTTACTTGAGCGCGTACAACATTGACAAGTACGAGGTGACGAACACCAAATACGCGCAGTGCGTTGCGGCAGGCGCATGCACTGCGCCGGCACGGAACGGGTCATTCACGCGCCTATCTTACTACGGTAACCCAACTTACGCCGATTATCCCGTGATCTACGTGGACTGGAATCAGTCGAAAGCGTACTGCCAGTGGGCAGGCAAGCGGCTGCCGACCGAAGCCGAATGGGAGAAAGCCGCGCGCGGGAGTAGCGACACGCGCCCGTATCCCTGGGGCAACACCGCGCCCGACTGCACGCGGGCGAATTACTACAATGAAAATACGGTCTCGTATTGTGTGGGCGATACGAGCCGCGTGGGTGACTATCCAACTGACGCGAGTCCGTACGGCGCGATGGATATGGCGGGGAACGTGTGGGAATGGGTGAACGACTGGTGGCAGTATGATTACTACAGCATTTCCCCTTCAAGTAATCCGCCGGGACCTTCAACCGGGACAACCAAGGTGGCGCGCGGGGGCACGTGGGGCTGGGACAGCCCTTCCCTGCGTGTCGCGTTCCGCTTCCAAGGGCCAGACTATTTCCTCTACCTCCTCTACGGCGGTTTTCGTTGTACAGTTTCTCCGTGATGGGACAACGGACAAGTGCGGATTAAACGGACAGATGACTGAATCCATCTTCTCAATTTGGCGCGCCCTGCAATCTTTGAAAATGGGACGCGCCGCAAGCGAGTTGACATGATCTTCGATTCTTTGTTATACTTGGACTCGCCAAGAGGGCTGTTTATCTGAAGCAAGGAGTTGCGATGTCTACGACAATTACCGTCAACTGGAAACCGGATGAATTGATTCGCGCGGTCTCGTCTTTGACGCCGCCCGAATTGAATGAGTTTGTGCTGCGTTTTGACGAATGGCAAATGGCGCGCTTGGCTTCTGCGGACGCGCAGGCGGCGCAAATCGCTGAATCGTATCGGCTGCCTGCGCCGGAGCGTTTGCGCGTGGCAGAGTTGCTGGACAAGAATCGCGAAGAAGGACTGACGAAAAACGAAGAGACGGAACTGGATACGTACATCCGCGCAATGGATCAGCGGCTGGAAAGAGTTGCGGAACAGTTCCTCGCGGTTGCCCGCCATCAGCCATCGCGACAAGCGCGCTCCGCAAAATGACCGGCGCTTACATCCCCCTGGCGTTGCGCGCGCGTGTGATCAAGCGCGCGGCGAGTCGTTGCGAATACTGCCAATCTCCGGCGCGTTACTCGCCCGAAGTGTTCGAGATCGAACACATCCTGCCATTGGCAACTGGCGGCAAAACGATGCTGGACAATTTGGCGCTGGCATGTCCGGCGTGCAATCGCTACAAAGGCAGTCGCCAGTCTGCGACGGATCCCCAAACCGGAAACGAGTTCTCGATCTTCAATCCGCGTGTTCAACGTTGGTCTGATCACTTTCTTTGGAGTGACGACCTGTGTGAGATCATCGGCGCGACTCCGATTGGGCGCGCGACGATTGACGCGTTGCGGATGAATCGCCCCGCCGTGAAAAACTTTCGCGCGGCGTTGAAAGCATTAGGCATACATCCGGCATTGGTTGGCTAGGAGAAAACCAAATAAGCCCCGTCAGGTTTTGTGAAACCTGACGGGGCTTTGTTCACGCGGCAACTCGTTCGCACGTGCGCGTATTTCGTCCGTTGTTTCACGGCAGCCGGTTAAACCACAACAGCGACAGCGTTCCCGCGATCAGCAACAACACAATCGCCGCGCCGGTAAACGCGGCAGTCAATTCTGTCCGCTCGGTTTTGAAGACGAGGCGCGTGGACAAATTTTCGTACACGCTTTTCAAATCCTCTTCCGTCCCCGCGCTGAAATAGCGTCCGTCCGTTCGCTCCGCAATCATCTTGAGCGTCGCTTCGTCCAGCCGCACGCGCACGTTGCGTCCACCCGCGTTGATGACGACGCCCGCCGGACTGCCCACGCCAACCGTGAACACGCGCACGCCGCGATCCTCCGCTTGTTGAACGATCTCTTGCGGACGCGGACCCACGTTGCTCTCGCCGTCGCTCAACAAAATGACGATGGCAGGCGCGTACTCACCGCGCGGCAGCGGCGTGGGCGATGGCGTCGGCGTAGGCAGACTCAACGCTTCAAAGCGCGATCCTGGGAACGGCGGCGCCGGCGCGGCGAGTTGCGGCGGCGTTTCCGAAAGCGCGTCGAGCGATGTCAAAATCCCGCGCCCGATCGCGGTGCCGCGTTGCGGTTGCAGACGATTGATCGCGCCAAGAATCGCTTCGCGATCCGTCGTCGGCGCTTGGACGACGGCGGCGTTATCGCTGAACGCGACGACGCCGATCCGTACGTTCGTCGGATGCTTTTCGACGAACGCGCGCGCGGCAACTTTTGCGGCTTCCAGCCGATTCGGTTTCATATCCTCCGCGCGCATACTCCCCGAAACGTCGAACGTGAGAATCACCGTCCCTTGTTGCGACGGCAACAGCATCACCGCGCTCGGACGCGCCAGCGCGACAATCATCACCGTCAAGCCGAGCAGAAAAATGATCGGCGGAATGTGCCGCCGAAAACCGGGACCGCGTCCCAGCGCTTCCTTGACGAGCGAAAGACTCGCGTACCGCAACGCGTATTTTTGCCGCCGTCGCTGTGCGATGATGTACGCCGCGATGAGCGCGGGCACCAACAGCAACAGCCACAGCATTTGAACCCATTGGAATTCCATATCAACCCCAAACAGTGGTCAGTGGACAGTGATCGGTGAACAGACAAAACTGACCACCGATCACTACCCACTGTCCACTGATCATTTGACCGGACGCCGCGTCCTCTGCTTCCGCGCGGTTGCAAAGCGGACGATCGTTTTCACGAGATCGTCTTCGGTCGAAAGCGGCAGCGTTTCCACTCCGGCGCGACGCAGATGCACACCGATTTCGTACTCGCGACGTTGCGCGGCGCGCACGAAGCGTTCGCGGAATTTTTTGTCGTGCGTGTCGAGAAACAACTGCTCGCCGGTTTCCGCGTCTTCGAAAATGATCGGACCGATATCCGGCAATTCGATCTCGCGCGGATCGTACAAGCGCACGGCGAGAACTTCGTGGCGTTGCGCGAGCACGCCGAGCGCCTTGTCCCACCCCGGCGCGCTGATGAAATCGGAAATGATGAAGACGAGCGAGCGGCGTTTGATTGAACGGAGCGCGGCTTCGAGCAATGTCGTCAAATTCGTCGGCGGCGCGCGTTTGAGTTGCGGTTGATTCGCCAGATCGTTGATCAGCCGCAAAACCTGAAGGCGTCCGCCCTTTGCCGGAATCACGCGCTCGACTTTGCCGCTGTAAAAAATCGCGCCGACGCGATTGCCGTGCCGCGTCAACAAGCGCGCCAGCACCGTGACGAAATCAATCAGCATATTGCGTTTGAGCGCGTGCACGGTGCCAAAATCCACCGACGGGCTGATGTCGAGCAGAAACCACGCGGTCACTTCGCGATCTTCGATGTACTGCCGGACGTACGGCGTGACCATTCGCGCGGTGACGTTCCAATCAATGTAGCGCACGTCGTCGGTGAATTGGTATTCGCGAATGTCCGCCAGATCGAGTCCGAAACCCAGGAAGAGCGTGCGATAGTCGCCTTGCAAAAAACCATCGAGGCGGCGAATCACCGTCCAATCGATCCGTTGCAAAATTTTTTCCGGCGATGCGCGCGGCGCGGTCGTTTCGATTGCCATAGTTATTTCCGATTGTCTTTGCGAGGAGCATCGTGAGCGGAGCGAAGCGCAGTCGAACGATGCAGTGCTGAGCGAAGCCGAAGCAAGCAATCCCCAAGCAACTCGGACGCCTGCGGCGGCTTCGCCCCTGCGGGGCTCGCAATGACACTACGCCGCCACGCTAACGTCGAGATGCGTTTTGAGCGGTTGCGCCGGAAGCGGAATGCGCGCGAGAATTTGTTTCAGCACCGTGTCGCTGGAAATGCCTTCCGACATCGCTTCAAACGACAGCACGAGCCGGTGCCGCATCACGTCGAGCGCGAGATCAACGACATCCTGCGGCACGACGTAACTGCGTCCGCGCACGAATGCGAGCGCGCGCGCCGTGATGATCAAATTGATCGACGCGCGCGGACTCGCGCCGTACATTATGAACTTGGCAACGTCGGCGACGCCGAATTTCTCCGGCTCGCGCGTCGCGTTTGCCAGCCGCACCGCGTATTCGATCAGCGACGGATCCACATAGACCTTGTCCACTTCGCGGCGCAACTCGATCAATTGTTGCGTCGTGACGACCGGGTTGACCGCTGCGAATTCTCCGGCGACGCGCTCGACGATCACAAATTCTTCCTGCTCGCTCGGATAATCCACCAGCACTTTCATCATAAAGCGATCCACTTGCGCTTCGGGCAACGGGTACGTTCCTTCGGTCTCGATCGGATTTTGCGTCGCCATCACGAGGAACGGTTCCGGCACTTTGTACGTTTCGCCGCCGATCGTGACCTGACGCTCTTGCATCACTTCGAGCAACGCACTTTGCACTTTGGCGGGCGCGCGATTGATTTCGTCCGCGAGCAACAAATTCGTAAAGACGGGACCGAGCGACGTGGAAAACTCGCCGGTCTTTTGATTGTAAATGCGCGTGCCGATCAAATCGGCGGGGACGAGATCGGGCGTAAACTGGATGCGCTTGAACGATCCTTGGATCGCTTCGGCGAGCGTTTTGATCGTCAGCGTCTTCGCCAGTCCTGGCACGCCTTCGACGAGCAAATGCCCTTGCGCCAAAATCGCGACGAGGACGCGTTCGAGCAAATGATCTTGCCCGACGATCACTTTTTTGACTTGATACAGCACCTGCTCCATCAGCGGCGCGTCTTCCGGTTTGGTGATTCTTATTTCGTCCGACATCTTTCCTCCAAAGGATGAAGGATGAAAGATGAAGGATGAAGATACGGTTCATCCTTCATCTTTCATCTTTCTGACTAATATTCCGGCGATCCCATTGCCGCCGCGGCAGTTTCAATCGTCACCGCAAAACCGATGCCGATAAAAACTTCTTGGTCGGTGGGATTCAACAACGCCGTGACGATGCCGACCACTTCGCCATAACGATTCAACAACGGACCCCCAGAGTTGCCGGGGTTGACTGCCGCGTCGAATTGGATCAAATTCTTTAAGGTTGCGCCGGTCTTGGGCGATTTGAAATTACGATTCAGTCCGGAGATCACGCCCGCCGAAAGTGAATTGCGGATCCCGAATGGATTTCCTACGACAATCGCGTCGTCGCCGACACTCAGCGCGCCGGAACTGCCGAGCGTGGCGGGCATTAGATTGTCAGGCAGTAATTTAGGGCGCAAGACGACGAGATCGTTCTCCGGTTCTTTGGCGACGATCACCGCTTCCGATTCCGTGCCATCGTAAAACGTCACTTGGATGCGCGTCGATTTTTCGACGATGTGCCAACTGGAAAGAATGTGTCCCAGATCGTCAATCACGGTGCCGGTGCCGGTGGAAACTTTTTTGTCGTCGCCGGGAATGTTCGCTTCGATCCGAACGAGCGACGGCGCGATCACTTCGTACACTTGCGAGGCAATCGAGGGGGGCGGAGTGGCGGAGGCAAGCGCGCGCGCGACGGCGGCGTTGATGTCGCGCTGGGTCAAGCGTTGCGGCGGTGGTTTCGTCGCGTCGTATGCAAACATCGCCGTCAGCGCGATCAACACGCCGAGCAAAACAAGCAGGACGGCGCGCGAACGATCGTACAAGCGTTTGACGCGCAGACGCCACGCGATAAAACGCGCCGGAGGTTTTTCCTCCGGCGGCGGTGACGGCGGTTCGATTCGTCGGTATGGGTAGGATCGCACGGCATACCTCGCAATTCTAGGTCACTCACAATGACCAATGACGAAAGATGAAAGATGGTAACTGCTCAGGCTGTCATTCTGAGGAGCGGTTTTTGCGACGAACGCTTTGCGTCTCGCAATTCGCGATTAGCGAGATGCTTCGCTTCGCTCAGCATGACAATGGGCTGAGCAGTTACGAAAGATGAAAGATGATCTTTCCTTCGTCGTCGGTCTTTCGTCTTCCGTCGCATTTCGTGGCGTGATTGTCTGTACTTTCGCGGCGATTGTCAATAGCCCAAACAATTCTCTTATCTTTTTCTTACGCGCCGCGCTCGCGCAAGCGATCCACGAGCGTGCCGTAGAAATAGGTGCGCGCTTGAAATCGCGCAAAGCGCGCGATCTGTTTGCTCGCTTGCACCAGCACTTCGTCGCCGTTTTGCAGTTCCACGTCAATCTGCCCATCCACCGTCAAGATCGCGTCGTGGTCGGTTTCCAACCGAAACAACACGCGCGATCCTTCCGGCAGAACGAGCGATTTCAACTGACTCAGGTACGGCGCAATCGGCACGAGGACGAGCGTCCGCACTTCCGGCGCGAGAATCGGTCCGCCGGTCGCAAAAACGTACGCGGTCGAGCCGGTTGCCGTCGCGACGATTGCGCCATCCGAAACGAACGTCTTCAAGTAATCGCCGTCAATATACGTGGCGAGCCGGATCACGCGCGCCAGTTTGCCGCGTCCGACGACGACATCGTTCAGCGCTTCCGCTTCACCGCGCGATTCACCATCGCGCGACCAGATCGAGCGCAACATCGCGCGCTCTTCGATCCAGTATTTGCCTTCCGCCACCGCGCGCGCGTCGAATTGCTCCGGCATCATTTCGGACAAAAAGCCGACGCGTCCCAAGTTGATTCCAAGGATCGGCAGATTGGCGGAGGCGCACGCGCGCGCCGCGCGCAAGATCGTGCCGTCGCCGCCGAGCGTGATCGCCAGTGTGGCATCCGGCGCGGCGCGGCGGATTTCGTTTTCATCCCACGCGGAAATGAGCGCGCCCTGCGCGCCCCGTCGTTCCAACTCGCGCGCCCACTGTTGCGCCAGCGTGAACGCGTGCGGCAGCTTGGGATGGTGCAAAAGAAGGAATTGTTTCATCGGTGACATTATACCACACAAGCGCGCGAAGACGAAGGACGAAAGAGAATGAGCCAATGAACAAATGAACAAATGACAAATGAACAAATGAACAAATGACAAATGAACACAATGACGAAAGACATTCGCAATTCGCAATTTGCAATTCGCAATTCGCAATTCGCAATTTGCAATTCGCAATTCGCAATTCGCAATTCGTATTATTCGCGGATGTAAAAAACTTGTGCTATAATCCGAGCGATGAAAAATCGTTTGGCAAATCACGCGCTCGGCTTGCTGATTTTGCTCGCGCTCGCGCTCCGGCTGTATCGTTTAGACGCGCAAGATATTTGGGGCGACGAGGCGTTCAGCATTTTTCTCAGCCAGCAACCGTTGAACGTCGTCATCGCCGGCGCATCCGATACGCATCCGCCGCTCTATCCCTTACTGCTTTTCGTTTGGCTCCAACTTGTCGGCGCAAGCGCGTTCGCGACGCGCGCGCTTTCCGCGCTGATCGGCACCTTGGCGATTCCGCTGATCCTGGTTTTCGCGCGCCGACTGCGCGCGCCCACGCGCGTCGTTTGGTTCGCCGCGCTTTTCACCGCGATCTCGCCGTTGCTGATTTACTACAGCCAAGAGACGCGGATGTACGAACTGGTCGCGGTATTGTCGCTCGCGTCGTCGTACTTTTCTTTGCGATTCACTATCTACGAGCAGGGGCGCAGGGGCGCGCGGGCGCAGGGAAGAACTATTTCCCCCTTGCTCCCTTGCTCCTCTGCTCCCCTGCATTATTTCGTGACGACCGCGCTCGCGCTCTACACGCACTATTCCGCGTTCTTCATCGTCGCCGCGCAAAATCTTTTCGCGCTGACGCGTTTGCGCGATCGCGCCGCGTTGCTCCGCTGGTTCACGCTCCAAAGCGCGCTCGCGTTCGCGTACATCCCTTGGATCGTCGTGCAGACCGCGTTCTTGCGCGGCAAAGCCAGCGCGCGCTTTGACGAGTGGGGATGGCACGGCGTCGAAATGATTTTCGGCAAAACGTTTCTCGCGTTTGCGGTTGGCTTGACGGTGGACGCGCCGCTCGCGCAAATTGCGACCGGCGTCTTTCTGATCGTCGCCGCACTCGGCGCAATCGCAATCCTGCGCGCCCCCCGCCCCCCGCCTTTGTTCGCAGTTCTCTACATGGGCATCCCTGTCATCATCGCGTTCCTCGTCAACCCGATAATGCCGTTCTTCTTCGAACGCTACGTCCTCGTCGCGCTGCCGGGTTTCATCGTCCTGATCGCGTACGGGCTGGACGATCTGTTGCGGCGCAACCGGCGATTCGCGCTGGGCATCATCGGCGTTTTGCTTTTGTTCAACGCGTTCGCGCTCGCAGAACATTTTTACAACGACGCGTACGCCAAAGGCAAGTACGGCAAAATGATGGCGCACATCGCCGCGCACGCGCAACCCGGCGACGCGCTGGTGCTAAACAACCCGCTTCAGAAACCGCTGTACTATTACTACGCGCCGCGCGCGCTGCCGACCTATTTCCTGCCCGATGGCGGCGTGTCGCTCGAAGACCCGATGATGCGCGCGCAGTTGATCGCGATCGCGCGCCAACATTCGCGCGTGTGGTTGGTGATGTTCGGCAATCCCGCCGAGTACGATCCGACCGGCTACTTGGAACGCTGGCTCGGCGCGAACGCGTTCAAGACGTTCGCGCGCGGTTTCGTGGACGCCGCGCTGACGTTGTACGTGATGCCCGGCGCGCCACCGGCGATCCAACGCGATCTCCACATCGCGCTCGGCGAAACGATTTGGCTCACCGGCTATTCGCTCGATCGCGCTCAGATCGCGCCGGAGCAAACCCTGTTGCTCACCTTGCGCTGGCAAACGACCGCGCCGCTCGAAAAAAATTACACCGTGTTCGCGCACCTCGTCGGCAAACCCCATCCGGTCACGCTGTCGCCGCTCTGGGCGCAGATGGACAGCCAGCCCGTCGGCGGCTCGCGCCCCACCGCCGGTTGGCGCGTCGGCGAATTGATCGAGGATCGCTACGGCTTGCTGATTCCCGCCAACGTTCCCCCCGGCGAGTATTCGATCCAGGTCGGAATGTACGATCCGGCGACACTCGCGCGGTTGTCGGTGGTTGACGCCGAGGGCAAGCGCGTCGAGGAAAATCGCGTGATCCTGGGATCGGTGCGCGTGGTGGCGCGATGAAACGATCAGAAATCGCGATCATCGCCGCGATTCTTTTGCTCGCCGCGGGTCTGCGCGTCTACCGGCTCGATCAACTTCCGCCGGGCTTGCACTATGACGAAGCGTTCAACGCGACGATGGCGCATCGCGTTCTCACCGGCATCGAGCGTCCGATCTTTTTCACGGAAGACCTGACCGAAGAGCCGATGGCAATTTACGTCACCGCACTCGCGTTCGGCGTTTTGGGCGAAACGACTTTTACGATTCGCCTGGTCTCCGCTCTGGCTGGCATCGCGACGGTTGCCGCGTTGTACGCGCTCGCGCGCGCGCTGTTTCCTCCCTCCCCTGCAGAGCGGGGGAGGGCAGGGGTGGGGGTTAGTCTCCTCGCCGCGTTCACGCTCGCGATCTTGTACTGGCACGTTAACTTTAGTCGCCTCGGTATGGAACCGATTTTCACGCCGTTGATGTTGACGCTGGCGTTCGCGTTCTTGTGGCGCGCGATCAGCGGTCAGCGGTCAGCGGTCAGCGCAATTCTCTCCGGCATCTTCTTCGCCGCGACGCTGTACACGTACAAAGCCGCGCTTTTCGTCCCGATTCTGTTCACCGCGTTCATCGGACTGGAAGTTCTGCTGGATCGAAAATTTTGGGCGCAGAACGGACGCGGGCTGGTCATTTTGGTCGGCGTCGCCATTTTGGTTTTTGCGCCGCTTGGGATATACTTGGGAACGCACCCGGAACAATTCTGGGAACGCCCCAGCACCGTCGCGTCGCCCAGCGTGGCGACGATTGCCGACAACGCGATCAAGGTCGCCGAAATGTTCTTTCTGCGCGGCGACGAAAATCCGCGCAGTAATCTGCCCGGGCGTCCCGCGCTCGATCCGTTTCTGGCAATTGGATTCGTCGTCGGCATAATCGCGTGCCTCGCGCGAATTCGCCAGCGCGCGTCGCGTTTGCTGTTGCTCTGGCTCGGCGTGATGAGTCTGCCCAGTGTGCTGACCGATTTCGCGCCGCACTTTGGGCGCAACATCGCCGCGACACCGGCGATCGCGCTGATCACCGCGTTTGGTTTCGCAACGATTCTGCGAAAAATAGACCGACGACCGACGACCGACGACGGAAGCGCGACGACAGGTGACAAACGATCGCTGACCGATGACCGATGGCGTCTGTCTACTGTCTACTGTCTACTGTTGACTGGTCTCGCGTTCAGCGCCTTTTCAACCGCGCGCGATTATTTTGCGATCTGGGGCGCGCGCACCGGTTCGTTCGATTCGTTCGACGCGGGGTATCTCACGCTCGCGCAAAAGTTGCGCGACCGTCCCGCCTCCGAAACGATTTATCTTTCGCCGGTCGACGCGCAGCATTACACGATCCAGTTCGGGTTGGCGCGCCGCGTCGCGCATAGTTTCGATGGACGACACGCGCTCGTCCTCGCGCCGCCGGGCGCCAGCGCGACATACGGCATCGTCACGCGCGATGATCCGCGTTCGCTCGCGCGCTTGCGCGCGATTTTTCCAGACGCGCGCGTGATCGAAACGCTGGGCGATTACACCGGCAGCGCGTACGCGACGATTGTGCGCGTCGAAGGCGCGGCGAAGATCGCGCCGCAAAAAATCGTCAACGCGCGTCTGGGCGCCGGAATCGAACTGATGGGGTACGATCTTGCGCGCGCAGGCGACGCCATCACTTTGATCGTGTACTGGAGTTGCCTCGCCGAGACGCGCGAGAATTACACCGTGTTCGCGCATTTGGTCGGCGCGCAGGGTTTGGTGGCGCAAGACGATACGCAACCCGGACGCGGATCGTCTCCCACTGCGCGTTGGCAAATCGGACAAGTGATCGCGGACGAGCATCGGCTGAATGTGGCGGCGTTGCCGCGCGGGGAATATCAAATCGAAATTGGAATGTATCATTTAGAAACGGGCGCGCGCGTTCGCGTGAGGGACGCCAACGGCGCGCCGATGGAGAGTGACCGTGTCGTTTTCGAAAGAATCACAGTACCGTAACATCTTCGCCGGCGGCGATTTTGCCAGCGAGCGGCGCGGCGTGCCGCCGCTGCTGCTGATCGGCTGCGCGGCGCTTGTGCTGATCGTCTGTTGCAGTTGCGCCGGTTTGATCACGGGCTTGCAATTTTCCGGCGGGCTGGAAAAAATGACCAAGTCGGTGAGTTTGCCGTTCGGTCAACCCGCCGCGACACCGACTCTGGACAAGAACGCGCCGGTGCCGCTCAAGAAACCTGGGTTGATGGATAACGGCTTGGAATTGACGGTGATCAATATGCAACGACCGCTCAAAGTGGAGGGCGGCGTCAAACTGCCTGCCGATCAACAATACATTTTGATCACGGTGCAAATCGTGAATACGAAAAAGACCGGCGCGGCGCTCAAAGCGACGGCGGCGGAATTCAAGGTCAAAGGCGATGGCGGGTTGACGTACGACGCAAACCCCAAGGCAGTGACGATCCCAGGTCTGTTGAACGAGGTCAGCGTTGCGCCCGACAAGACCCAGGAAGCCGAATTGATCTACCAAATCGCGACCGACGATTCCGGTTTGCGTTTGCTCTGGAAAGTTGGGACGCAGACGCGCACGTTCATCTTGGAAAAATGATCCTGCTGTTCGCCGCGCTGGTTTGGCTTGCCGCGTTTGTCATCGCGCTGGCGCGTCGCCGCGCGAGCGACGCGTGGCGCGATGTCTTGGCAATCGGCGGCATCGGCGCGGCGACGGCGGGATTTTTCTGGCGGCTACTCGCCGGGCACGTGTGGATGCCGGCGGGCGGCGGCGATCTCGCGCAGTTTCTGTACCCCACCTACGCGTTCGCCGCCGAATGGTGGCGGCGCGGCATCGCGCCGCTGTGGAATCCGTATCTCTTTGCCGGCGCGCCGTTCGTCGGCGATCCCCAGTCCGGCATTTTCTATCCGCTCAATCTCCTCACGTTTTTCATTGCGGTTCCGCTCACGTTCCGCGATTTGGAATATCTTTCCGTCCTGCATTTCTTCATCGCCGGCGCGGGGATGTATGCGTTTTTGAGATGGGGACAGTGGCAAGTTGAGGGTTCAAAGTTCAAAGTTCAAAGTTCAACCCTTGAACCACGAACCTTGAACTTGAAACTCGCGCGTCCCGCCGCGCTCGCCGGAGCCCTCGCGTTTGAATTCTCCGATTTGTTCATCACGCATTTCGGCAACTTGAACTTGATCGCGGTCGTGTCGTGGATGTCGCTCGTGGTGCTGTTCTATCGCCGCGCCATCACGGATCGGCGCGCGAGTTTCGCGGCGATTGCCGGGGTTTTGCTTGCCCTCGCGTTTTTTGCCGGACACATTCAGTCATTTTTATTCATTGTGCTGACGTTGGTGTTGCTGGCAATCTGGCAGAGCATTGACCGACGACGAACGACAGACGACGAAGATAAGCTTTCATCCTTCATCCTTCATCCTTCATCCTTTCTGCTCGTCGTCGCGCTCATCGCGTTCGGACTTGCCGCGCCTGCGCTGTTGCCGAGCATCGAATTCACGCAGAACACGGTACGCGCGACGTACGAGTACGAACAAGCCGCGCAATATTCGCTTCCGCCCGCGCAATTGATCGGGCTGTTCGTCCCCGGCTTTTTCGGACGCGGACCGCAAAACGCGTGGGGACCTTGGGATCGTGTCGAAGTCGGCTACCTTGGCGTCCTGCCGCTGCTGCTCGCGTTCCTCGCGCTGGTTCTGCGCCGCGACGCGCCGACGCGTTTTTTCGGCGCGCTCGCGCTGATCGGGCTCGCGCTCGCGCTCGGCGGGTACGCGATTTTGCACGGCTGGCTGTACCAGATCGTCCCCGGTTTTGGGCAACTGCGCGCGCCTGCGCGATTCATCGTGCTGATGGATTTCGCGCTGGCAACACTCGCCGCGTTTGGATTCGACGCGCTGTTGCGCGCGCTGCCGCGCGCGAGCGAGGTCGCGTTCAAGCGCATCGTGCGCGCCGCGCCTTGGGTGTTCTTGCTGATCGCGCTCCCGTCCGGCGCGCTCGCGTACTCGAATTTGATTTTGGGGCAGGGACAGGACGCGATCTTGTTCGCGCGCATCGCGAACGCGACGAACGCGCTCGCGTTTTTCATTTTGCTGTTCGCGCTGTCGGTCGCGCTGCTCATCGCGCGCGCGACGCGATTCTTTCGTCCACGCGCGTGGGCAACGCTCACGCTTGCGCTGATCTTCTTCGATCTTTTTTCGCTGGGCGCGTACGTGGACGCCAGCACGGACGATCCGACGCGCGTGTTCGATCATCCGAACGCGGTCGCGTTCTTCAAGAGTGACGGCAGTTTCTTCCGCGTCGATCCGCGCGGGACCGGCGTGGACAATGTGTGGACTCCCGACACTTCGATTTTGTACGGCATTTTCGATGTGAATGGCGACAACCCGCTGATGCTGGCGGAGTTTGATCGGTACTGGGAAAAAATGGGCAGTCGTTCGGCGCGCGCGTACGATTTGCTCAACGCGAAATATTTGATCGCGCGCAAGAGCGCGCCGGTCGATCGCGCCAAATTCAAACTCGCGTTCGAAGACGCCGCGTTCAACATCCACGAAAACACGCGCGTTCTCCCGCGCGCGTTCGTCGTTCACGCTGTCCGCGTCGTGCCGGATCGCGCCAGCGCATTAGACGCGGTGCGCGCGGATGATTTTGATCTGGCGCAGAGTGTTGTGTTGGAAATAGCGGTCAGCTATCAGCCGTCAGCGATCAGCGGTCAGCCGCCTGCCCTGAGCGGAGTCGAAGGGTCGGCGGTCAGGATTGTGGGCTATGGTCCAAACGAGATTCTGTTGGATGTGGACGCGCCAAGCGCGGGCGTGTTGGTTTTGAGCGAGGTGTTTTATCCGGGTTGGCGCGCGTGGGTGAGCGACCTCTCCCCCAGCCCCTCGCCTCTCAGGAGAGGGGAGAAGGAAACTAAAGTGCTGCGCGCGAATTATTTGTTCCGCGCGGTGGAAATTTCGGCGGGCGCGCAACGCGTGCGCTTGTTGTACGATCCTGGGTCGTTCAAGATTGGCGCGGGGTTATTTGCGGTGACGGTGGCGGTGCTGATCAGTTGGTTCGTTTGGAAGGCGAAGAAAAAATAATCGGGCGAATAAAAAACAGACCAGGTTTCTCCAAGAAACCTGGTCTCTGCATTACTTCGCCAGCAGCTCTTCCAATTTTTGGATGAACGCGCGCTCGGTCATTGACGTACTCGTGCGCGTGATCGGACCGATCACGTTGCCGGACAAATTGCCGTCTTTGCCGACAAAGTACGTCTCCGGCACGCCTTTGGCGCGATAGCGTTGGTAAATTTCGCTGCCGATGTCGGGCTCATTAAAGTACGTGACGCCGAATTCTTTAAGGTACGCCTTCGCCGCCGATTCGGTGTCAATGTAATCTATGCCGATGAAGACGACGCCGCGATCTTTGTACTGCCGCCACGTTTTTTCGAGGAACGGCGCTTCGTCGCGGCAGGGCGCGCACCACGACGCCCAAAAGTTGATCACGACGACCTTGCCGCGCAGTTCCGACAATTTGATCGTCTGCCCTTCGAACGACGTGAGCGTGAAATCCGGCGCGGCGCCTGCGGCGAGTTGCGCCGCACCGCGCGCGCGCAAACCGAACGCGAACAGCGCGATCAATCCGATGATCAGAACGAAAACGAGAACCTGAATCCAACGCGGCACGCTTACAACTCCTTCAATTCTTTTTTCAGCCGGTCGGCGTACTCGCGCGGAATTTCCGGCGCGGCATCCGGCGGCGCGCCGGGCGCGCGGCGCACCAGCCACGTTCGCACCGAAAGCCACGCGACGAGCGCGCCCAAGACGATTCCAAACGCAGGCAAAAGGTACGCCAGCCAATTAAAACCCTCGGCGGGCGGCGCGCCGAGAACTTGAAAGCCAAACCGCGCGACGAAATAGTCGCGAATCTGCTGTTCGTTCTTGCCCTCGCGCAACATTCGCCGAATGTCGTTGCGCCAATCCGCACACGCTTGCGTGTTGCAAATATCGAGCGGCGTGTTCGGGCAGACCGGACAATACAGCGTCTTGGCGATCCGATTCACCTCGTCGTCCAGGTTCGGACCTTGCGCGCCGACGGAGCGCGCGGCGAATCCCAGCCCAAGGGTCAGCGCGATCAAGAACGAAACGATCAAGATGCGTGCTCGCATCGCGTTAGAATTTTTCAAAGCGTTCCACATCCATCACGAACACCGTCGCGCCGCCGACCTGAACTTCAATCGGTTGGGCGAGGTACAATTCGCCGGGCTCCATCACCGGCGGCATCGGGTTGACGAATTGAGTGCGCGTGACGCAACTCGATTTGATCAGCGCGAACACATCGTCTAGGCAGTCCGGCTCCACGCCGATCAAGATCGTCGCGTTGCCCTCGCGCAAAAAACCGCCGGTCGTGCTGATCAACGTGAATTGATGATTGTGCTCACGTAGCGTGTCCGTCAACTTTCCGGCATCGTCGTTATGCACGATGGCGAAAACGAGTTTCATTTGCGCCTCCTTTCCTCGTCCGCATCTGACTGAATTATACAATCGCTTGACCCGCGCGTCAATCACCGCCGCGCGTGCAACTCCGGCAACAGCCGCGCCCGAATCTCTTGCTGAACCTGATCGATCGCGCGCGTGCCGTCAATGACGATAAAGCGTTGCGGCTCGGCGCGCGCGAGTTCCAGATAACCGTTGCGCACGCGCGTGTGGTACGCGACCTCTTTTTGATCGAGCCGATTCGTTTCGCCGCGCTGGCGGCGCGCCAAGCCGATTTCCACCGGCACGTCCACGTAAAATGTCAAATCCGGAACGAGTCCGCCGGTCGCAAAGCGCGTGATCGCGCGTAACGCGTCCAGATCGAGTCCCAAGCCGTACCCCTGGTACGCCAGCGTCGAATCGTAAAAGCGATCGCAGATGACGATCTTGCCTGCCGCCAGCGCGGGGCGGATCAGTGCGGCGACGATTTGCGCGCGCGCGGCGGAGAACAATAACACTTCGGCTTGGTCTTGCATCGCGCGATTGCGCGTCGAGAGAATCACGTTGCGAATCTGCTCGCCGATTTCGGTGCCGCCTGGCTCGCGCGTGAGGAGCGCGGGCAGACCTTGCGCGTGCAAAGATTCGACGAGCAAGCGCGCTTGCGTGGATTTGCCACTGCCATCGGGACCTTCAAACGTGATAAAGAGAGACAAGGTTCTCACTCGCGAAATGATTTTTGTGCCGATTGATTTTACAACAATCTCGCTCATTCGGCAATATTCGGCTTGACGCAATTCGCACCCTGTATTACAATCGGCGTCAAAGAAAGTGCTATGGCAACACCGAATCCCGCCATCGCGAAAAAATTGCGCGAAATGAAAACCGAGCTCGCGCGTCTGCAAGCGGAAAAACGCAAACTCTTTCCGCCGAACCCACATCCGTTTGCCGAACCCGATCAATTTCCGCGCCATGCGACGCCCGAGCAAATTCGCCAGCGCAATCACCTGATCGCGCGCATCGAAACGCTGGAAGAAGAGATTGACGAACTCGAAACCCAGTTGTACGCGCGCGCATCGTCCAACTTTTGATCTCATTCAAGGAGCATCTATGAACAAGATCGTTTCACTTCCGCTTGCGCTCATTCTCGTTTCACTTACCGTGGCGTGTTCGTCCGCGCCCACGCCCACCCGCGCGCCGACGCTGACCGCGTTTGCCACGCCGGTGCCGCTTGCCACCTTGCCGCCAACCAAAGCCGCCGCGCCAGTTTCACCGACAGTCGCCCCAACAGTCATTCCACCGACCCTCAGCGCTAGCCCACCCACCGCGTTACCGACGAACACGCCCACGCGGATGCCAACTCCCGCGCCGACGATTCCGCCGGGGCTGTACGTGACCGCGCTCCGCACGGATCCCAATCCGCCTTTGCGCGGCACGGACATCAATTTTTATCCGACTTTTTTGAACACGACCGGCGCGCCGCAAAATTATCGGTGGAACGTTTTCCTCTATCGCCCCGATAATCTCACGACGCGTTTCGGCGAAGCGACGCGCGTCGATTCGCCGATTCCCGTCGGCGGCGCGGAGTTCAAGTCCGGCGGTCCGTGGAAAATTCCAGTCGGCGGTCCCTGCGAAAATTTTGTCGCGCGCGTCGTCTTTTTCGATCAGGATAATCGCGCGTTGCCGTTTCCGAAACCGGACGGCGCGATCTTTCAAAAAGATTTGACCGTCTGCGCGCTGATCGATCTGCCGAATTATCCGACGCCGTCGCCGGTGCCGCCCACGCCGACGGTGACGCCGGGTCCCGGCTTGTTCGTCATTGACATTCGCACGCAGCCCGATCCGCCGGTGCGCAATGTCGAAATCAACTTTTTCGTGTCGTTCGTGAACACGACCGGCAACATCCAAAACCAACGCTGGGTCGTCTACCTCTATCGCCCCGGCGAGCCGAACGCGTTCGGGCAAACGACCGGCGCGGCGACGACGTTTCTCAGTACGATCGGCGAAGCGCAATCGGCAGGTTCGTGGAAATTGAGCGGCGGCGGTCCCTGCGAGAATTTCGTCGCGCGCGCCGCATGGTTCAACCAGGACAACAAACCCGTCTTCTTCACGACGTTTGACGGCAAGCCATTCGAGAAAAACATTACGGTCTGTCCGTAGCACACTTGTCATTTCGAGCAAAGCGAGAAATCTCTTTTCGCACAAATGAGATTTCTCGTCGCATTGTTCGACTATGCTGTGTTTCGCTCACGATGCTCCTCGAAATGACCGAACGCGATTTGAATGAACACAAGGACAGGAGCAAAATCCTGTCCTTGTTGTTTGAACGCACGTGCCAAGAACTCACTGGCTCGGCTGGATTTTCCAGATTCTAATTTCCTCCTCCTCGTACACCAACTCGTACCGTCTCGCGTCCGCAAAATCGCGCGCGCGCAAAATCCCCGCGCGGCGTCCCAGGTAAACGTAATTCGCTTGCGCGTCGGAGCGCGCAGTCGGATGCGCGATCACAATCGCGCGCCGCGTAAAGTACGGAATCCACGCGCCGCCGTCCGACGGCACGTAGATCGTCGGATACCACGCAAACGCGTTGACAAGCAAGCGCGCATCGTCCGGCGTGTTCGCCGCGATCCAGGTCATCGCGCGTTCGTCGGCGCGCGTGAACAAAATCGTCGTCGGGTTGACAATCGTGAGCATTTCGCGCGCGCCGAGCAGAACGACGAGCAAGCCCAATGTCATTTCGAGCGGCGCGAGAAATTTCGTCGCGCGCATCTTTTCGCGCACTACGCGCGCCAACTCGCCGATGAGAAACGCGGCGGGGAAAAAGCCCATCAGCAGAACGAACGGCACTTCGAGCAGCGGCGCGCCGAGCCAGGTCGCGATCGCGGCAAGCACCACCAGCGCGCTGAACCACGCGACGACGAACAACGCGCGCGCGTTTCTGCGCGCGAACGCGACGCCAAGCCCAAGCGCGGCGAGCGTCCACGCGATCGCGCCGTAATGCGATCGCAAAATCTCGAACGTCGTTGCCAGGTCAATGCCGGACCAAAACGCGAGCGTCGCGCTGGCGTTTTGCGCGCCATCGGGCTGACTCAGCAAAAGCACGCTCCACGCGATTCCCGCCGGCACAACTAGCAATGCGAGCGCGAGCAATCGCCGCGTATGCGCGCGCTGCCACGCGCAATACAGCGCGAGGAAAACAAAGTAGAACGCGAGCAAGCGCAGATGCGCGAACGCGAGAGCCGCCAGCGTGACGACGACGAGCAGAAGCGCGCGCGCGTTAAAACGCGGCGCGTCGAACCAGTCCAGCGCGGCGATGAGCGCGAGCGGCAGAATCGCCGCGCCGAGCAACAAGGGATAACGTCCCCACGTCAAAAAATACATCGGCGTTGGCGTGAGAAACCAAACCGCAATCGCGCTGACGAGCCCGACCAGATCGCTGCCCGTCCAGCGTTTGCCGAACGCGAAAAACGACAAGCCGATCTGGACGACGATCAATTGTCCGATCAAAATGATCGCCGGCGCAATAGCCATACCCGATACTTGGATCAGCAACGCGACGATGCCGTGAAAACCGAAATGATAAATGCGATCGAGCGGCGCATGACCGCGCGTTAAAATCTCTTGAATGTCCGCCGCGTGGTTGACCGAATCCACCCACAACGGCGCGGGCAACTCGGCGAATTGGAGGATGCCAAGCGCAACCGTCAACAGCGCGAGCGCGGCAAGCAATGTCATTGCGACGAGCGTGTGGCGCGAGGAGAAACCTTGCATTGACGCGCCGGAGATTTCTCGCTGCGTTCGAAATGACACGAGTCCGGCAAGCGCGCACATCAAGCCAACGACGAGAAAAATACCAGGTTGGCGCGCGAGGGCTTGGCGCACTGTGTCGCACGCGGCAAAGAGATCGGACGCGGAGTACGCGCGGAACGCGAGATCGTAATTCGTCGGAAGATGAGCGGCGTGCGCGCGCCCTTCCGACAAAACATCGTCATCGCTTGCCCACACGCTGAACCAGCCGCGCGTAATTTCGGCGGACGCGGCATCGAGAAAAAAATAGTACGCGCGCGCGGCGGAATCGGACTGCGGAAAAAATCTGAAGGAGGAACATTCGTTGTGCCGAACCTGAGTGAGAGGAAACGCAACGGTCACAAGATCGGTGGGATCATCGGCACGCGCGCGCAGATGAAACGTGACGCGGCTTGACGGCGCAAATGAAAAATCGTCTGAGGCGACCCAGCAAACTTGAATCGCGCTCAGACGCGAAGAATGGGCAACGAAAGTTTGTCCGACGGTGCGCGCGTCGCGCAGTTGCCCGGCGGGCTGCGCGAGCCGGTCTTGAACGTCGAGTGGATCGACAACGCCGGGCGATCCGCTCAGCGTCATCCACCCGATCAGCGCGAGCCCCGCCAGCACGAAAACGATCGGACGCATCGCGGAGGTTTACGGGTACGGACGCGGCGCGGGCGGCGCGAGCGGGAGCGTGTCAATCGGCGCGTTCAAATTGACGAGCGTCGCGGCAATCCAGCCGCGCCCATTCGGATCCTTGGGCAAGATGATTTGAACCCAATCGTTCGCGGCATTGCGCCCCGTCACTTGAACGGCGTCGCCCTTGTTCAGCCGATCCAAGATCGCGGCGTTCGTGTTTGGCTCGGCGCGCACGCGCGAACTATTTTCGCGGATCGTTCCGGGCACCGGCTGCGGCGGCGCGGTGGGCGGCGGAAGTGTGGGCGCAGGCGGCGACGCGATCACTCTGGCGACGGGCGGCGTCGCGGTCGGTCTGGGACGCGCGGTCGGCGTGGCGGTTGGCGCGAACACCGCAACCAGGTCGGTCAGTTGGCAACTCACGATCAGAACGCTGGTCAACAGCAAGACGAGAATTTTAGATCGCTTCATTTCGATTGACTCTACGCGCCGGACACCTCGCTCCTACGCGCGTTTTTGAATTTCATCGGCGAACGATTTTGGATCCATCGGCGCGACGTACAAGCGCGCGCCGTCGAACAGCGCGCCGTCAATCCCGACGACATTGCCGTCGGCGTCGCGCACGATCGCGTGATGCGTTTTGACGCGCTGCGCCGCGCGCGCGCCGATGACGTGCCGGACGCACATTCCGAGAAATGTTTCTTTCGGTTTATCGTTCACGTAGACGATGATTTTTTCGCTCGGCACTTTTGCCTTTCGAGTTTTCACTTTTTACTTCACCTCGACGATCCGCCCTTCCACTTTGGGATTGACCGGCGAAGTTTTGGCGACGTACGCGGCGACAACATCAATCACCGGATCGCCGTAGATCAAGTTCTTGCCTTCCTTGAACGCGGCTTGACCGTCGCCACCGGTGGCGAGATAATCAATCGTCTGGACGCGGTACACTTTTTGCGGCTCCATCGGTTTGCCGCGAATCAAAATATTCGAAACGCGATTGCCGGAGGGCAGCGCGCAATTGTACGTGAACGACATTCCGGCGACGAGCGTATTCGCGCGCGGACAAGATACGGCGACTTCGAGCACCGCTTTGATGTGTTCGCCTTTGAGATCCATCGCGACCAGCACATTGTCGAACGGCAACATTTCGAACAACTGACCGTAGGTGATCGAGCCCTTGGGAATATCGGCGCGGATGCCGGCGTTGTTATGAATCGCGAGATCGGCGGGCGCGTCCCCAGCTTGATTCGCCCACAGCATCGCGTCCACGACGAGATTGCCGGAAGGATACTCGCCGGTGCTGCGCCCGTCCGCCGTGTACGCGCGCGTCAGATCGATCGCCGTTTCGCCGATGACTTTTTGCGTGGCGGCGCGTCCGTCCGCGATCAGCTTGGTCATCATTTCGGCGATCTCTTTCGGCGTCTGCGCTTTGTTGCTGACGGAGGCAAACAAGACATTGCTCTTGGAATAGTCGGTGATCTTTTTGCTGGCGCGATCAATCGTCAAATCGAGGCGTCCGACGTTCTGCGCGCGGCTGCCGGCTTGGACGATGATCGTACTGCCGATCACTTTGGGATTGCGCAGTTCGGTGTGCGTGTGCCCGCCGACGATCACGTTGATCTCCGGCAACGCCGCGGCGATGCGTTGATCCGCGTCGAAACCCGCGTGCGACAGCACGACGATCAGATCGGACTTGCTTTTGACTTCCGGCAATATTTGTTTCAGCGCTTCGAGTTCGTCCACGAACTTGAACGCTTGCAATTCTTTGACTTTGCTACTGATGCCCGGCGTGCGCGTGTAACTCACGCCGACGATGCCAAAGCGGACGCCGCCGATCTCTTTGACGATGTACGCTTTTGCCCACGCCGGCACTTGCCCGCTCGATGCTTCGACAATGTTCGCGATCAAGATCGGGAACTTGGCTTCGCCCGCGCGCGCTTGCACGACCGCGACGCCTTGATCGAAATCGTGATTGCCGAGCGTCATCGCATCGTACTTCATCGCGTTCATCGCGGCGAAGATCGTTTTGCCTTGATCGCGATTCGACGCGAACGTGCCGACCCACAAATCGCCCGTGTCGAACAGCAACGTGGGACCCGGCGCTTCTTGCTTGAGCCGTACGATCGTGCCCATTGCATTGCCCACGCCGCCGAACTCGAATTCCACGCCGTCGCCGCCCCTGATCTTTTGACCTTCCAGGTAGCCGTGCATATCGTTGGTGTGGAAAATCGTCACGGTCAACGGTCCGGTCGGCGTCGGAGTGGGCACCGGGGTGGGCGCGACGCACGCCGCCAAAAGTAAACTCAACGTGATGAGCGCGGTCATTCGTTTCAACATTTTTCCTCCTTGAAAATACGATCGCTGATTGCTGATTGCTGACTGCTGTACTATAACGCGTTTCACAAATTCGTCAAATGGTTGTATACTAGGCGCGAGGTGAAGAATGCCCGGTTTCGTCGGACATACGGTTGCGAACGCCGCCGTGCTCGTCGGCACGACAGTGGTGATGCGCGCGCAAGGTTGGTCGTGGCAGGATGTGATGGCGGTGGATGCCGGAATCGTGATCGCCACGTTCGTCCTCTCGCCCGATCTGGATTTGTTCAACAGCAAGTCAATGAACGGCTGGGGGTGGTTGCGCTTTTTCTGGTGGCCCTACTCCAAACTGGCAAAGCATCGCGATCGCTTGCATCTGCCGATCCTGGGAACGGCGGTGCGCTGGCTCTACGTCCTGACGCTTTTGGCGATCCTGGGTCTGTTATTCTATCTCTGGTTTCGACGTATCGGACTAGGGATCAGTTTTGATTTTGCCGGAGACGCCCACGATCTCATCTACAACGCGCTGTACCTCGTTGACGTTTTCATCGGCGCGGTGCTGGCAGACACGACGCATTACGTTCTCGACATCCTCTCCACCAAGATCAAACGACTCGTCCCGCGCCGATTCCGCGAACGGTACGAGCGGTACGCGCAAAATCATTACGACCGCGACCATCGTCCGCCGCCTGGGCAGACGTGGATTCCACTCGAGGGGCAACGATGAAAGAAAAATTAGAGGAACTGAAAAAACGTTTCGCCGTCGTCAACGATTTGCAACGCGCGGCGGCGGTGCTGGGTTGGGATCAGCAAACGTATATGCCGCCGCGCGGCGCGTCCGCGCGCGCGGAACAGTTGGCGACGCTGCAAAAATTGGCGCACGAGCATTTCATCGCCGACGAAAACGGCGCGCTGCTGAACGATCTTGCCGCGTCTGCCGCGCAGTTGCCGTACGATTCCGACGACACGAGTCTGATCCGCGTGACCAAGCGTGACTACGATCAAGCCAAGCGCGTGCCGCCCGCGCTCGTCGAAGAGATGGCGCGCGTTGCGTCGCTCGCGTTCGAGGCGTGGCATCACGCGCGCGCGGAATCGAATTTCAAGTTGTTCCAACCGCATCTGGAAAAGAATGTCGCACTGCGAATTCAACTCGCCAACTATCTCGGCTACACCGATCGCATTTACGACGCGCTGCTCGATCAGTACGAACCGCAAATGACGACCGCGCAAGTCGAAGCGATTTTCGCGCCGCTGAAAAAAGAAATCGTCGCGCTCGTGCGCAAAATCGCGCACAAAGCGGACGCGGTGGACGCCGCGGTATTGCATCGTGAGTACGCCGAACAAACGCAATGGGATTTCGGCGTACAAGTGATCAAGCGGATCGGTTTCGATTTTGAACGCGCGCGGCAAGACAAATCGGCGCATCCGTTCACGACGAGTTTTGCCTTGGACGACGTGCGGATCACGACGCGCCTCAGCAAGAACTTTTTGCCCTCCGCGCTCTTCGGAACGATCCACGAGACCGGGCACGCGTTGTACGATCTGGGCGGGCGCGCCGAATTGGATCGCACGCCGCTCGCGGGCGGCGCGTCGTTGGGCGCGCACGAATCGCAATCGCGCTTGTGGGAGAATGTCGTCGGGCGCAGTCGCGGCTTTTGGCAATTCTGGTTTCCGCGCTTGCGCGAAACATTTCCCGCGCAACTCGCCGATCAAACCGCCGAATCATTTTATCGCGCGGTGAACAAAATCGCGCCGTCGTTCATTCGCGTCGAAGCGGACGAGGTGACGTATGGCTTGCACATTATGCTGCGTTTTGAAATGGAGAACGCGCTCGTCGAAGGCAGGTTGCAAGTCGCGGACGTGCCGGAGGCGTGGAACGCCAAGATGAAAGAATATCTCGGCATCGTTCCGCCGGATGACGCGCGCGGTTGTCTGCAAGATGTGCATTGGTCGTACGGCGACCTGGGTTACTTTGCGACGTACTTGCTCGGCTCGATGTTCGCGGTGCAGTTGTACGACAAAGCGACGCGCGATGTACCGGCGATCCCGGAACAAATCGCGCGCGGGGAGTTTGGCGCGTTGCTGGGTTGGCTTCGCCAAAACGTGCACACGCACGGACGCAAATTCACGCTCGACGAACTCGCGCGCCGCGTCACCGGCGAGCCGTTGCAATCGCGTTCGTACGTGGCGTATTTGAAGAAAAAATTTGGGGAAATCTATCAAGTCTGAGATTGGTCAAGGCGTTCGCGCAAGCGACTCGGATCGCGCGCCTGATGCTCTTGAACGCGATTCGTTCAGAATCCTTCATCTTCGTCCGGATGTCCCTTGCACGATTGAACGTTTACGCGTATAATCAACTCAGCATCCAACAAGGAAAAAAGTGTGTCTCGCCAATCCCGGCGTGTTTATCTGGACGTTTCATCACTCTGCCGTCCCTTTGACGATCAAAATCAATTACGGATTCGCCTTGAGACAGACGCGGTGCAATTGATCTCAAGCAATGTACGCGCCAAAAATCTGATCCTAGTCGTCTCCCCGGCGCACGATGTGGAAATTGCCTCCATTGACGATTTGGCGGAGCGCGAGCATTTGCAATTATTTCTCAAACAGCACGGCGCGCGCGTCGCGTTTGATCTCTCGCGAGCGCGGCAACGCGCGGAAGAACTCTCAAAGCAAGGGTTGGGAATCGCAGACGCGGCACATCTGGCTTATGCCGAGCAAGCCCAAGCCGATTTTGTCACTTGCGATGATCGACTTGTCCGCCAATGTCGTCGCGCCGGCAGTCGTCTGTGGACAGGTACGCCGATTGCCTATTGCGAGAAGGAGAATTTGCGATGAAAAGCCAAGTCTATCTTTCTGAAGATCAAGTCGTCCGCCGCGCGCTCCAAGCCCTGATGTCTGCTTTGGGTCCCGTTGAAACCGCGCGCTTTCTCACCTTGCCCCGGCAACGCCGACTCGAATCGGTGCGACGGCATCGGCAATGGCAAGCGCGGTTGGAACGAACACGCTTTTTCGATCAGGTTTTCGAGCGCGCGCGCGACGCATAAGTTTCGCCTGAAATGTGAGCAACCAGGAGCAAGAACGATGCGCGAATCTAAACTGGCATTGTTCGTTGTGACGGCTTGTTTTTTTCTTCTCCCTGCCTGCGCGTCCGCGCCAACAGCGACGCTGGCGGTTCCCACCGTCGTTTCAACACCCACTCCGATTCCATCCCCCGTTCCGACCACAACACCCGATCCTGCCAAGATGCTCGCGACGTGTAACACGTTGCCGCAAGATCTGAAAGCCATCGTGCCATCGAGCATCCAAAACGCTCAACGCATTGACAATTTGACTCCGGCAGGTGCCGCGAAAATTCTGACGATGAATCGCGCGCTCGCGCGCCGAACCGATCTTCAGGGTGCAGACAAAATCATCTATTGCGCGGCAACGGCAACCGGGGATTTTGGCGGAATGGTGATCGTGATTGATCGCGTGGCGAAGAATTTCAAAACCTTGATCTTAATGGAAGAGGAATTGGTTGAAGCGCACGACCGAAAGATTACGGGAGAGGTTGCGAGCGTGGGCTTTAACAGTTTGCCGCCGAACTTTTCTGACACACGAGCAGTTCCTTTTTCCATTGCCGCCCGGGTTGCGGGTGGCGAACGGATGGAAAGTTTAGATTACATCGTTTATCTTGATCAAAATGGCGCGATTGTTACGCTCTACTACCTGAACGTTCAAAAATTCATTTTCTCTTTTGCTTTGAATACGATTGGCAGAAATTTTTCCAACCTGCCCTATCCAGTGGATGCTCCGACGACGCTGGCAGATCAATTCAAAACAATGTTCCCAAATTCCAAAAATCCAAGTACTTTGATCGCAAATTGGGAGTACCGTTATTCTGACGGGAGACTTTTGGGTTATGCCGTACTGCAAGACGGACAGAAACTTCTTCCTGTTCCTGACGCGGTGTGGAATAGAATCCGCGCGAACGAAACACGCACGCTAGAGTTGGCAAAGAAGCAAGGTCTTGCCGATGTCAAGGCGCAATCATTCTGGCAACTTGGCGCGTGGCCCCAATATCAAGTGGTGAGCATTCTACAATCCACCACCGACAAGACGCGCTACTGGATCCCCTCCGCCGATGGCGCAGCGTGGGTTGAAGCGCGCGTGCCGCAAGATGCCAAAGACGTGAGATGGGATCTCAAATCCGGGCAACTCTCCTACACCGCCGCCACAGGAACGCAATTTTGGTATGATGTAAACAGCAATACGTGGTTAAGTATAGCCGGGCTTCATCTGGAAACGATCAGGTCGGAAGACGCACAGAAAGCCGTAGAATGGTGGCTCGATCCAAAAAATCCGAATGGTGTTCAAATAAAAAACGAAAGTAAGACAACACACTTTGTTCTTGATGGCAGTTTCGATAGCATGAGAAACGATTATCCCGGCAGGGATAAAACCAGACCTATGACTTTCGTTGGCGGAAACCAAATACCGACCGAACAAGCGATAAAACAGGATCTGCTGAAATATGCAGCATATTACAATGTCGCGTGGAATTTCCCTCCGGAAATGCAAGATGTCAACTCTTTTATCGCACGGCAGACTGCGTTGAATGCCTTACTGGCAGTAAAGAGAATAACCATAACCGATGATTTCACACCCAATCCATATTTTAGCTTTAAACAAGGGAAACAACTTGATGGAGGAAATGACGTATGGAGCGATGTAAAAACAAGGACTATCTTTATCAATCCGAGAGTCATAACGGGGATATCGAATTATAAAACCGGCGAACTATTTGGTACCCGGCTTACTGATGGTGTACTTGTATATAATATACTCGATAGTTGTGTTTTGAAAAATCGCGAATAAATTGTCACGCCATCGCAGAAATTTGTTGCTTGGCGAATAAATGGGCGAACACGTCCTGGGCTTTCTGTCCTTGCTCGAGTTGTCGGGACGCATG
>VGOB01000020.1 GCA_016865935.1 Chloroflexota bacterium | reverse complement strand
GCAGCAATTCCGCGCTGACCGTGACACGGCGTTGGCGAGTTACGCGCAAGCGTTGGAATTATTCCGCGCGGTGGGCGACCGTTTGGGCGAAGCGAACGTGCTGAAGGCGATGGGGGACGTGCAGCAATTCCGCGCTGACCGTGACACGGCGTTGGCGAGTTACGCGCAAGCGTTGGAATTATTCCGCGCGGTGGGCGACCGTTTGGGCGAAGCGAACGTGCTTCAGGCGATGGGGGACGTTCAGCAATTCCGCGCTGACCGTGACACGGCGTTGGCGAGTTACGCGCAAGCGTTGGAATTATTCCGCGCGGTGGGCTCAAAATTGGGCGAAGCGAACGTGCTGAAGGCGATGGGGGACGTTCAGCAATTCCGCAAAGAAATGAACACGGCGTTGGCGAGTTACGCGCAAGCGTTGGAATTATTCCGCGCGGTGGGCGACCGTTTGGGCGAAGCGAACGTGCTTCAGGCGATGGGGGACGTGCAGCAATTCCGCAAAGAAATGAACACGGCGTTGGCGAGTTACGCGCAAGCGTTGGAATTATTCCGCGCGGTGGGTTCAAAATTGGGCGAAGCGAACGTGCATCTAGCCCTGGGTGATGAACGTGTGTCGCAAAAGGATTTTGAAAAAGCGATTGAGTTTTATGGTGTAGCACAATGCCTATACGAGGAAACTGATGCCAAGTACAATCAGAGTCTAAACTTGGTGCGCATTGCCGATGTCTATTCTAAACAAAAGTCCTATGAACAAGCAATTACTCATTTACGTCGCGCTACTGACATTTCGCCGTGGTGGGCAAATGCTTGGAACTCGCTTGGCAATACGCTCGAATCGCTCAAACGTTATGAAGAAGCCATCGCCGCATTCTCACATGCAATTGAACTAGAACCTAATAGTGCATATCTTTATCGCAATCGTGCCAGTCAGTTTCTTGAACTGGTTCGCCTGGACGAAGCGGAAAAAGACATCGCGCGCGCGGTCGAACTGCAACCGGATAACGTTTACACGCACGGACGGCAAGGTTATCTCGCGCTCGCGCGTGGACAATTGGCGGACGCGCTCACGCACATTCAATACGCCGCCGAACACGATGACGATGTGGGCTGGCAGTTGGGTCTTGCGCTGGCGCAATTTGCTAACGGCAATGCGGCAGAGGCGCAAAAAATAATCACCGCCGCGCTGGAAAAAACGGACGCTGACCAACGCGAGAACGCGCGCGAATGGCTCGCGCGCATCGTCAAACTGCGTCCTGAACTCGCGGTGGACGCGGGGAGAATCGAAGAAATGCTGAAATGACGTAACGGCTCAGCCCGCTTGTCATTTCGAGACGCTTCGCGCATACCGCGGCGCGCGCGTAGTTCGCAGAACGCCCCGAATGAATTCGGGGTCTCAGCAAGGTGGAAATCGGTTGGAAACCGATTCGCTTCGCGCCAACTCGATTGATCGAGTTTTCACCTCGTTGAGACGCCGATTTCCAATCGGCGGCGGTATTTGCGACAACGAGATTTCTCGCTTCGCTCGAAATGACAAGTGGGTTGAGTCACGAAATAACAGCCAAAGACCTTCGAGGTTTCTAAAAACCTCGAAGGTCTTTATCTTACTCCTCACTCGGCTTGGGCGGCGCTTCCGCGACGAGGTAGAGCGGACGGTTCTTCACTTCGTCGTAAATGCGCCCCAGGTACTCGCCGAGGATGCCGAGAAAGATCAATTGCACGCCGCCGAGAAACAGTACCGCGATGAGCGTCGTCGCTTGACCGTGGAAGGAATCGTTTCCGGTGAGGCGCAGGATCGCGACGACGGGAATGGCGAGGAGCGCGATCCCGGAAATCCAAAAGCCCATCGTCGTCGCCAGCTGCAGCGGCACGTACGAAAAACCGGTGATCGCGTCGGTCGCAAATTTGATCATTTTCTTGACTGGGTATTGCGTCGTGCCGGCAAAACGTTCGTGCCGTTCGTACCGAATGCCGGTTTGCTTGAACCCGACCCAGACCGACAAGCCGCGCATAAAGCGGTGATGCTCGCGGATTTTTCGCAACGCCAGCACGACTTGACGATCAATCAAGCGAAAATCGCCCGTGTCCGGCGGAATGTCAATCGAAGCGAGTTGACGAATCAGGCGGTAGAAAAACGCGGCGGTGAACAGTTTGAAAAAAGTTTCGCCGTGCCGTTTCTCGCGTTGCGCGAACACCAACTTGAAACCCTCGTTCCATTTCGCGACGAGCGTCGGAATCACTTCGGGCGGGTCTTGCAAATCCGAATCAATGATGACGACGGCGTCGCCCTCCGCGTAATCAATCCCCGCGCTGATCGCGATCTGATGTCCAAAGTTGCGCGAAAAGACGATCAGTTTGACGCGCGGATCGTGCGCGCGCAATTCGCGTCCGATCTCCGGCGAACGATCGCGGCTCCCGTCGAAGACGAGCAGCAATTCACATTCGCCGTCGAGTTGATCCATCACCGCGCGCGTGCGGCGATAGAATTCGGGCAGCGTTTCTTCTTCGTTGAACACCGGCGCGACAATCGAATAGCGTGGTCGTTGGTCAGACATAAATCCCCGTCTCTCCCAAAATAGGACACTGATACACACTGACGAACACTGATTTTTTCTGCGTTAATCTGCGTTCGTCTGTGTCCGATGATTTTCATCAAGTATTGGCGAATCCAAGCTCATAGGAAATTCCTCCGCCAATGGCGCGAGTAATTCCAACTTCCAAGGTTCCACGCGCGGCGCGACCGAACACGCGGTACTCAAAATGTATCCGCCGCCGATTTTGCCGATCCGAATTCGTGCGGCGGCATCCGCGATCACTTGCTCTTTTGTTTTGTACGCGAGCAGCGCAACCGAATCCAGATTTCCCTTGATGAACAACTTGTCGCTGATCCGGCGTTTCGCTTCCGCCAGTTCGACGTCACCCAGCGGCGGCGGATCGAGCGTGTCAATTCCTTGGGTGCCGGTTTCCGCGATCAATTCCAATCGGTCGCCGATGCGTCCGCAGGTGTGCGTGTAGACCGGCACGTTCAACGCTTTCACTGCGTCGGCGACGCGGCGTTCGTACGGCAAGACGAATTCGTGGTACATCGCGCGCGAGATGAACGAGCCGCCCGCGAACGCGGACGAAATCAGCACCGCGTCCACGCCGCGCCGCGCCTGCGCGACTGCCCACGCGATTGACGCGTCGGTCAAACGCTCGAGCAGCGCGCGCGCTTTCGCCGGATCGCTCACCAAGCCCATCAGCGCGTTTTCATAGCCGAACAATTCCATCAGGTGCGTGAACGGCGAGAAGACTTCGCCGTGAATCGAAACTGAATCGCCGACTGCGCGCTGGACGAGATCGATCGTGCGAAAAAAGTACGGCGGAATTTCGCGCAGGATGCCGCGCGTTTCCGCGACGCGCGGAATGTGGTACGTGTTCCAAACGTATCCGGGCAAATCGCCAACGTCGTCGAGATGATCCGGATCAATCGTTTCGAAATTCGCGCGCGTTGCGGGACGCGCAGCGTGTTGCGGACTGTCGTCGCGCGGCACGAACGTGACGCCGCCATCGCGCCAGGTCAAGCGTTCGCCGTCGGCGCGCGTTTCGATCCGCGTCACATCGTCCAACGCATTTTCCGGGCGACCGGGAATGTTGATCAGAATTCCGTCGAAGCGATAGCGTCGTTGCAGGGCGACGAGCGCGTCGGCAAAGCCCTCGCTCGTGAACCAGATGCGATGCGGCGCGAGACCCGCGTTCAAAAAGTAATGCCCCAACGCAAGCTGGCACATCACCGGCACACGGTCTACGGGTTGGTGGCGCAGCGCGCGCGATGCGTTCGCGGCTGGTCATCCTCATCCCTTGATCGCGCCGATGCGTAATCCCTGCATGAAATATTTTTGGAACGCGAAGAAAAAGATGATCATCGGGATCGCCGCGAGCGCGGCGCCCGCCATCAACAAACCATAATTCGTCCCGAACTCGCTCGTGTGAATGAACGACAAGCCCACTTGCAAGGTGAAGAGATCGGGGCTTTGCAAAACGATCAGGGGCCACAGGAACGAATTCCAGTAGCGTTGAAACGAAAAGATCGCGGTGACGGCAAGTGCCGGCGTCGTGAGCGGCAAAATGATTTTCGTAAAGATCAACCATTCGGATGCGCCGTCAATCCGCGCGGCTTCTTCCAACTCGGTGGGTAACGTTTGGATGTATTGTTTGAGCAAAAAGATGCCGATCACGTCCGCCAGCCCGGGCAAAATCACCCCGGCGAAGGTGTTGACCAGTTTCCATTGCGTAATCAACAAATAGAGCGGGACAAGTGTGACCTGCGCGGGAATCATCAGCGCGGCGAGAATCATCACGAACAGTACATTCGATCCGGGAAACTTGCGTTTGGCAAACGCATAGCCCGCCATCGAATCGAACAAGACGTGGATCGCGGTGCTGAACAGCGTGATGAACGCAGTGTTGACGAACCAAAGGTAGAGTCGCGGGACGCGCCACGGTTCGTCCGAGCCGGGGATCGGAATTTTGGCGACGCCGCTCGCTCTGAGGATGGCGTCGAAATTGTCCAGCGTCGCGTTGACCGGGATCAGATCCGGCGGCAATTTTACGGTCGAACTGGCGGGCGTCAGCGCGGTGTTGAACAGCCAATACAACGGAAAGAGACTGACGACCGCGACAATCGTCAAGAGGATGTAAGCCAAAATTCTCAAAAAGTAAGACATTGCTTTCCTTGTGGTCAGTGCGCGTTCAGTACTCGACATCCGTGCTGAGAAATTTGAATTGGATGAACGAAAACGTCGCGATGATCGCGAAGAGGATCAGCGCTTGCGCGCTGGCGCGCCCGTAATTGAAATCGCTGAACGCGGTTTGAAAAATCAATTGCACGATCGTCGTCGTCGAATTGATGGGACCGCCGCCCGTCATAATGTAGACGCGCTCGAAGATCTGAAATCCGGCAATCGTGTAAATGACGGTGAGGTACAGCGTCGTCGGTTTCAGCAACGGAAAGGTGATATGGAGCAATTTTTGCAGACCGTTCGCGCCTTCCACATCGGACGCCTCGTAATACTCGCGCGGGATCGCGCCCATCGCCGCCGAGTAGAGGACGACGCCGCTGCCCGGCACGATCAGGATCGTACTGAGGACGATACTCCACAACGCAATGTCCGGGTTTTGCAGCCACAACACTTTGGGCAAACCGATCAGCGTCAGCAGATAATTGAAAAAACCGTAATCGGGTTCGAAAATCCAAATCCACACCAGCGCGATGATGACGATGCTCGTCACGTTGGGCAGATAGAACGCGCCGCGATACAACGATTGGATTTTGTTGGACAAGGGCTGGATCAGCGCGGCGACGACGAGCGAAGACGTAATCCACGCGGCGACGACGCACACCGCGTAGATGAGCGTGTGTTGCATCGTGCTCCAGAACAGTTTGCTCGATCCCAGGTCTTGGAAGTTCTTCAGCCCGACCCAGGAACTAGAGCGGAGGTCAACTTGATGGAACGCGAGGACGAACGCTTGCGCGACCGGAAAAGCGACGAAGATGAAGAACAAGATCATACTCGGCGCGATGAAAAAGTAACTCCACTTGTGCTTGTGCCAAAATTTGACGATGCGGTGGACTAGGGAAGGGTGAGGTGCAATCGTTATGCTCATTCGATTTTCCTCGATCAGTGTGATCGCGTAGGGTAGAGTGAAGGCGGAAAGATGATGTTTTCATCCTTCATCCTTCCGCCTTCATCCGGGCGTTACTTGCTCAACGCATCCAGTTCTTTTTGATAATCCGGCGCGATTTCATCCATCGCTTGCTTGGCGGTCTTTTTGCCGAGGATGATCGCTTGCAACGCCGCACCATAGTTGTTGCCCAGTTCCGCCGAGGTGGCGACGGGCGCTTCGTACACGCCGAACTCGACGAGTTTCGCGATCACTTCGCGATTCGCGTTCGTCGAATAGCCGGTGTTACTGCGGCGCAAGCCCGGCGCGAGTTGCCAACCCTGGATGTCTTTGGCGACTTGACTGCCGGTCAGGTACTTGGCCAGTTCGTGCGCGGCTTTCAACTTGGCTTGGTCGCCTACGTTGACCACCGCGAACAAACCGAACGCGCCGTTCGTCACCATCTTGTTCAGCGCGCCCAGCGGCGGCGGGGTGACGGCGAGTGGAAAGTTCTCCTTTTCCAGATCGGGGATGAAACCGGGCGTGCTCATCAAAATCGCGACGGTCTTGCGATCCTTGAATTGCGCGCGGACACCGGCTTGATCCACCGTGCCGAAATCGGGCGGAGTGCATTTGTGCACCAGCGCGAGCTCGGCGATCTTTTGCAACGCCGAGGCGCCCTCGGGCGAATTCTGCACGAACTTTTTCCCGTCCGCGCTGAGGATGCGTCCGCCGTCGATGTACATCAGCGGATAGTACTCGACTGCGCCCCACTTGGACGATGAGCTAAAGCCGTAGACTTGCGTGCCATCGGCTTTTTTGTAGGTCAATTTCTTGCACGCCTCCACGAATTGATCCCACGTCCAGGGTTTCGCCATCGTCGGCGGTTCCACCCCGCGTTCTTTCAAGATGTCGGTGTTGACGAAATTGCTAATGGCGGTGACCCAGAGGGGCCACGCCCACACCTTGCCGTCGATCGTCGCGATCTGGAAACCGCTGGGATAAAAATCCTTCTTGTCCTCTTCGGTCAGGAACGGCGTGATTTCCGAGAGAATGCCTTGTTTGGCATAGCGCGGCAAGTTGGGACTGGTCACGCGAAAGACGTTGATGTCGGTCTTTGCCGCGAGCGCGGCTTCCAACTTGGTGTCGCCTTCCGCCGTCCAGGGAATTCCGACGATGTTGATCTTGATGTTGGGATTGTTCTTCTGGAAGATCTCGACGGCTTTGTCGGTGTTGACGGTGCCGGCATCCGTTCCGCCCGCCGTGTAGCCGCGCTGATAGAAGACGAGCGTGACGGGTTGCGCGGGCGCTTTGGTCGGTTCGGCCGATTTGGGCGCGGTGGTTGGCGCCGCGCACGCGATCAACCAGATCGCCGCGAGCGCGAGTACCACAATCAGAACGATCAAGCGTTTCATTTTTCTCCTCCATAGTTTGGTGATTGGGTGATTAGTGATTGAGTGATTGGGTGCTGGGCATCATCTCCTTTGTGTGATCGCAGACTGTTGCGAAACGATAACGATCGTCGGTCGGTTGTCGGCGGTCGTGTTTCAGTACAGCAAATATTTTTTGCGGGTCGCGTCGAATCGCGCGAGATCGTTTTCCCATTCCCGCGTCAGCGATTCGATGGGCTGATTCGATTGCAACGCGATCCGCGCGCGCGCGTCGCCGGTCAGCAAATCGAAATGCGGCGGACGACCCTGCGGCAAGCTCAGGGCAGGCTCTTCCCAACTCGATTTCAGAAATTCGAACTGTGTTGGATTTTGCGCGCGGCAGGTTTCGATCACGCGCAAGCCCAGCGTGACCGGACGCAGCGCGTCGCGATCCGTGACGTGAACCTGGACGCCGTAACAAACCTGGTTCGCGTGTTTGCTCGCCGTCGGCGTGAACGCCATCGGGCGAAAGCGCGCGCCGTCAATTCGTCGCGCGTTCAGTTCTTCCGCCAGCGCGTATCCATCCAGAAATGGCGCGCCGACGATTTCAAACGGCAAGCCGGTGCCGCGTCCTTCGGATAGATTCGTCCCCTCGACGAAACACATTCCAGGGTAGACGATGGTCGTCGCAAAATGCGGAATCCCCGGCGATGGCGTTGCCCAATGCGCTCCGGTTTCGTCGTACCACATCTCGCGCCGCCACTCGCGCAGCGCGATCACGTCCAACTCCGCGCCGATGTTCAACTCGGAATTGTAAAACTGCGCCAACTCACCAATCGTCATTCCGAACCGAATCGGCAAAGGTCCGTGTCCGACGAACGATTGCAACGCGGGATCGAGCAGCGCGCCTTCGATGATATTGCCGGTGATCGGATTCGGACGATCCAGTACGATCAGCGGCACACGGTTTTCCGCGCAGGATTCCAGCGTCAGCGCGAGTGTCGCGGTGTACGTATAAAATCGCACGCCGACATCTTGCAGATCGAACAACAGCGCGTCGAGATCGGCGAGCATTGCGCGCGTCGGTTTGCGCGTTTCGCCGTAGAGCGAGTAGACCGGCAAGCCGGTGCGCGCGTCGCGTCCCGATGCGACGTGCGCGGCGTCCGGCGCGGACGCGCTGATACCGTGCTCGGGTCCAAAGAGCGCGACCAGGTTGACTCCGGCGGCGCGCAACGCGTCCACGTTCGGGCGCAGATCGCGCGTGACGCCGCTCGCGTTCGTGATCAAGCCGACGCGTTGGCGCGCGAGCGCGGCGCGCGGTTGTTGGAGGAGAAGATCGAGACCGGAGGAGATGATCGGGTTCATTGAATCTCCAACGTACTCAAGGCGCGTGCCAAGGATTGAATGATTGACGGAATGTCGGGCGGCTCAATCGGCAGGTGATTCGTCGGAGCATCTATGGGGTGCAAATGCCAGCCGCGCCACGCGTCGAAATCAATGCCCCAGATTCTTTGCTCTTGTTTGATCAGCGCAAATGCTTGGGTCTGGGTGGCTTGGTTGAAATAGAAAGAGAGAAATATTTCTGGATTGACGAACGCGCGCCCGCGCGCAATCGGTCCTTCGGTTTGCAGATCGACTTTTGTGATGGACGATAGCGCGGCGAGCGCCGTCATCAAGTCTCGCGCGAAATCGGAAGTGTTCATACGGATCGGAGCGATTGATAATGCTTGAGCAACGTGACGGCTTGCTCCCACTTCCAAAAATCCTGTTCGACTTCCCACGAGTACGCGTCTTGACCCAGCGTGCCCGTGCGGGCGCGCTGAGCAAATTCATCGAAAGGCAAGCGCCATTTGTTTTCGAGTTCCTTGATCGTTTGATTGAGCGTCGCCGTTTTGAAATCAACATATTCGGTGAGGACTTTGAACAGCGCGGCTTCCAAATCTGTGGTTTGGGTTGTGCGGATCAGTAACTCACCTAATTTGGGAGATACAGAAAGCATAGTTTTCTCCTTCGCCAGATCAGATCATTTGAGAATGTAATACGTTCCCTTCTTGTCGCCCATTTTAATCAGCACATCCTTTTCGACCAAATCAGCGAGGTCGCGGCGGATCGTTTCTTCGCTCACGTCGGGGAACATTTCGCGATAATCGCGATTCGCGACGCGCTGATGTTTCGCGATAAAGTCGAGCGCGGCTTGCTGGCGATCATTCAAATCGAGTTTGCGCCATTTCGATTTTTCGATTTCTTCGCTCACCAACTTTTCGCCGGGTCCGCGCAGCGTCACCTTGAACCCGTTCGTCGTTTCCGCAAAGCGCGGCGCGGGCAAGCCCCACTCGCGCATTTGCCGGATCATCCGATCGATGCCGTACCCCAAACGTTCGATGAAGCCGAGATCGGCAAGCACTTGCGCGATCACTTCGTTGCGCGAGAAACGCTCGTCCACGATATTTTCCACCGTGACGTGACCGGGCAATCGTCCGGGGCTGTACACTTCGATCCGATCGCTGAACATCAGCACGCGAATCTCGTCGCCGCGAATCGCGTAATCGCGATGCGCGACCGCGTTGACGATCGCTTCGCGCACGGCGGGGATCGGATACTCGGCGCGATCTTCGCGCTGGAACGCGTCGATGCGCGCGCCGCGTCGCATATTCGCGGTGAGCCACGCCTCCGCGCGGCGAATCTGCTCGGGCAGCGAACCGCGCACGATCTCGCGCAAAAACTCATCGTCCATCTGCTTGCCGGAATAACGCGCCAATAAAATTTCGGCGGAAGGAAACGCGCGCTGCGGCTCACGTCCTAAAAGCAGATAACCCGAGATCGTCGGTCGCCATTTGTTGTCGTCTTTGGTCAGGCAACCGCGCCGCGCGAGTAGATCGAGCACTGCATCTTTTTTGGTAGGCGCGTCGCCGGTGAACATCGCGACGTAGGTTTCGATCAGCGCGTCGTCCAGATCGTCGAGCGTCGCGCCGGGCGCGGGGAGCGCTTCGAAATTCGCTTCGCCGCGTTCGCGCAAGAGTTGGCGCAGTTGGCGCGGACCCAGCGCGACGTTTTTTTTGCCGGAACGCGCGAGATATTTGCCGCGCAAGCCGTACGCGTGCGGCAGTCCCGGCGAAACCTGGATCACGAGAATTGTTTTGTCGTCGAGCGGCGCGGTTTCGGGACGCGACAAGATCAGCGGCGGCTCGCAGCGCAGTCCGGCGGCGAGCGCTTTGTCCGTCGCGCTATCCGCGTCGCGGACGCCGCGCACCGCGCCGCTATTCGGATCGATTCCGAAAAGCACAATGCCGCCGTTCGTGTTGGCGAACGCGGCAAGTGTTTCGGCGAGCCGGTTGAGCGAAACGTTTTCGATTTCAAACGCCAGCGTCTCGTTCTGACCTTGATGATAAAGCGCGCGAAGTTCGTCGGGGTTCATCGGTGAATGACGAAGGACGGATGACGGAAGACGAAGGTTCGTCCCAGGTCTTTCGCCACTCGTCGAGTTAGGCGATCAAAAATTGCCAGATCAACAACAACCCTTCGCGCGTCGGCGAAACGCGCGGCGTGGGTCCGGGCGTGCTGTTGGGAAACAGGATCGGACTGGCTTCAAAGCCGATCAGGATTCCGCACGCGAACGCGCAACAGGCGGCAAGTAGCAACACGGCAATGATGACGATCATTCGACCGGCGACGGGACGCGGCGGTTCGGTGTACGGTTGGTGTTCATAGCCGCCGTAGCTGGGCGTTTGAGAATACGCGTACGGCGCGGTCTGCCCATCGCCGATGGGCGCGCCGGCGGGCGGAGTCGGCGCGGCGGGTGCCGCGGCGCGCACATCCGATCCGCAGTTGCCGCAAAAGCGTTGATTGTCTGCAACTTGATGACCGCACGTAGGGCAATTGATCAAGGGGACTCCTTTGGGAATTTTAGATTTCAGATTTATGATTTCAGATTTGCGTGGTTGTGCAGAACATTGATCAGCGCGCGGGACGATTGACGCGGATAAGCGGCTTGCCGTCTTGTTCGTGCGCTAGAATTGCGGCGTGAATTCGACGCGCTAGTCCAACAAAGTCTGTATCGAGTGTGCAAGCGATGATTCCACAATGATCGCGCTGTTGAGCATCAAGTTTCACAAAGTGTTTGCGATTGATAGTCAAGAGCATTCGCTTTTCAGCGTAAGCAAATGCCAACACTTTTTCATCGGGGACTGATTGCCCGGCTTGCCCAGTTTCCTGAATCGTCGAGACATCGTGTCCTAATCGGCGCAGTTCTTCGACTACTGGCAAAGGGAAATTCTCGTTCGAGTACAAACGCGCCATCATGCTTCCTCGTTTTCGCGAATTTGTAGATCGATCTCATTGTGATGAGAACGATAGTATGCCCACGCGTTTGCCAAGTCTTCAGCGTTCAAGGTTGGATAGGCGCGCAACAAATCTGCTTCGCTGATGCCGAGATGTTTGGACTGCACCAAGATCCACACCGGAATGCGCGTGCGGACGATGCGCGGTTCGCCGCCACAAACATCGGGTGTGCTTTCAATGCCCGGGAAAGCATCGCCCAAGTCGCGCACGACCCACTGAAGCAATTGGGCTTTTTCCGCGCGCGTGAGCGTGGTTAAGATCTTTTCGGCTTCGCGAATCGTGCTCATCTGCTTTCCTGTTCCTTTTCTGGTTCAATCAGCATGTTCTGACGCCCACCGTGCCGATCTCAAAACAACATCAGGACCCCAATCTCGAAATCGTTGCGCATTGCTTGAATGGATGCGTATGCTTCACGTAAGATCATTTCGATTGCTTGGGTGGAGCAATTGCCGCGACGAATCCAAATTACTTTGGGCGGAAAGCCCGCAAGCAAACTGATCTCGCTGAAATCGGCATCTTTGGTGACGATGAAGCAATCGTTTTGGCGCGCGTAATTCCAAACGGCGTCGTCTAGAGCGGTGCCGAGTCCAAGCGATTCGACGTGAACCGAACTGGGATACAGATCTGCCAGCCGATTGACCAACTTGGGCGAGAGATTTTGATCGAAGTTTCATGCTTGGATCGCTAGCGCGTGTTGTTCACGCGCGGCGGCAAAACTAAGGCAAGCCAGAATATCCTCTTGAGTCAGATATGGAAAATCGGCAAGGATTTCTTGCGGTGTCATTCCAGAAGCAAGGTAGCCCAGAACATCATAGACGGTGATCCGCATACCGCGAATGCAGGGCTTACCCCCGCGCTTACCTGATTCTATCGTGATCCGTTCTTGATAGTTCATCATTTGCCCCCCCGCTTCGCCGCGCCAAGCCCGCGCACCGCTGCTCCCCGCGACAATGCCACCGGAATGACTTGATCCATCCGCTCGACGTAGATGAATTGCATTTCGCGCTGGACTTTTTTGGGAATGTCCACCATATCTTTTTTGTTCTTCTTCGGGATCAGCATCGTCTTCAATCCGGCGCGATGCGCGGCGAGCACTTTGTCGCGCAAGCCGCCGATCGGCAGAACGCGTCCGCGCAACGTGATCTCGCCGGTCATCGCGACGTCGCGATGCACGGCGCGATGCGAGAGCGCGCTGATCAGCGCGGTCGCAATCGTGATGCCCGCCGAGGGTCCGTCTTTCGGGATTGCGCCTTCGGGCACGTGGATGTGAATGTCGAGTTTGTCGAAATTCACTTTGAGTCCCAGCTCGCGCGCGTGCGTCCGCGCGTACGAGAGCGCGGCTTGCGCCGATTCTTGCATCACGTCGCCGAGTTGCCCGGTCAACTGCAAGCCGCCCTTGCCGCGCATCAACGTCACTTCGACTGCCATCGTATCGCCGCCCGCATCGGACACCGCAACGCCGGTCGCCACGCCGATTTCATCGCGCTCTTCTTTGATGCCGTACGTGAATTTGGTCGGACCCAAATATTTGAACAATGCTTCGTTGGTGATGCTCGCCGGCGCGCGCTTGCCTTCCGCCACCGTGCGCGCGACTTTGCGGCACACGTTGGCAAGCTCGCGATCCAGGTTGCGGACTCCGGCTTCGTAGGTGTACTCGCGGATCAAACCGCGAATCGCCTCGTCCGAAAATTTGGGCGCATCCCCGAGTCCGTGTTCCTCTTTTTGACGCGGGATCAAAAATTGTTTTGCAATCGCGACTTTTTCCTCTTCGATGTAACCGGGAAATTCGATCACTTCCATCCGGTCGCGCAGCGCGGGTGGAATTGGTTCCAAGATATTCGCGGTCGTGATGAACATTACTTTCGATAGATCGTACGCCACGTCGAGATAGTGATCGCTGAACGCGTGATTCTGTTCCGGGTCGAGCACTTCGAGCAACGCCGCGCTCGGGTCGCCGCGAAAGTCCGCGCCGATCTTGTCCACTTCGTCGAGCATAAAGATCGGGTTGATCGTCCCGGCGCGCTTCATCGTTTGGACGATGCGCCCCGGCAGCGCGCCGATGTACGTCCGGCGATGCCCGCGAATTTCCGCTTCGTCGTGGATGCCGCCGAGCGAGACGCGCACGAACGCGCGTCCCAGCGATTGCGCGATCGAACGCCCCATCGAAGTTTTGCCGGTGCCGGGCGGTCCGACGAAACACAAAATCGGCGAGCGCATTTTTTCGGCGGCGAGTTTGCGGACGGCGATGTATTCCAGGATGCGTTCTTTCGCTTTCTTCAAACCGTAATGTTGCTCGTCCAGCAGTTTCGCCGCGGCGGCAATGTCGAGATTGTCGGCGGTCGTTTTGACCCAGGGCACCGCGATCAGCCAGTCGAGGTACGTGCGAATAATTCCGGTTTCCGGCGCGGCGCTCGGCATTTGCGCCAGGCGCACCAGTTCGTGTTCCGCTTTTTCTTTCGCCTCTTTCGACATTCCGGCTTGCGCGATTTTTTCGCGCAGTTCGTTCGTCTCGCGCGTCTGCGCGTCCGCTTCGCCCAGTTCGTGCTGGATGACTTTGATCTGCTCGCGCAAATAATATTCGCGCTGGGTCTTGTCCACTTCTTCTTGAACCTGGGTGTGGATCTTGCTCTGCAATTCCAGCACATCCAGTTCTTTCGCCAGCCCGACCGAAACTTTTTGCAAGCGCGTGATCGGATCGAGCGTTTCTAACAAGTCCTGACGTTTCTCGATCGACAGGTTCAGCGTCGAGCCGACGAGATCGGCGAGCGCGCCGGGCGTATCGGAATTCATCGCGGCGACGTACGCGTCGTCCGGCAAGTTCGGCGTGAGCCGGACTGCTTTTTCGAAGAGCGCGAGTACCGCGCGCATCAACGCTTCGATCTCCAACGATTTGTCGCGTGACTCGACGATGGGCTGGACGCGCGCGCGCAAGTACGGCTCGAACTGCGTGATCTCGATTAGCCGGACGCGTCCCTCGCCTTGCGCGATCACGGACGACGTGCCGTCTGGCATTCGCAACATTCGTCCCAGCGCAACTTCGGTGCCGATGGGAAAGAGATCGTCCAGGATCGGATCCTGGATTTCGGGATCGCGTTGCAGACAAACGATGACGCGTTGATTGTATTCGTTCGCGGCTTCGATCGCGCGCACGGAACGATCGCGCCCGACGATCAGCGGACTCATCAAGTGCGGAAAGATGACCGTATCGCGCACGGGTACCAGCGCGTATTCGGGCAAATTCACTATCGCTTCGGTCGATCCGAAAAATGTTTTTTTCTCGCCGTTCTTGCGGGGCATTGGCAACTCCTGTGCTTTCGGCGCAATAATAACACAAGGGGGGAGGAGTGTCAAAGGAGGGCGCGGCGGAAATTGGGTGATTCGGCGATTGGGTGATTGGGGAATTGGGCAAGAATGGAATTTGGGGTATAATCGGCGCGATCAATTCCGCGTTTGTCAGAATCGCTCAAATGTCTACTCCGATTATTTCGATGCCACTCTCTACGCGCGCCCATTGGCTGGCGCGTGGCGCGCTGGGCGCGGTTTTGCTGCTCGCGATCGTTTTGCATTTCTTCCGGCTCGATCAGGAAGGATTCGCGAATTTGTACTATGCCGCCACCGTCAAAAGTATGCTGATGAGTTGGCGCAATTTTTTCTTCGCGTCATTCGATCCCGGCGGATTCGTCACGGTGGACAAGCCGCCGTTCGGTTTTTGGGTGCAAGCGTTCAGCGCGCTGGTTTTCGGTTTTCGCGGTTGGAGTTTGCTTTTGCCGCAAGCGTTGGCGGGTGTTCTCTCCGTCGCGTTGCTGTATCATCTGGTCGCGCGCGTCTTTGGCGCGTGGGCAGGCGTGATCGCCGCGCTCGCGCTGACCGTCACGCCGATCAGCATCGCCGCGAATCGCAACAACACGATTGACAGCCAGCTCGTCTTCGCGCTGTTGCTCGCGGTATGGGCGCTCGGTCGCGCGCTCGAGCGCGGACGATTGCGCTGGTTGATCGTCAGCGCGATTCTGATCGGCATCGGTTTTAATATCAAAATGTTGCAAGCGTATATGGTGTTGCCCGCGATCTGGTTGACGTATCTGATCGCCGCGCGGACGCGCTGGGGGTGGCGCGTCATTCATCTCGCGCTCGCGACGATTGCGCTGATCGTCGTTTCATTCGCGTGGGTTGCCGTCGTTGACCTGACTCCGCCGGAAGATCGTCCGTACGTTGGGAGCAGTCAAAACAATACCGAGATGGAATTGATCGTTGGGCATAACGGCGTGGCGCGCTTGGGCGCGATCGCGAATATGTTGGGCTTGCAACGCGCGCCGCGCCAGCCGCCGGGGCAACTTGCGCGCGTTCCCGCGGCACCCGCGCAACCGCGCCAACCGATCCCGAATCAACCGCCGTCACAACCGCCCGCGCCGCCCGGTCAACCCGGTCAGCCGCGTCAACCGATTCCAAACCCGCCGCGCGCGCCCGGCGGCGATGAAACCGGCGCGCCGGGTATTTTGCGTTTGTTCAACCAACAACTCGCCGGACAGATCGCGTGGTTTCTGCCATTCGCGATCCTGGGTTTTGTTGTTGCCGCCGCGCAAACGCGATTTCACTATCCGTTCACGCGCGAGCAGCAGCAATTACTTTTGTGGATGTTGTGGCTCGCGCCGATGATTTTGTTTTTCAGTTTCGCCGGATTGTTTCATCGCTACTATCTTGAAATGCTCGCGCCCGCGCTTGCCGCGTTGGTTGGCGCGGGCTTTGTCGCGCTGTGGCGCGCGTACACGCGGCACGCGGCGCGCGGAATGATTTTGCCGCTGGCGTTGTTGATCGGCGCGGCGACCCAGGTCGCGATTTTGTGGCACTGGACGAATTGGAACGGCTGGCTCATTCCGTTCGTGATCGTCGCGACGCTTGCCGCCGCGCTCGGTTTGATCGTCGCGCGGATTGTTCCCGCGCCGATTCTCTTGTGCGCGCTGATCGCCGCGTTCGGACTACTCGTCTTGTTCGCCGCGCCGACGCTGTGGTCGTTCACGCCGTTGCTCAGCGCGGATTCCGGTTTGCCCTTCGCCGGCCCCGAACTTGCCACGCGTCCGGCGCGACGCGCAGAGTTGCCTCAAGACGCGCGCCTGATCGCGTACCTGCGCGCGAATCGCGGCGACGCGAAATTTCTCGTCGCGACGACGGACGCGAAGACCGCCGCGCCGATCATTCTGGCGACCGGCGAGCCGGTGATGGCGCTCGGCGGATTTTCCGGCAGCGATCCGATTCTGACGCGCGACGAATTGGCGGAGCGGATCGCGCTGAACGACGTGCGCTTGTTCCTGATCCCGCCGCAAAACAACCCATCGGAGTTGATGCGCTGGATCATCGCGAATTGCGCGCGCGTGTCGTACGCGCCGCCGCGCGGTTTGCCCGGCGCGCCGGGCGGCGAATCGCAGTTGTACGATTGCGCGCGGCGGTGAAAAATGTAGGGCTTTCAAAATTTCCATTGTGTCATTGCGAGGAGCGCAGTTTGCGACGAAGCAATCCCCAAGCGATTCGGAGATTGCTTCGCTCCGCTCGCAATGACACATCGCCGCGACTTTGACAAAGCCCTATGAAAAATGGATCGGGCATTGACATCGCCGCGTCACTCGTGTAAAATCTCTCCGCTGATAATTTCAGCCGCATCTAAACTGATGAGGGTTTAGAGAGAAAATTCTGGGGGTTGATGAAAATGATCCTGCACGACAAACTGAACGAAATCGTACCGGTGTGGCGCGAGCGCGCGCGCAAACTCGTCAAGGAGCGTGGCAACGTCAAGGTCAACGATTTTACGATTGACCAGGTCTACGGCGGAATGCGCGATGTCGAAGTGCTGGTCACCGATATTTCGTACGTGGATCCGGCGACGGGAATTCGTTTGCGCGGTTTTACGATCCCGGAAGTGTTGGAGCAATTGCCGAAAGCAAAAAACGCGACGATGCCATACGTCGGCGGGCTGTACTATTTGCTCTTGACCGGCGAAATCCCGACGACCGATCAGGCGCGCGCCGTCGAAGCGGAATGGCAAGCGCGCGCGTTCGTTCCCGCACATATCGAAAATGTGTTGCGCGTGATGCCGGACGAAACGCATCCGATGACTTTGTTCGCGCAAGCGATTCTCGCGTTGCAAACCGAATCGCACTTCGTCAAGCGTTACAACGCGGGAATGAAAAAAGACGAGTACTGGATTCCGACGCTGGAAGACAGTCTCAACTTGATCGCGAAATTGCCCGCGCTCGCCGCGCTGATCTATTGCAAAAAGTACAGCAAGTGCGAAATGGGGCAAGCCGATCCGAACCTGGATTGGGCGGGCAACTTTGCGCGGCGACTCGGAATTGCGAACAGAGAGTACGAAGATTTGGCGCGCTTGTATTTTATTCTGCACTCGGATCACGAAAGCGGTAACGTCAGCGCGCACACCGTTCACCTCGTCGGCTCGGCGTTGTCCGATGTGTACCTCGCGTTCGCGGCGGGAATGAACGGACTCGCCGGACCGTTGCACGGCTTGGCGAATCAAGAATGTCTGGGCTGGTTGTTGAGCGTGCGCGAAAAATTCAACGGCGTGCCGACGAAAGATCGACTCGAACAATTCGCGAACGAAACGCTGGCATCCGGCAAAGTGATTCCTGGCTATGGTCACGCGGTTCTGCGTACGCCCGATCCGCGTTTCGTCGCGCAGTACGAGTTTGCCAAAAAATATTTCCCGGACGACGAATTGTTCCGGCTCGCAGAACTCGTTTACCAGGTTGTGCCTGGCGTTTTGAAAGCGGCAGGCAAAGCAAAAAATCCCTGGCCCAACGTGGACGCGATCAGTGGGACGTTGCAGTATCACTACGGCGTGCGCGAGTTCGATTTTTACACCGTGTTGTTCGGCGTCAGCCGCGTGTTGGGCGTCACCGCGAATCTGATCTGGGCGCGCGCACTCGGTCAGCCGATTGAGCGTCCCAAATCAATGACGACGGCGATGTTGGAAGAAATCGCGAATAAAGCGTGAGGCGAGGGGTGGGGAGCGAGGAACGTGAGGCGTGAGGCGTGATGCGTGAAACGTGAACCTCGAACCTTGAACTTTGAACTTGTATGAAACCTGAAACTTGAAACACAAGGAGATGATTTGAACGATAAACAAATCTACGGCGGTCAAGCGGTCATCGAAGGGGTGATGATGCGCGGAAAAAAATACGTGGCGTGCGCGGTGCGCGATCCGCACGGCAACATCGTTACGACGACCGAGCCGCTCTCGCCCGCGATTTACGCGAGCGCGTGGTCGAAAATTCCGTTCCTGCGCGCGATGACGATTCTGTGGGATACGCTCGTGCTGGGAACGCGGATGCTGATGTACTCGGCGAACATCGCGGTCGAAGAGGAGGCGAAGAAGAACGCCGACGCCGCGCCAGCCGCATCGAACGCGCCGCGCGCGACGAACGATCCGCCGCAGGCGATTTCGACGGGGATGGCGCTCGGCACGGTGCTGCTCGCGCTCGCCTTCGGCATCGGTTTGTTCTTCGTCCTGCCGCTCACGCTCGTGCACCTTGCCGATCCGTACTTGACCACATCGTTTGCGAGTGAGAATGTGGCGTCGTTCGTGAGTAACATTCTGGAGGGCGTCATCCGGCTCGCGATCTTTCTCGCGTACATCTACCTGATCGGTTTGATGCCGGACGTGCGGCGCGTGTTCGCGTATCACGGCGCGGAGCACAAGACGATTGCCGCCGACGAGGCGGGCGTGGCGTTGGTGCCCGAAGCGATTCAGCAGTACGGCAAAGCGCACGCGCGTTGCGGCACGGGTTTTTTGCTCATCGTCGTCGTCGTCTCGATTTTCGTGTTCGCACTCCTGGGGCGTCCGCCGCTGGAGTGGCGCATCGTGTCGCGCATCGTCCTGGTGCCGGTCGTCGCCGCGCTCAGTTACGAACTGATCAAATTCGCGGCGGCGCATCGCTCCAATCCGGTGTTGAACTATCTCGTCGTCAAACCCAGTCTCGCCCTGCAAGCCCTGACGACGCGCGAGCCGGACGCGCAAATGATCGAAGTGGCGGTCGTCGCGCTGCAGACGGTCAAGGCGAAGGAGCGCGCGGCGTAAAACACGCGCAGATGTACCATCGAAATCAGAAATACGGAGCATGAAAATCTAGTGGCGGTCGGCGGTCATCCGTCGGCGGTCGTATGTTGAGGAGAAAACCAATGCGTAAAAAAATCACCGTCGTCGGCGCGGGCTTTGTCGGCGCGACGACGGCGCAACGTTTGGCGGAACGGAATTACGCCGATATCGTGCTGGCTGATGTGACGGAATTCGTCGCGGAAGGCAAGGCGCTCGATTTGTTGGAAGCGGGACCGATCCTGGGTTACGATGTGAACGTCAGCGGCGTCACGATCAAAGATGGCGTCGGCTATGACAAGATCGCGAATTCGGATCTCGTCGTGATGACGGCAGGCATCGCGCGCAAGCCCGGAATGAGCCGCGATGATTTGATCTTGACGAATATGAAGATCGTCGGCGGGTGGGCGGAACAAATCGCCAAGCACGCGCCGAACGCGATCGTGATCGTCGTCACGAATCCGGTCGACGCGATGACGCAATTGATGTGGCACGTCACGAAATTTCCACAGCACCGCGTCATCGGGCAGGCGGGCGTGCTGGACAGCGCGCGCTTTCGCACGTTCGTCGCGCTGGAACTCGGTGTGTCGGTGCAGAACGTGGACGCGTACGTTCTCGGCGCGCACGGCGATCAAATGGTGCCGTTGCCGCGCTACACCACCGTCGCGGGTGTGCCGATTACGGAACTGTTGCCGAAAGAAAAGATCGACGCGCTCGTCAAACGGACGCGCGACGGCGGCGCGGAAGTGGTGAATCTACTCAAGACCGGCTCGGCGTTCTACGCGCCCAGCGCAGCCGTCGTCGAGATGGTGGACGCGATTTTCTTCGACAAGAAAAAAATCTTGCCGTGCATCGCGTATCTGGAAGGCGAGTACGGAATCAACGGCGTCTACGCCGGTGTGCCGGTGCGACTCGGCACACAAGGGATCGAAGCGATCGTCAAGTTCAATCTCAACGCGGAGGAATTAGCCGCGCTGCAAAAATCGGGCGAGGCGGTGCGCGCGTTGAACAAGGTGATGGGGATCTAGGAGTTCGAGGTTGCAGGTTCAAGGTTGAAAGTCTGAACCTCGAACCTTGAACTTTGAACTAAAGATGGAGAATCAATGTCAGAAATCAGAGAAGCGCATCTCGACAACGGCTTGACGGTTTTGCTCAAACCGGTTCGCACCGCGCCGGTGGCGACGTTCTGGGTGTGGTATCGCGTTGGCTCGCGTAACGAAGTGCCGGGCATCACCGGCATTTCGCACTGGGTCGAGCATATGATGTTCAAAGGAACGCCGACGTTGAGCAAGGGCGAAATTATGCACCTCATCAATCGCAACGGCGGCGTGGACAACGCGTTCACCTCCAGCGATTACACCGCGTACTTTGAACTGTTGCCCAGCGATCGGATCGATCTCGCCCTGCGGATCGAATCGGATCGAATGGTGAACGCGCTGTTCGAGCCGGAGGAAGTGGCAAGCGAGCGGACGGTGATCATTTCCGAGCGCGAAGGCGCGGAGAACGAACCGCGTTTCTGGCTGGGCGAAGAAGTGCTTGCCGCCGCGTTCAAAGTCCATCCGTACCATCACGACACGATTGGCTGGAAGATCGATCTGGAAACGATGACGCGCGATGATTTGTATTCGCACTACAAAACGTACTACGCGCCGAACAACGCGGTCATCGTCGCGGCAGGCGATTTCGACGCGGACGAAATGTTGGCGAAAATCCAAAAAGCATTTGGCGCGCTGCCGCGCGGCAAAGACATTCCGCCGGTGAAAAGCGTCGAGCCGCCGCAAGAAGGCGAGCGGCGCGTCGTATTGCGGCGTCCGGGACCCACGTCGTATTTTCACGCGGCGTATCACGCGCCCAAAGCGAGCGCCCCGGATTATTTTCCGGTCTTTGTTCTCGTCGGCGTGTTGACCGGCGTGGGCGGAATGAGTTTCTCCGGACACGGCAGTCCCGGTCGTTCGTCGCGTTTGTATCGCGCGCTCGTCGAAACCGGACTGGCGGTGGACGTGGATTGCAGTTTTCGCGCGACGATCGATCCAGGGACGCTCGATGTCACCGCGACCGCGCGCCCTGGCGTCGCGATCGAAAAAGTCGAACGCGCGATTTTTGCCGAGTTGGAAAAAATCGCGACCAAGCGGATCACGGAAAACGAATTCGCCAAAGTGCTCAAGCAAGCGCGCTCGCAATTCGTGTACGCGGCGGACGGCGTGATGAACGTCGGCGGCTGGCTGGGTCAACTCGAAGTGGTCGCGTCGTACAAAATGTACGAAACGTTTCTCGACAATCTGAACAAGGTGACGCGCGCTGACGTGTTGCGCGTCGCGCAAAAATATCTCGGCGAAACGAATCGTACTGTCGGTTGGTTCGTGCCGTCCAATGATGGCGCGCGGAAAGGACGACGATGAACAGCACACTGCCGATCACGCCCGAAACGATCACGCGCGTCACGCTCGCTAACGGCTTGACGATTTTGGTCAAGGACAATCCGAACAACGCGTCGGTCACGCTGCGCGGACGAATGCGCGCCGGCGGCTTGTTCGACGCGCCGCCGGTGAACGGGCTGGCGCACTTTGCGACGGCGGCGCTCCAGCGCGGCACGCGCAAGCGCACGTTTCAAAAGTTGAATGAAGAATTGGATCGCTTTGGAATGTCATTTGGCATCGGCGCGGGGACCGAGACGATTGGATTCAGCGGCAAAGCGCTCGTCGAGGATTTCGATCGCTTGTTGAATCTCGCGGCAGACGTGGTGATGCATCCGATTTTTCCGCGCAGCGAAACGGAAAAACTGCGCGCGGAAATTCTGGCGAATTTGAAACAAGCCGACGATGATACGCAGCACGTCGCGTACCGCGAATTTCGCAAACTGTGTTATCCCGCGTCGCATCCGTACCATCGTTTGTCCGACGGCACGGCGACAACCGTCAAGCGGTTGACGCTCAACCAGTTGCGCGAATTTCACGCGCGCTATTTTCGTCCCGATGTGACGACGCTCGTGATCGTCGGCGATCTGCGCGCGGATCACGCCATCGAAAAGATCGAGCGCGCGTTCGGCAAGTGGCGCGCGCGCGGCACGCCGGAACCGCACGCGATCCCAGTCGCGTCGCCGTTGAAACAGATCGCGCGCAGGGTCTTTCCGCTCGACGGCAAAACGCAAGCCGATCTCGTGTTGGGCTATCCTGGGTTGCGTCGCACCGATCCGGATTACTACGCGCTTTCCATCGGCGATCTGATTTTCGGGCGACTCGGTTTGTACGGTCGGCTGGGGGAGAATGTGCGCGAGCGACAAGGGTTGGCGTACTATGTGTTCAGCAGTATCGAAGCAGGGATCGGCGCGGGACCTTGGTCGGTGCGCGCGGGCGTGAATCCTAAAAACCTGGATCGCGCGCTGGAAGGCATTCTCGCCGAGATCGCGCGGTTGCGTTCCGCGCAGGTTACCCAAGACGAATTGAGCGAAGCGCGCGATTTCATCACCGGCTCGTTGGCGTTGCGGCTGGAAACGAACGACGGCGTCGCCGCGACGCTGAGCGACATTGAACTCTTCGACTTGGGACTCGATTATCTTCAGCGCTATCCGCAGATCGTCCGCGCGATTTCGGCGGAGCAGATTCTGGCGGCGGCGCAAAAATACGCGCAAATCGAAAATTACGCGCTGGCGATTGCTGGTCCAGTAGACAGGCGTCAGTAGACAGTAGACAGACGGGATCGGTCAAGCGTTTCTGATCGCTGATGGCTGACCGCTGACTGCTGATGGGAGGAATTATGGCTGAGACAAAAAAACGCGCGCCGCGCCGCAAACAAGTTGCGGAGGAATTCAAGCGCGCGCATTTGGAATTGGAAAATGAAGGCGTCAACGATGTTTCGGCGCGCGAGGTTGTGATTCGATCCGGCGGCGCGCGCGACATCAAAGCCGAAACGGTCGCGCTGACGCAGGGTGGCGCAAACACGATCACCGCCAAAGCGATCAACGTCAACCAAGGCGGCGTCGCGCAAGCGAACGCCGGAACGCTGAACGTCAAACAAGGCGGCATCGTCCGCGCCGAAGCAGACGAGATCGAGGTGACGCAAGGTGGTATCGTGCTGGCGCGCGCCGAAGAAATCGAACTGGAAGCGAGCGGCGCGCTCGCGGCGCTGGGCACGAACATCCACGTCGAAGCGGGCGGCGCGCAGTGGATGCTCGCGCGCGAATCCATCCAGGTTCAGCAGGGCGGCGCATTCGTGATGGCGGCGTCGCAGATTCACGTCGAAAATGGCGGCGCGGTCTTTCTGATCGCGCGTGAAGTGCACGGCAACGTCCGCGCGCTGTTCGATCAGCGCGGCGCGCTCGTGTTCGGCATCGCGGCGGGAATCGTGCTGGGGTTGATCGCGCTGGGACGCCGGAGATGATTTCGGAAGTATCCTGCTTTTGCCTACTCTACGCTTTGTGGTATAATCCTCCTTGCTCTGATCCGCGATGAGCGTCCGCTCGTCGTTCAACTTTCAAGGAGTGAAATCGCGAATGCAATTTAGACCCCGGGGCATCCGCCTCGCGCTCGGCGTGATCTTTGTGCTGGGCGCGCTCGGATGCAATTTGACCGATACCTTTCTCGCGCAAGCCAAACCCACGCCCACCCGAACGCGAACCGTCAAACCGACTTTTACGCCGATTCCGCCGCCCACCGCAACTCAGCCACCGCCGCCGACCGCGCCGCCTACGGCGACGCGCGTCCCGCCGACCGCGACGCGGCGTCCTCCAACTCGTCCGCCGAATACTTTGCCGCCTCCGCCAGCGCCGCCACCGGCGCCACCACCGGCGCCGAGTTTTGCATACGGCACGGCAAATCTTAAATGCGATCATGCCGGCAATCAGTACATCAAGGGCAGGGTATACAACAGTTCCAGCCCAAGCGCGGAAGGTGTTGCCGATCTCACCGTCGCGATGGGCGATTCGACCGGCACGAATCCTTGGGTGACTGTGAAAAGTGAATGGGATGGATTTTATACCTTTACTCTGTCAACTCCCGGGCAACCTGCCAACGCCGGGACGTACCACATTTGGCTGATCGAAGGCGGGCGGCGCGTCTCGGACATTGGTGGACCGATCCGAATGAATCCCGTCGGACCGGATGCGGCGGGTACGTGTTGGGCGGGGTCGGTGGATTTTTATCGGCGGTAAAGAAAGGACTCGCCGATGAGTACCCCCAAGAAATATCACCCCTTCGTCGCGCTCGCGCGCGCGGCAATACAAGCGTATGTGCGCGAGCGCAAACAGATCAAACCGCCGCGCGATCTTTCAACAGGTTGTATAGAAACGAGAGGACAAATCTATACCAGCGGTTTTGAAAATCGGGCGACATCGTTTCTTCTTTTTCAGCCGTGAAGACCACGAGCCACCGCATATCCACGTCGAATCTGCTGAGAACGCCGCCAAATTCTGGTTGCGCCCCGTAACTCTCGTTTGGGCAGTCGGATACAACTCCAAAGAACTTGGTCAAGTCAGAAGAATCGTCGAGGAACACGCTGATTTCTTCCTGGAGAAATGGTATGAACACCTTAAGCATAGTTAGCCCTACTGCTGTGCTCGCGCTCAATGTCCGTTTTACAGATGACGCGCTCATTGTTGCACTGTCTGATGGACGTCAAGTCTCCGCGCCGCTAGAATGGTTTCCGCGTCTACGCGACGCGACATCCAAGCAACGCAGGAATTGGCGGCTCATCGCAAAGGGCATTGGCATACACTGGGAAGACGTGGACGAAGATATTGCAGTTTCTACGTTGCTCGGCGCGTAACTACGCTTGTCAAGAGGATTCCCAATGAGTACGCCCCGCCAATCTCACCCCTTCGTCGCGCTCGCGCGCGCGGCAATACAAACGTATGTGCGCGAGCGCAAACAGATCAAACCGCCGCGCGATCTTTCGCTGGAACTGCAAGCGCGCGCGGGTGCGTTCGTCTCGCTGCATTTGCCGGACGGCGAATTGCGCGGCTGCATCGGCACGATTGAGCCGGCGCGCGATAATCTCGCCGAAGAGATCATCGAGAACGCGATCAGCGCGGCGACGCGCGATCCGCGTTTTCCGCCGTTGACGCCGGACGAACTCGCCGCGCTCGATATTTCGGTGGATGTGCTGACCGCGCCGGTGCCGATTGATTCGATTCGCGATCAGGATCCCAAAAAGCACGGCTTGATCGTGCAGTCGCTGAAAAATTCGTGGAAGCGCGGTTTGTTGTTGCCGGACTTGGATGAGATTGACACGGCGGAAAAGCAACTGCACTATACGCGATTCTACAAAGCCAACATCACTAGTCCAACCGAACCGGTGCAACTGTATCGGTTTGAGGTCAAGCGGTATCACTAGCGACGGATGACAGACGACAGATAACAGATAACAGATAACAGATAACAGATAACAGATAACAGATGACAGATGAACGAAGGGCTGCTTTCATCCTTCATCCTTCATCCTTCATCTTTCATCTTTCATCTCTTCCCCCAAGGTCAATGTGAAACATTTTTCGCGCGTGCGCAAACTAATCGCGATCGGATCGCTCGCGTGGTTTGTCATCCTGGGTTGCCAAACCGGCAATCTGGTCGCGCGCGGCAATCCGACGATCACCAAGACTGCCGCGCCGACGATCCGCGCGACGTTCACGCGCGTTCCGCCGCCGCAACCACCGCCGCCACCGCCGCCTGTGATCGCGCTGCCGCCCACCGCGCCGCCCACACGCGCGCCGACCGCGCGTCCCCTTCCCACGCGCACGCGCACGCCAATTCCTCCGCCTGCCGCGCCGCCGCCCACGCCGGATCCGGATGCCGGATGGTATTACAAGCGCGTTTTCAAAGGATGCTCCACGTCGGCGTCGCCCAACACGCGCTTTGAAGGCACGGTCTACGAAAACGGCGTGAAAAAGAACGGCGTACTCGTTCGCCTGTCACACGGCGAGCATCTCGATCCGTTGATCCCGGATTTTGTGACCGGCGTCAATCCGAACGATCACAAGCACATCGCGCCGGAGCGTGAAGGGATGTACCGCCTGTCGCCTGCGGAAGGCGGTTATATGGACGGCAACTGGTGGATCTTTGTGATCGGACCGGACGGCGCGCCGCTGTCCAAAGGTCAGTACATCAAAACGCACGATGTGCCCGGCTGTAACGTCGCCATTCTCGATTTTGTGCATTAGCGTTTTACATTTCATTGGCGATGTGCTATAATATTGTCAGGTTTGATTCTCCATCTCTCTGGTAGACCAGATGAAATATTCCGTTCGTTTTGTTTTCGGATTGATCGTCGTCGCGTTGCTCCTTGGGTGCGCGATCAGTCCCAACGATCTCACCTCCACAAATTCCGCTCCGGCAAGTAACAGCGGCGGCGTCCAGTCCGCGCCGCGCGTACCGACGATTGTCGCGCCCACGGCTCCTCCCGCCGCGATCTCCGCGCCACCCCAAGTCGCCTTGCGCGCGCCCGAGTCCTCACGCGATTCCGCCGATCTGGATCGCCAAGCCGCGCGCGTCGCGCGCGCGCTCCCCCACCCCACAGAGCGCGCCACCCTCGCGCCCCCTCGCATTACAGAGCGCGCCACCGTCGCGCCCGATGCGGCGGCGCGTGTCGGCAAGCCCGGTCAGCCGCTGGAGGGCGCGGAACTGTACGTGCATCTGCCGCCGCAAGCCAAGATGCAACAACCCTTGCGCGTCTTTTTGGCGTTGCACGGGATGGGCAATCGCGGCGACGCGTTCGCGCACAACCTGATCAAAATCGCCGAGCAAAACAACTGGGTGCTGATCGCGCCGACCTTTCACTATCGCGATTATCTCGATCCAAAGCAATTGATGGACGACGACATTCAACTTTCCAAAAGAATTTTGGACACGCTCGACGTTCTGCCGCAACGCTTGAATTTGAAATTATACAGGCAGGTTTTGATTTTCGGTTATTCGCGCGGCGCGCAACTGGCGCATCGCTTTGCCTATTTCTATCCCGACCGCGTCAAGAGTGTCGCCGCGCTATCGGCGGGTGCGTACACCTTGCCGACCGAAAAAGTTTCGAGCGCGAAAGGGACGCAAGTGGTGCCGTTCCCGTATGGCGTCGGCGATTTGCAGGAATGCGTCGGCGCGCCGATCAATTGGAGCGCGCCGAAAAAAATCTCGTTCTGGGTCGGCGTGGGCGAGCGCGACAATCAACCGCTCGATGTCGCGCGCGCGTTCGATCAATACGGCGGGCGCACGCGCGTCGAGCGCGCGCAATCGTTCAAGCAGGCGCTCCAAAATATCGGCATTGACGTGTACCTGGCGATCTTTCCGAACGTCTCACACGATACGGTTCCAGAAATGCGCGTCGGCGCGTTGCAATTCCTCCGCGCGGAAGAATTGGCGGACCCGCTGGACGATTGAAATGTGATGCGCTCACTCGCGTTTGGATCGTACCTCCTCCTGGTTTTGCTCGTTTGTAGTTGCGTTTCCATTTCTCCGACTCCGACTTTTACTCCGCGTCCTTCTCCGACGCCAACGTTCACTCCTTCGCCGACTGCAACGCGTCGCGTCGTCACGCTCGCGCCCACGCGCGCGGGCGATCCGACGCACACGCCCACGCGCACATCAACTCCAACGCGCACGCCAACGCCCACGCGCGCGGCAACGCCGTGGCCCCCGCCCGTCGGACCGAGCGAATGTAACGTCCAGGAATTTTATTCCGAGTCGTTGGGACAGCGGATGCAATTCTTTCTCTATTTGCCGATCGGATATTACACACAGAACCAACGGCGCTATCCGACGATCTACTTGCTCTCCGGACTGGGTGGCAGTCATTTCGAGTGGCCCACCTACGGCGTCTGCAAAGAAATGGATCAACTCATTCGCAGCGGATTGGTACAGCCGATGATCGTCGTGATGCCGTCGGGTAACGATAATCCGGCGGGCGGAATTGGATCGTACTGGGTCAATCACGCGCCGACGCCGCTCAGCGACGGCAAACGCTGGGGCGATTATATTTGGCGCGATCTCGTCAACTATGTGGATTCCAAATATCGCACGATCCCGAATCGCGCGAGCCGCGCGATGGGCGGACTTTCGGCGGGGGGACAAGGCGCGCTGACGCACGCGCTTACGCATCCCGAAATCTTCAGCGTCGTTGGCGCGCACAGTCCGTCGTTTCGCCGCGCCGATGGCTCGATTCCCGCGCTCGGCGATCCCGCGTTCTACAATCAGTACGATCCGATCTGGCTTGTCCAAAATACGCGCGCGTGGGAGCAACTCCAAATCTGGATCGACGATGGCGACGCGGACGCTCAATGGGGCGGCGCGATTCGCGAGTATCACGAACTGCTCGTCACGCTTGACATTCCGCACGAGTGGCGCGTGTTCCCCGGCACACACGATCCCACGTACTGGTCGCCGCTTGTGCCAACGTACTTGCAATGGTATTCTTCGAGATTGATCGGACAATGACGCAATCATCAAATATGTGGTGTGTCATTGCGAGGGCGATTTTTGCCCGAAGCAATCCCCAAATCGCGAATTTGAGATTGCTTCGCCGCTTTGCGGCTCGCAATGACACATTAAGACTCTGGACTTGCTTGGTGATCGCAATGTTTGTGTCCGGGTGTAACTCGATTCAACCCACACGAACGCTCACACCCGCGCCTACCGCGACGCCAACGATCACATTGACGCCGACGCGCGGTCCCTCGCCAACCGGCACGCGCACGCCGACGATCACCGCGACGCCGATGCCCACCGCCACGCCGACGATCACGCTGACGCCGACGCCGTTCCCGCGTCCGAGTGGAAAAATCACGCGCTTCGAAACGAAATTTCGCAGCGCGATTCTGAACGAGGATCGCAAAATTCTAATTTATTTGCCGCCGGGCTATGCTACGCAAACCGCGCGTCGTTATCCTGTGTTGTACATTTTACACGGCTACGGCGGATTCAATTTGCAAAACACAACCGAATGGGAGCAGTGGGGCTTGAAAGATGTCGCCGAAACGTTGATGAACAATGGCGAAATGCCACCGGCGATCATCGTGCAACCGAATGGGTATATGGACGGCGGCGCGCCATCGTACTTTTTCAATCACGGTCCCGGCACCGATGGCAAACGCTGGGGCGATTACATTTGGCAGGACGTGGTCAATTACGTGGACAAAAATTACCGCACGATTCCAAATCGCGCGAGCCGCGCTATCGGTGGATTTTCGCTGGGGGGACAAGGCGCGCTATCATTGTCATTATCGCATCCCGAAATTTTCAGCGTCGTCGGCGCGCACAGTCCATCGTTTCGCGGTGCGGACGGATCGATTCCGTACATCAACGATTGGAACTGGTTCAATCAATTCGATCCGATCTGGCTCGTCAAGAACACGAACAACGCGCGCGAACTGACGCTTTGGCTCGACGTGGCATCCGGCGATGACAAGGTGCGCGAGTGCGGCGCCGGATCGGATCGGTGCGTGCTGGCGTTCCACGATCTGCTCGTCGCGAAAAATATTCCGCACGAATGGCGCGGCGATTGGTCCGGCTCGCACGAGGGGTTTACGTACTGGGCGCGTCACATCGGCGATTATTTGCGCTGGTATTCCGCCCAAGTGGTGGGGCAATGATGAAACAAAAAAACGCACGCGCGCGCTTTGTCATTTCGAGGCGCGGTTTGCGCGCCGAGAAATCTCGTTGTGGCGCGAACGAGATTTCTCGCTTCGCTCGAAATGACAGATGGCAAAAGTGGTTTCTCCCAATCGCGCTTGGATTGCTTGCGCTCTTCGTCATCGGTTGCGCGGCGGAAACGCGCGTCGCGCCAAGTCCAAGCGCGGCAACGCCCACCGCGCCGTGCGACCTCGTCGAAGAACTTGCGCCGGAGCGTCCGACGATTCCGCGCCCCAACACGATCGTCCTGCCGGTGATCACGCCGCAAGCGCCGTTCGCGTTCGCCGACAGCGATTTGGTGGACGCGCGATTTTTCAGTCCGCTGATCGGCAAAGAAATGCCGGTGCTGATTTACTTGCCGCCCGGCTATCACGGCTCGACGCGACGTTATCCGGCGTTGTATATGCTTTCCGGTTTCGCCGGTGATTATCGCGAGTGGGCGACGTATGGCTTGTGTCACGCGCTCGACGCGCTCATTCGCGGCGGGCAGGTTCAGCCGCTGATTCTGGTGATGCCCGAAGGCGAAAAATCGTGGTGGTTCAATCACGCGCCGGTGCCCGGCAGCGACGGCAAACCCTGGGGCGATTACGTTTGGCGCGATGTCGTCGGGTACGTGGACGCGAATTATCGCACGCTGCCGCGCCGCACGAGTCGCGCGATTGGCGGCTTGTCGTCCGGCGGGCAGAGCGCGCTGATGCTCGCGCTGACGCGTCCCGAAGTGTTCGGCGTCGTCGGCGCGCACAGTCCCTCCACGCGCGGCGCGGACGGTTCCATCCCGTTCTTCGGCGATCGCGAATATTTCAAGCAGTACGATCCGGTGTGGCTATTCCAAAACACGACGACGTGGAAACAGCTCGCGATCTGGATGGATATCGGCGCAGAGGATACGCAGTGGGGCAACGCGATCAAGGATTTGCACGCGACGCTTGTCAAGTTGAACGTGCCGCACGATTTTCAAAATTCGTGGCGCGGCATTCACGATAGCAACTATTGGGCGGAGCATCTGAGCGATTATTTGATGTGGTACGATTCTAAGTTGCAGGGGGAATAGCCCAACGCAGAACACACTAAATTGCAAACAAACATCACAGATGATATAATCTTGCGTGAGAAAGGGATCGCATACCAATGCCCTTGTTCATCGCTGATTTTGATTGGGACGCAGAAAACGAAGATAAGATTTGGGATCTGCATCGAGTCACACGAGATGAAATTGAAGAAGTCTTCGATCAGCATCCACTTGTCCGCAAAGCGCGAGAGCGTAAATACTACGCGTTCGGACAAACGACCGAAGGACGATATTTGTTCATCGTGTTTGTATGGCGACCCAATCGTGTCATCCGCGTGATCACCGCGCGCGATATGGATGAATCAGAACGATTTGGTTTTCGCAAGAGTAAGCGAGGATGAAAATGAAAGCGCCAAATTTCAGAACTGAAGATGCGGAACGCCAATACTGGGCAACTCATTCTGCCGCCGAGTTCATTGACGCTTTGCCAGCAGTCGAGATCGAAATCGTCGCGCCGCGCCGTCGACGCGAACGGATCGCTCTGAGCGCAGACGCTCTCCGCGCGATCAAAACTATCGCGCGGCACAGAAAGATGCCCTATCAACGCTTGATGCAAACCTGGCTCTTGGAGCGGCTGCAAACTGAAACACTCGGTGTGACAGCGCGCTGAACACAAGCCCCGAAGGATTTTTGAAATCCTTCGGGGCTTGTATTCAGTCGTGCTGTCGGGAAACATCAGCTCGTCCTGAACGAAAACGTCCGGCGGCAGAGATCGCGCGCTGGCGCATCGCCGGTGTGATCTTGCTTTTCGGCTGAGCCGGGCTCCCGTTGGCTAGTTTGCGGTCAATCATCTTTTCAATCAGCGCGCACAACTCGTCGGGCGTCATATCTGCCACCCGGCGCGGGCGCAATCGGTTTTGTTTTGTCGCGATTGTCATCGGATTATTCTCCTCGATCACCCGAACGCATTATACCACATTTCAGGAATTCGGAACGCACTTTTACGTCTGCTGTTCCCCCAGCAACAACCGATACAACGTCCGCGTTGCAAGCAAATCTACCGTGACCACACCCAGCACGCGCCCTTCACGCGATAGAACCGGCAGCGCGGAAATGTCGTGCTGTTCCAACATCGTCACCGCGTCCAGAATGCTGTCCTCCGCTCCACACGAAACGATTTGCCGCGACATCACTTCGTCCACGCGCACGCCTTCGATTTTGCCGCGCGCGGCGGCTTGCGTAATGTCCCAATCGGTGAGAATGCCGACGACGTGACCCTCCGGCGCGAGCACCGATAAAATGTCCGTGTTCTTTTCGATCAGCACACGCGCCGCGTCTTGCACCGTCGATCCGAGCGGCGTCGTCGCCATTTCGATCATCACCTCACGCACGACGCGATGACTTTCTTTGCGGACGATGCGACTGATGCTGATTCGCTCCGCGACCTGGCACGGCAGCGCGTCGTCTTCCGCGATCAAGCCATCCACCAACTCGACCATATTGCGGCGAATCACCTCGTCGCGTTTTTGCTCCGCGGCGATGCGTCGCCTGTCCGCAAGTTCGGCGAATTCGCGCGCGTGATCGGCAAGCCACTTGTCTACCGCCGCGCGATTGCCGAGCGACTCGTTCGGAATTCGCAACGCGGTGGGCGTCGGGATCAAGCGTTCGTGCGCGGCAAAAATCACGCCGCCGGAGTTGACGAGAAAATCGGTTGCGATCAGCGTGCCGCGCTCTTGATAAACGCGCCGTTCCATTCGCCGCCGCGCGGCTTTGCGTTTGGGATCGGGCGAGTACGTGTTCGCGCCTTCGATGATCATTGACCAGCGTCCCGCTTTGTCCAGCGTCATCGAAGGACGCGACGCGTCGTCCACGTCGAGATAATTCGCTTGCGGCGCGGCAGGAATCAGCGCGAATGCGTTCTCGCGCAACAGATCGTCGCGCGCGCTCGAAAATTTCAGCGCGGGACAATCCGCACTCGGCGCGTCGGGATGCGCCAAAAAGTACGGCTTGGTGACGAGCGGATTTTTGTCGCGCAGCGCAAGCAACAACGCGATGTCCAAACCGCTTTCGCAAAACAGATAACCGGACGCGTCGCTGATGCCGACGATTTTGGGCGCGCCGGTTTTCTGCATTTCCAAGATCAAGCGCGCGAAACCCGCGCCGACCGCGCCGAAACCTTGCACGATACAGGTCACCGCGTCCCAGGACGGAATTTCCAGATTGCGGAACTGCGGCAGCACGCGCAAGCGATGCGCTTCGCGATACAACGTGTCGAGCGCGATCGCGCACCCGCCCGCCGCCGCGCCCAACTGATCGATCCGATTGCCGCCCATCTCGACCGGCTTGGAGACGACCGCGTCGAGTCCGTTTTCGATCGCGATCGTTTTCATATCTTGATCGTTCGTGCCGACATCGGGACCTGGGTTGTACAATCGCACGTAACGCCGAATCAGATGCGCGAAGCCGCGCACAACGGCGGTGTGATCGGCGGGCGACAAGTTCGTGCTGGCAACGATGCCGGACTTGCCGCCGCCGTATGGCAAATCGGCTGCCGCGTTTTTCAGCGTCATCCCGCGCGCGAGATTGTGAATCGCGGCGGGCGTCACATCGAGCGACAAGCGAATGCCGCCCATTGCCGGCAAGCCCATCGCGACATTATCCACGACGAGATAGCCGCCGATCTCTTGCGGCGCGCGTTCGTTCCACATACACGCGACGAGACGCGGACCCAGGTTGTCCACTTCGATGCCAAGCCGATGCAACAGTTCGACATCTTGCGAAGTGAATTCCAAATAACACAAACCGTTCTCTTCGCTGCGGCGCGTCTGCCACACATCTTCGGGCAACAGATCGCGCAAAAATTCGTTCATTCGTTTGGGCAACATTGCCCCTCCTTTCAAGATCGCAAATACTCATCCATCTCACGCGCGACAAAACGACCGGCGGCAACGGCGGTCACGATCAAATCCGATCCGTGTACGTCGTCGCCCGCCGCGAAAATTCCTTGCAGCGTCGTCCGTCCAGTCTCTTCCGATTCCACTTTGAAAATTCCAGGGCGCGTCGTTTTCAACACTGGCACCTTGGATGGAATGAGCGGATCGCCTTCGTAGCCAATTGCTAGAACCACCCCATCGGCGGGGACGATAAAGTTCGAGTCAGGAATCGGAATGCGAATGCGCGAGGGCTTGCGTTGCTCCGGCTGACCGGCGGGCTTGGCGCGCATCCGTTGCATTTCGATTTGGCGGACGTGACCGCGCGCGTCACCGATGAAACGCACCGGCGTCGTCAGAAATTCATAGCGCGCGCCTTCGGCGAGCGCGTGGCGATATTCTTCTTCGCGCGCGCGCATCTCGAATTCCGCGCCGCGATAATATCCCACGATGCAACCGTTTGTGATTCCCGCTTGAACTTGCAATCGTCGCGCCGTACGGACGCAATCCACCGCCGTATCGCCGCCGCCGATCACGATCATCGTCGCGCCCACTTCGGGCAACGCGCGCATCGCGGCGGGCAATTCATCGCGCGATAGATTGCCGCGCGCCAAAAATTCCGTTGCCTGGTAAACGCCTTGCAATTCTTCGCCGGGCAAGGTGATGCGATGACCGACCGGAGCGCCGATGCCGAGAAAGACCGCGTCGTACTCGCGATGCAAATCGTCGAACGAAAGATCGCGCCCGATGCGTGTGTTGCAAACGAATTTTATGCCGATCGATTCGAGGTGCGCGATTTTTTCGACGACAATATTTTTCGCCAATTTGAAACTTGGAATGCCGTAGCGCAACAATCCGCCGGGCAGGGGCCAATCCTCGTAGACGACGACCGCGTGACCGTGCCGCGTCAATTCCTCCGCAACCGCCAGTCCCGCGGGACCACTGCCCACCACGGCAACGCGCCGCCCGGTCGGTGAAACGCCGGACGGTTTGGGAAAACCGCCGCGCGCGCGTTGCCAATCCGCGCAAAACGCTTCCAGTTTGCCGATGTTGACCGGGCGATCGTACCCGCCAACAGTGCAAGAGCCCTCGCACAAAATTTCCTGCGGACACAATCGCCCGCACACTTCCGGCAGATTCGATGTCGCGCAAAAAATATTCGCGGCGTTTTCGTACTTGCCTTGTTCGATTTCAAGCAACGCGCTGGGAATATCGTTATGCAAAGGACACGCGACGATGCACGGCTCCGGCGACGGACAATGAATACACCGCGTCGCCTCGACGACCGCCTGCGATTCATCGTAACCCAGGAAGACCATCCGAAAATTTTTGACGCTTTCCGTCGCCGATTGTTCGGGCGGCGGCGTTGCGGGGATGTTGATGCGATCGCGTCGCGTTGGATCGAGCCAGAGCGAGCCGGGGTCTTCGAACGCGGGTTTGGGAAACGTGGACATATTTTTCTCCGATTATTCTTGACGACGCGTATTATATCAAATATTTTGCGTTAGCGAAAAACTCGTTACGTGCGGAGCGCGCGTTCAACGTGTTGCTCCAGATCATCCATCGTTTGCAAAAACGCGCGTTCCAGATCGATGTCGTGCGCGCGCGCCAACACCATCACCGACCAGAGACAATCCGCCAATTCATGCGCCAGTTTTTCCTTTGCATCAGGAATCGCGCGCCGACCATTTTGCGCCCTCACGAGTTTCGCCAGATCGCCCACATCGCCGACGAAGCCGAGCGCGAGTTCTTCGTTCGTCCACGCCGCGCCGTACCTTCGGCGTTCCAATTCGGCGTATTGCGCGCGCAGCGCGAGCGCGCGGTCTATGAGTTGGATGAATTCCATACGCTCAGTATATCACGGGCTTGCACGGTTTTCAAATGGATGCGCGTAAAAAGTAGTACGCAATCGGGCGTTTTTGTGTTATAATGCGGCTATGGCAACCGATGCTCCCAGAACTGTGAATGACCCAAGCGCGCCCACGCTGACGGTGAGAGAGGATTCCGCGCAACAACGCGCCGATTTTACCGCGCTGCTTGAGCGATTGGGCGCGGTTTCTGAGGATGAACTTGCGTGCGCGCTGGCGGAAAGGGAGCACGCTGAATCAGAATCAGATTTGTCGCCAGAAATTGGCGCGCGCGTGCAGGCGTGGCTTGCGAGAAAACGCGAGAAATGACGACGGACTCCTCTTATTCGCGACAAAGGTAAGACTTGCAATGTTGTACTCGGCAACCGATTCACAAAGTAAATCAACATCAAACCGCAATGCTTCTCTAGATTTGTTCAGGGATCTATTGCCTTATCGAGGACGTCTCGTGTCGAACAAGGGAGGGCTGCCATCCTTCGCACACGAAGTTACCCTGATTAATAATTTACTGTTCGCAAGATTCATGGATGCGACGAACCCTGCCCACGATTCGGTTCCTTCCAGGCAATCTGACAATTCGGCGTGGTGCGTGGATCAAGATTCTTTGACCAGATTGACGCAGGAGATTCTGCCTCGCTACAGTTGGTCACTCCAACAAAATGGGAATGCTGAACCGCAAGCTAGTTCTTCAGTCCGTCCCTGGCTTTTGGACTACATCTACCAGCGTTGGATTGACAATCGCGAAACAGGTTCTTATTTTACTCCTGACTTTTTGGCGCATTCAATCGTAGTGCACGCATTTCACGAGTGGAGCACAATAGCTGCCGAAAGGAATTTTGGCAATGCCGAACGCATAGTCCAAGCGATGCGGTGTTGGTATGCACACGATTGGGAACAAGCCCGCGGACTTGAAAGAGAATTCGAATGGATTGTTAATGCTTTGTCGCGGGTGCGATTGATAGATTTGAGCGTTGGGGGTGGCGCGTTTCTTGTGTCCGCCACGCGCTTTCTTTGTAATCTTGAGATTTTTGCGCGTTCTTTGCTTGACGGGAAGATCTCGAAATCTGAGCGTATTTCTTTGATGCGTCACATCTTGATGAATAACGTGTATGGCTTGGATATCATGCCCGAAGCCATCACTGTTGCAAAGATGCGACTCTGGCTACTGGCAATCGAATTGGACGCGATGGATATGAGCGTGCCAATAATATTGCCTGCGCTGGATAACCTTGTTCAGGGAAATTCACTGACGGATATTCTTGCACAATCCCGAAATACGCAATCATCGTATTGGTCAGATTCAACCAATGAAAGCAATGCAAAGCGAGCAGGTGCAACATTGTTGGCGCAACATACTTTCGATCTGTGCGTGGGCAATCCGCCTTTTATTGCGCTGAGCCAGGGGAATCATGTTTCGGGAAAAACCGAATTTATCGGAAGTTGGAATAGTCGCTATCCAAAATATGCTGTGAAGCCAACCTCCGATCTTAGTAACTTTTTCATCTTGCGGGGCATAGAAGTATTGCGAGATGATGGTATCCTAGCTTACATTACCTCGCGCAATTTCTTCGACACCCGCTATGGCGAACCAATTCGGCGGTTTCTTACCGAGCAAATCGAATTGCGGCATATCTTTACGCTTCACGAGCATCCCTTCATTCAACAAGGTCTCAAGGTCAAAGCGAATACAGTTATTCTCTCTCTAGCGCGTCGCGCTCCCTCCGCGCCGACCAAGTTTCATCATCTAGTCTCTCCAGATCGGACTTTGGTTGATGTAGTCAGCCGCGAAGTCAGTCGCGCCGAACTTGCCTCGTCCCTGAACTGGACTCGAACTCTTTTTGAGGACTTGCTGCGCCAAGAACTGACTGTGCGCTGTGCGCGGAAACTTGGAGATTACGCCCGCGTGAAAATGGGTACCAAGACAGGGTGTAACACCTTCTTTCTCATTCGTCCTGATTTAATATCCACGGATTTGCGTTTGCCGTCCAAAGTACTAGTTAAAGCAGTCAAGAATTCGCGAGACATCCCTGGCTTTGTTCTTCCTGCGAATACACCACATCGCTTTCTAAATCTCCATGATGTGATAGAACAGATTGAGGGTGGGTACACGCAAGTGGCCAAGTTGGATCCGATTGCGCGGTACATCTATCGGCGTGGAATTGAGTACGCCTGCCCCAAGTGCCAATTGCTCGCGGAGGTAGAACATCGCACACGTCCACATTTGTTTCCACACTCCGGAATGTGCCTGAAATGTCCAATTTGGGGACGGTTCCCCGAGCCGTGATATGCTCAAGATATTGGTGGGCTAAGTTTTGACAATCGGGCTGCCTCTGGTAAAAACGGTGTATCCCAATCACC